>JAYTHK010000220.1:0-72861 GCA_043732665.1 Cytophagales bacterium | reverse complement strand
TTAAATACAAAAAACCAAAAGACAAAAAAAAGGAGGATGGTATCTCTTAAACTATCTTCTAACGCATACAAAGTAACGGCTTCCATTTTATTACTAATAGGAATTACTTTCTTAGTAAAATATACATTATTCAATAATGCTACAGTAATAAATTTTGCAACATTGGGAAATGAAATGGAACTATATCTTCCAGACAGCAGTAAAGTATGGCTCAACAAAAACAGTCGTCTTACTTACTACTCCGATTACAATTCGGAGGCGAGAAAAGTTTATCTGGAAGGCGAAGCATTTTTTGAGGTAAACAAATCGAAGGACAAACAATTTAAAGTAATTGGTTTACGTTCTACTACTACTGCATTAGGCACTTCGTTTACGGTGCGTTCTGTAAAAAATGAAGCGAAAGAAATTGTTCAGGTACTTATAGGAAGCGTTTCTTTTGCAATCAATTTTGAAAAAGAAAAAGAGCAAGAAAAGGACAAACTCATTCTCACTCCTGGCTTCAAAGGAGAACTTGATCGGTCGTCACATTTAACTAGGCACAAAATAACAGACGCTAATTTTCTAGCATGGAAAGACAAACGATTGGTCTTTGATAATACAAGTATGTTGCAAGTAACGGAAGTGTTGGGAAAATATTTCAACAAAGAGATTGCCGTCAAAGAGCCTCAAGTACTCAATTGTAGATATACGGGAACCTTTGACCACTTAACAGAAAAGGAGATTTTAAAAGCACTAACAACCTCCACTAATACCAGTTATAAAATAGCTAACAATAAAATTATTCTTCTCGGCAAAGGATGTTCCAAAAAATAATTTTAAAAAAATCTTCCGAACAATACTCGTTATGGGTTCTTTAATATAATTCTAAAAGTAGTCCCTTTGCTTACTTCACTTTCTACCTCTACCCTTCCTCCCATCATTTCTGCCTTTGTCTTTATGAGGTATAACACATGATTCTAAATACAACTTTTCAGACACTACCTGAAAAACCTCTTCATAGTATACAACCACTTTTTTTTCTCGATGGATTGCTACCTCTTTTGGTTATCAAATTCGAACTCTTCTAGCGAAGCGTTGTACACATTTAAAAATAAATTTTCGTGTAGACTCCCAATCAAATCGCTTGCGCTATAATTCGTTTTACAAAGTTTATTGATATGATTAAGATTGGTGGTGTTAATATACAAAAATCAGCATTTACCTTTCTCCTCTATAACACTTACTGCAATAGATTAAGAACTGTTAATTATTATACTTACAAGAAGTGTTTCCACTTCTGATATTTTTTCCAACGATTAAAGAATTACTTAAATTTAATAAGCATGCTGCACAAGAATTTTTTTAACAAAAACCGTATTGTTTATCTTAATTTCAGTAATATATAATCCATTTGGGACAGAAGAAACATCGATACTTTTTTCTTCTTGGAACGGATCAAAAGTATTCGCACATAGTTTTCGTCCGGTAAGATCGTAAAGTGCAATTTCAGAAATTCCACCTTTTATTTTCAATTCGTTGTCTGTTGGTACAGGATATAAAACAACATCCAGCAAACCCTCCTCTTCTTTTTCAACAACGGGAGTCACCAAGAATTGTTGTTTACTAAACACAGGACGAATCATCATGCTTCCTTTCAAATAGCCTGGCTGTAGGTTATAGGCACTCCAGCTTGTTCCTCCTCCCAAATTAAAAAACATTTTATCCGAATGGTCGTAATTTCGATCATAACCTATAGACAGTGAATAGCTGAAATTTTGCAAGTATCCCACATAAAAATCGGCTGCACCTATAGCCACTGGTTTATATAGGTGATAGCGCATATACCCTCCATACTGTATTTGTATCGTGTCTTTTATTAATAGATTATAATTATTATCCCAAACACATAAAAATATATGATCCCCATCTAAATTGGGACCTACACTACGAGTAAAGTAGATATCAACATCTGTTAGTATATCTGGCAAATTAGTGGTGAATTTATTCGCTACTTTTACTCCTGCCTGATTGATCGCTACACCTGCTTCTGGAGTACCATCGTCGTAGGCATAGTAATCCCAAAGAATAGTTGAAGTAACATACGTATTATTGTAAGCATGTAAAATACTACTTGCAGTATCATTTATTCCAATATAATATTTGGCATCCACTTTCATTGGAAAATTTTGATTTTTAAGACTATCTAATGGAAAAGAACAAGAATCCTTATAGGCCAATTGAGTGCTAGCAGCATTGTGAAGACCTGATAATGCTTTATAGAAATAGCTATAAGAAGGCGAGACCACATTTGTAGTCAACGTACAAACAGTTTGCAAATCGGCACCTGAATAAATACCTCCAGAAATGTTATTAGTAGTAAGCCGAAGCAGCCCAATTTCATTTGCCTTATTGGCAAAATATTGATTGTAGGGCATGGAGGTATAATTTTTTAAAAAACTCACAGAGGCATTCCCGACGGACATATCAAACACTCGAGGATCTGAGGTTCTATTTTTATCCAAATAAATATAATCAAGATTCCAGACATCGAAAGGTCCAGAGAGTCTTCCATGTGACCGAAAACGAAATTGAAACCCTTTATAAAAATAGGCCGAAGAATCTATTTTTATAAGTTTAAATTTAAAGGTATCCATATAAGCAGAAGTGCCGTTAATCGTGTAAATCATATTCCAAACCCCTTTAGAATCTTTAAAATCTAATTCTAAATAATCGCCACTGTCGGGAGCCTCTCCTATCCCTGTTTGCTGCCAATAAAAACTTAAGTATACGCTGTCGGCACGCGTAAGTGCTTTTAAGTTTATAGGAAGAGAGGTAAGGACATCCGCATAACCTATTGCACGCGGTGCAGAACTGTATGGCACCCCATTCGACATCAATCCATCAAAAGTAGCTACATTATAGCTCACGGGATTAAGCGGAAATCGATTGTTTATATAAGTATTTCCTCCCACCTCCCATTTCAAACTATCCAATGCAGTAGAATAACTATTACCTACTAGACGCCAGTAAGCATTTGCATACGTAATATTAGTAGAATAAAATTTCTTAGGAGTAGTCGGTGAAGCCTTTAAGCAAATATAAAATTGATTGGTAGCATTTTTTTTAATGAACCATTGATTTTGATTCAAGCTGTCTGCTACCGTCAAGGCAACAGGTATTGTATTAAATCCAATAAAAATAGCGGTACCGTCTGGGTACGAATTTAAAATTTTGCTATACACTTTCACAAGATTGTCTGAAGTTGAAATAACGATAGAATCTATCGGCACTACCACTCCAGAGAAGTCTTCAAAAAAAGGCAACCGTAGGGTATCTGAATAGGCTATTACAGCGCTAGTTGATTGAGCACGTAGGTTAGAATTTGTCGTTTTGTGCGTAGGATTTGAATTTCGAGAAGGATCCTCGACAAGACCTGTAATAATGAATTGAGAATAACTCTTAAGACTACAGAAGCTAATCAGTAATAGAAGGGATAGAATAGGCTTTAATCGCTGTTTTATCATACTTATTTAAGAACAAAGGAAGGAAACTTAATATCAAACTTCTTCCTTTAGAATGTATACGCTAAACGACCAAATAGTAAATAAATTATTCGGCGTACCACAAATCCACCATCTCGCCTACTCGTATCAAAGCCCCTGACCTAAAATCTGGTTTTTGTCTTATTACTTCTCCAGAATTTTTACCACTACCCTGCTCTCTCTTTTCCATTCCAATCTTCAATCCTTCTTCGACAAGCATTGCTTTTGCATCGTCAATATTTTGCCCTACAAGGTTAGGCAATCCTATTTCCTTATTATCTTCTCCATTACCTACATCCAACAGAATTTTTGTTCCTTTTGGAATAAGCGTTTTAGCTGCAATCTCTTTGCCATTGGCATATTGCTTAATCACAAGATTAGCAAAAGGACTTGATACTAAGCGGGGTTCCAACAACACAAGATCACGACTTTTCAACTCCATTTTTGCCGCCATAAGCGATTTGTCTTTCAACTCGGGCATGGGCACCATAGGAGGAGTTTTAGCAGTAACGGTAATGTAAATTTTACGGTTCGATTTCACCTCTGATCCTGCCACTGGATTCTGGGAGAGAACAGTGAAAGGCACTGCTCCTGACACATAACTGGAATCGTTCACTTGAGAACGTAAATTGCTGCTATTCAAAATCTCTTCTGACGCTTCAATGGTTTTACCCTTTATATCTGGCACCTTGATCGTTTCTCCGTGATTGGTCGTAATAGGCAAATAGACGTAAAAAAATAGTAAAATAAGCACCAATGAAATGCCCATTATGATACCAATGTGTATTAGTACGTCTTTTTTTGTTGTTGCTTTTAAAAACATTTGTTATGGATTTGAATGTTTTAGTAAAAGGTAATAAGTGAAAAATCTAATCATGTACCCAATTTTTCACTTTTCACTTTTCACTTTTCACTTTTCACTTTTTTAACATTTAACTACTTTTTTTTCACCCGTTGCATTCCAAAGGTAAGTATATTATCAATGAAATCGTATGGTTTGTAACCGTTTAGGGCTGTTTGGTGAAATATACACGTAGCGGGCGTCATACCAGGCAAGGAATTTATTTCTATAATTACAGTTTCTGCTTTATTATCCTCGTATATTCTCACAAAAGCATCTATTCGCGCATAACCCTGCACATTGAGCAACTGGGCTGTTTTATGCAATGTATCTTTTACTTGCGTTGAAATATAATGATAAGCACCTTCGTCTTCTGAAAAACGTGCTGGTGTTATATTTTGCCCTTCTCCCGCCAAAAATTTTTCTTCCAAACTAAGCACCTCTCCAGACGCCAATGTCTCCGAGGGTTCAAAAACTTCGTATTGAATATTTCCAGCTTCATCGTAACGAGTCATTATTCCTCCAGTAACTTCTAGGAAATGTTTTCCTCCGTCTTTACGAATAATATCTTCTACCATGAAATAATTTTTCTGTGGAAATTCTTCGTTGAATTTTAATTTTAAAATTCTAGAACTTTCAGAATCTCTTATCCCGTCCCAACCAAACATCATTTTTGCATAAGCCACCAACTCGTCTCTGTTGTTGATCTTCTTTACCGCAGAACTACAGCCATCGTCAGAAGGCTTAGCTATAAATGGATAAATAAACTGTCGTTCAATTTTACACATAAGATCTATGTAAAAATTTTCCCATTCTTGCTTATATACCAAAAAAGAATTCGCCACAGGAATTCCATTTTCACGAAGAATTCTATTGGTTTCAAATTTATTAATGGTCGTTTTTGAACTTTCAATACCAGAACCATTATAAGGCACATTGTATTTTTCAAGTTCCGCCTGCACCGATCCGTCTTCTCCTGGCCTTCCGTGCAAAGCTATGAATACAACTTCTACGAGTTCTGACAATTCTTTATAGGAGATTTTTTTCGACTCCGAAATATAATTCTGAACGTATTTTTCTGTAACGCTTTTTGTTTCTTTTATGATCTGATGAATCACGGAATGCTTATCTTCTTTATTCGAAACTTTTTCTTTGATGTCGTCTGCATTGTCTTTCAACATTGCGTTGACAGGAATCACATAAAGTTCATGATTTTCTTCTGAGCCTGTAAGAAAAACAGGGATTGGTTCGTACTTGGTACTAGAAGATAATTTTTCATAAATATTCCTTCCGCTTTCCACCGATATATGGCGCTCTGAGGAAAATCCGCCCATTATAACGGCTACTTTTATCCTATCCGCAACACTAGAGTTGAATTTATCAAGATTTGAATCTAGGTCATTCAAAAGTTTCTTAATGGAATACGTTTTCTTTCCTGTACGAATTCTTTCAGAAAGAGAAGTACGGATAATATACGTCAGAAACTGAGATGGATTCATACCGATTTCAGCCGCCTGATGAAAGAAAAAAGAAGAAGGCAACATTCCCGAAGTAGTATTCGGATCGTTTAGGAAAATTCCAACCTCTTCATTGATAAAACCATCAAGCCTTGCGTAAACGTTAAAATTTAATTCCTTGTACAATCTTTCGCATTCACTTCTTATCTTTTCAATCTGCTCAACTGGCAAATTGATAGGCGTCACCTTACGAGCCATGCCTGGCAGATACTTAGAGCGGTAGTCAAAAAAATCATTTCCCTTTACAATTTCTGTAGGAGGAAGCGCTATAGCATTTCCTTTTTCATCTTGAATAACGATACAGGAAAATTCTTTTCCCTTAATAAAAGATTCAATCAGAATCTCTTCTTCGTTATCCAAACTCTCCAAATAAACCGTCATTTCGCTGTGTGCGAATTGTTCGTTGATATACCCTAATAAATCCTCTGGATGATTGATTTGTCTGTCGTTTGCCATGACTGGCATTCCTATACCATCTCGAATATCTGTGAGGGTTCGTAGATAATGAATCTTTTCTTCATCAGACAAAACATCCCAATCTTGTTTTTCTATTTGCTGTAAAAAGAAAGCCTTGTTCACCGAATAAATGAATTTCTTCAAATCCATTTCTGAAATTATACTAATCCCTATAGAAGATCCTTGACTAGGGGCTTTCACTACAAATGGAAGTCCTAGCTCGTTTTTGTATCGGTGTAAGAGTTTTTCTTTGTCAGAATTTGAAAACCATTCTTTTTTAGTCAACTTAAAATTTACTGGTGTATTAAAACCTGCATTTTTAAGAAGCCCTTGTTGTATCGATTTATTAATTCCAATAGCAGAAGGAAGTATACCCGATCCACTATAAGGAATATGATACCATTCTAAAATGCCCTGAATATTTCCATCTTCTCCATAAGGACCATGCAAGGCTAAAAATGCAAAGTCAAAATATTTATGAAAATTTCTAGGCTCTATCCTAGTTCCTACTGCATTTATAATCCGCGCTTGCTCAAAAGGATTAAGTTGACCAAGCGACTCCATGTATACTTGAAAACCACTAGGCGAATATGGAATATATTGGTGTGGCGGATAAAAATCACGGATAGTACCTTTGTAAATATACTCCCAATCTAACAATATAAAATTTCCAGTACTGTCTACAAAAACAGGAATAGCTTCAAATAAATTTTTATTTAGATTATCGTATACCGTGCGCCCTCCAGCAAAAGAAATTTCTCTCTCTCTGGATTGGCCTCCGAAAAATATTCCTATTCTCATTACGTGCTAATTTATTATTGAAGAACTTCTTTAATTTTTACCTTTTAAAAAGTCCAATACCGTTCAAATTTTTAGTCATTAGCTATTGGAACTATTGACCGCAACTACGCCTTTTATTTCTGGTACATCTTTTTTGATAGCCTCTTCTACACCAGCTTTCAGCGTCATAGCAGACATTGGACAAGAACCGCAATTTCCCAGCATTTCCAATTTCACTATCATATCCTCGGATATATCCACTAATCTCACATTCCCACCATCAGCCTCAAGATAAGGACGAATGTTATTAAGCGCAGCTTCTACTTTAGTTAGAAGATCATTCTTCAAAAGTGTTATTTCCATAATATTTTAAACACAAAACAGACTGTTAAAATTCCAATGACAATTTTATAATTTTATTTCTACTGGTTTTGTAGTTTCTCGGGTGGCATTGCGTATGGCTACTTGCTGCGCTACATTTTCAGCCAACGCTTTAAATGACTCTGCTACCGCATCATTGTCCAACACCTTTGGCCTTCCATTGTCTCCACTCTCGCGAATACTTTGTATTAAGGGTATTTGTCCAAGCAGCGGACAGTCGTTCTTCTCCGCCATATCTTTACCGCCATCTTTGCCAAAGATATAATACTTATGATTTGGAAGTTCTTCTGGAGTAAACCAAGCCATATTTTCAATAACGCCCAATATTGGCACATTGATTTGAGGTTGGCGAAACATGCTCACTCCTTTTTGTGAATCAGCAACCGCTACTTTTTGAGGAGTAGTTACAATGATAGCACCCGTTACGGGTACTGTTTGCACAAGCGTAAGATGGATATCACTTGTACCAGGGGGTAAATCTATTAAAAGATAATCCAATTCACCCCATTTGCAATCGCCTAGAAATTGTTTCAGCGCAGCACTCGCCATAGGCCCTCTCCATACCACTGCACTTTCGGCTGGAGCAAGAAATCCTATAGAAATGATTTTAATTCCATATTGCTGTATAGGAATGATCCAGTTTTTACCATTTTCTTGCACTACCGTTGGATGCGCATCCTCCAAGTCAAACAATATAGGCTGAGAAGGCCCAAAAATATCGGCATCTATAAGTCCGACACTCGCTCCAGTTCTAGCCAAGGCAATAGCAAGATTAGCCGTTACGGTAGATTTCCCTACACCACCTTTCCCAGAACCAATGGCTATAATATTTTTCACCCCTGGCAATAAAGGGCCATTTAATCGAGTTGAAGTAACGTTTGCAGTAAGGTTTACTGTTACTTGTAGCGTGGCGTCTATTTTTTGCACTGCTGCGATACAAGAGGAACGAATCAATTCTTTCAGCGGACAAGCTGGTGTAGTAAGCACTACCGTAAAACTCACTTTATTCCCATCCACTTCCACATCTTTCACCATATTAAGAGTTACCAAATCTTGTTTTAGATCTGGCTCTTGCACAGTACTGAGGGCCTTTATTACGTCGTCTTTAGATACTATCATTTCTTAACTTAAATTATTCGCAATTTAACTCAAAAAATGGTTATTAGAAAAAGTATTTCTAAAGCATCGTTAAAAACAAAAAATCCTGCTTCAAGGCAG
Organism: Cytophagales bacterium; assembly: GCA_043732665.1. GTDB lineage: Bacteria > Bacteroidota > Bacteroidia > Cytophagales > Cytophagaceae > JANYCO01. The sequence continues at coordinate 64,147 of JAYTHK010000220.1, read as the reverse complement.
GATTTTTTGTTTTTAACGATGCTTTAGAAAGGTTTACTTCACTGTAAATTTAGACTCTCCAATTTTTACGCCTTCGCAGTAGATTTCTACTTTATTATTACCTGGCTTGTAAGGACTTCCTTTTTTGTATTCGTAGGTTACTTTTTGACCTTTATTTTCAAACAAAATAGTTTGTTTCATGGTGTAAAATATTTCTTTACCTTCCAACGACTGGAAACTTCCACCACCGTTCGCTAGATCAAAAAGTGCAGAACCGTCTGGTTCCAGCAAACGAAAATATACATCTCTACCACCTTTTTCTGCTACCATATTTTCAGCCAATGTAAAGGCTACACGAATTTTATCGATTTTTTTTGCTTTGAAATTTCCATCTGTATCGGCCTTCCCTTTAGCAGAAAGTGCTTCTATATTAAAATTTTCAGCCCTTAGCACAGACGCAATAGCTACTTTAACCGCTAATTTTTGTTTCTCCTTAGTGATTTTTAAGATAGTATCCTCTCTCTCTACGATAAGAAACTTCTGATTGGTAATGATTGTATCTTGCTTGGCAAGCAAGTCTTTTAAGCGATCTACTTCTTTACTTGCATCGTCTCTAACTCTAACAGAAGCATCTCTTATTGCAATCGCTTCGTTGTACTTTTTCTGCCAATTACTGTTAGTGTATTGCAGACTTCTTTTGGCTTTCTCTAATTCCAGAATTTGATTATGCAGCAATGTTGTATCACCTTGCAAAGAAGCTATCTCTTGCAATTTTGCCTCCAAATCCTTCTTTAAATTATCTAATTGAACAGTCATGCTGTCAATTTTACTTTTATTATTAGAAATGGTCGTTGTTTGGTCTTTTATAGTATTAGTATTTGAGCGGTATAAAAACAACTGAACTCCATTGATAAGGGCAAGTATGATAATAAAAGCGATTAACAATCCTTTATTGCTTCCGCTTTTTTTAGGCTCTTCAGCCGGCTTTTTCGTTTCTGCCATTTTAGAATAAATTAAGGTTTAAGGTTTAATTCAAAGCGTAAAATTAAGAATAAATTGGACTTTTTCAAATTTTAGGAGTTTTATTCTCTTTGCTTTCATGTCTCTATGAAAATGTCTATTTTTAGGTTATGCACAGTGAAATAAATCAAAATTTTTGGGAAAATCGTTACTCTGAAAACGACACAGGTTGGGATATAGGCTATATTTCTACTCCTTTGAAGGAATACATAGATCAGTTGAACGATAAAACAATTAAGATATTAATTCCAGGGTGCGGCAATAGTTATGAAGCAGAGTATCTTTTGACAAACGGGTTTAAAAATGTATTTGTTGCCGATTACGCTCTTCAACCCTTAGAAAATATAAAAAAAAGAATTCCCGAATTTCCTCAACAGCAACTTTTACATAACGATTTTTTTAACATCGAAGACAATTTTGATCTAATCTTAGAACAAACTTTTTTTTGTGCTTTAAATCCATCGTTGCGGAATAAGTATGCAGAAAAAATGAATCAGCTGTTAACTAAAAATGGAAAACTGGTAGGTTTACTTTTTACAGACAAGCCAATAAGCGAAAAACCTCCATTTGGCGGAAATAAGGAAGAATATCAAAATTATTTCAACCCTTATTTTTCTTTCAAAGCATTCGAACCTTGCTATAACTCTATCAAACCACGAGCGGGAAGAGAGTTGTTTATGATATTGGAAAAAGGGTGAGAAGTAAAAAGTAAAGATGATAGACAATTTCGAGAAATTTTCACTTCTCCACTCCTACTCATTTAAAAACAATAAGTGCAGAATAGGCAATTTATATCAACATTAATACCACCCATGTCGTAATCAAGACAACAGCTAACACTATAGATAAGTAAATATCCATCGTTCTCTGCGAATTTTTTTCTATGGAGAAAATTTTATCTCTGCTATAAACAAGATTATCGTTGTGCAAACGATCTGGTTTTTTCCCAAAAATACTTACTACGATCATTAAGGATACGTAGAACCAAAACATTATAAATGCTTCGTATAAGAAATTCATCTTATGGAAATAGAAAAATATAGAATCTTCGGTTATTGAACTTTGAAACAAATCAAGTACAATTTGAAAAACGCCGATCACCGAACCCACCAACAATACCGTAAAACAGGAATTGGCGGTAGCTCTTTTCCATACCATGCCTACTAAAAAAACTGCGGCAAAAGGAGGAGCAATATAAGATTGGACGGCTTGTAAATGCTTGATTATATTTTCAGAAAAATAACCTGTGAAAGAAACCCAAACGATGCCGAGAATAATAAGAACAAGCGTGGCAAGTTTGCCCATTGTTATTATTTTAAATTCGCCCACATTCGGGTAAATTCTGGTATACACATCTAGAGTAAACAAAGTAGCAGTGCTGTTAAAAGTAGCAGCAAGGGAAGAGATTAAAGCAGACAATAAACTTATTACTGCCAATGCTTTTACGCCAGGAGGCAAAATTTCATTAATCACCGAAAGATAGGTTTTACCCGCTACGGCATCTGGCCCAAATTTAACTAATGCTACCAAGCCTGGTGCTACTAAAAGAAAGGTAACCAGAAACATCAGATAACCAGAAAAAATAGCTCCTCTTCTGGCACTTGGAATATCTTTGGCACTCAGTACGCGCTGCATCATAAACTGATCAGTACACCAATACCAGATCTCAAGTATTGGAGCACCGAGCAACATCCCTAACCAAGGGTAATTTGGATCACTATTACTTTTAAAAGGATGAAAATGCTCTGCAGGAACTGCTTTCACTAATGCATCCATGCCGCCAATTTTTATTATGCTAGTAACCACCACCACCAATGCGCAAAAAATAAATGCATAGGCATGAAATATATGGGTGTATAAAGTACCTCTGAAACCTCCTGCTATGGTGAGAACTCCTGTAAGTAATACTAAAATAAGAGAAGATGTATATTTATCCCAACCCAATATCCCTTCTAATAATAAAGCTCCAGCGAAAAGAGTGATGGATATTTTAGTAATGATATAAACAATAATAGAGAGCCCTGAAAGTAATAACCGACTTTTAACATCGAAGCGCTTTTCAATGTACTCGGGCATAGTAAACAAATTATTGCGAAGTAAAATTGGAACGAAAAACCAAGCCATTAAAATTACGACCAAACATCCTCCCCATGCAAAAATACCAGCGGCAAAACCTTCTGCATAACCCGAATCTGAATACCCCATAACATGCTCGCTGGATACTGTAGTAATCATTAAAGAGGTTCCTACCAAAAACCAGCCTGAATTTTTACCTGCAAGAAAATGTCCTGACAGTCCTTTAAGGTTTTTAGAAGTAAGAAATCCAAGCACCACCAATACGACTAAATAGACACTCAGAATAAAATAATCTATTGCTCCAATTTCCACAAAACACGATATTATTCTAGTTTATCTAGAAATATTTTTGAATATAATGGAATAATCTCAAAAAAAAAAAATTTTTAACTACCAGCCAAGCAGCGATTATAAACCAAATGGGTATATTTCACTACAAGTATTCCGATTAACTTGCGAGATAATCTATTTGAAGGTATTATTATTATTCATAAACAATTTAAACAAATTAAAATTATGTTTGGTCTCACTCAACTTGGTATTTTCTATACAGCTATTGGCTTAATTGCCATGGCCTCAGGCATCATTTCTTTAATCAGAAATAAAGAGATTCCTGTGGAAATTTGGTTGGAAAAATCTATATAATTACAACTGTTGTCACCTGCGTTACTGGTTTTGGAATCTTTCAACACGACGGCTTTGGCAAAGCTCATGTATTGGGCATTATAACACTGGAAGTACTCTCGTAATTGCACTTGTAGCAGGAAATAAAAGTAAACTATTCGATTCGGCTTCTCCTTATATCAAGACGGTCTGCTTTTCGGCGACATTTTTTTTCATTTGATTCCAACCATCACAGAAGCCTCTACTCGATTGCCTTTAAATGCTCCATAAGCAGCTAGTCCAGACGACCCTCGCATTCAATTGGCAACTGGAATTTACTTTTTATTATTTCTGTTTGGCGTTGTAGTACAAGTCATGAAACTACGAGCCAAAAAGTTGCAGAGACACCCGATGACGCATCCTTACTAAATTTAAAAATCAATCTGATCTTCTTAATAGTAAAATACGATTACCTCTTAAAATTATTTTTTTTAGATTTTCACAAAGGTATTCCGCTGAAATTGTAGGCATTTCAGTAAAATTGGATAATTTTGACCACTTTATTATCCGATTTATAGACACATGAAAATCCTAAATGCAACTCAAATAAAAGAACTGGATAAATTTACCATTGAAAACGAACCAGTAGAATCTATCAAATTAATGGAACGAGCAGCTACAGCTTTCGTTCGGTGGTTCACAGAAAAATTTCATAAAGAGCAAAGAGTTGTTATTTTTTGTGGCTCTGGAGATAACGGTGCCGATGGCTTGGCGGTGGCGCGTATGCTTATACAAAAGATGTTTGAAGTAGCCATCTATCATGTTCACTCTACAAAAACTTCCGAAAATTATCAGATCAATGAAGAGCGACTTTCTCACTTGGGTTTTATAAACAATATCGCTATGACGAAAGACATTCCTTCCCTTTCCAACGGTATTATTATCATAGATGCACTTTTTGGTTCTGGTATCAACAAACCCATCGAAGGTCTTTATGCGGATGTCATTGCTGCGATTAATAAAACTGAAACTTCTATTGTGTCGATAGATATGCCTTCTGGTTTGTATATGGACAAACAGAATGAAAACAATAATATTGTAAAAGCGCTTTATACCGTTTCTTTTCAAGTTCCGAAACTTGCCTTTATGCTTCCACAACATCAGGAATATGTGGGCGACTGGTATATACTGTATATCGGATTGAGTAGAACATTTATAGAAACTACGAAAACAAATTATTATTACACGGATGAGAATCTTATAAAAACATTAATTCATAGGAGAAGCAAATTTTCACATAAAGGAAACTATGGGAAAGCGCTTATTATCTCTGGGAAATATGGAATGTTGGGGGCTTCTGTGCTCAGCGCAAAAGCTTGTTTACGTTCAGGAACAGGGCTTGTAAAAGTATACGTACCTGAAGCTGGTTTTTTTGTTTTGCAAAATGACTTACCAGAAGTAATCGTACTTACAGATCCGCATCCAGAAATGATAACTGCATTGCCTGAATTAACAGAATTTACAGCTATAGGTGTAGGACCAGGAATGGGCGAAAGTGCCGAAACGAGTACAGCCTTTGAAAAACTTCTAACCACTACAAAAGTACCGCTTGTAATAGATGCCAGTGCTTTAAACATACTGTCGAGCAATAAATCCTTTATACCTAAAATTCCATCGAACAGTATTTTAACACCACATTTACTCGAATTTGAAAGGCTTGTAGGAAAAACCGAAAACGATTACGACCGACTCGAAAAAGCAAAAGCCTTTTGCAAACAATATAAAATTTACCTTGTATTAAAAGGAGCGCACAGTGCTATTATAAATCCAGAAGGCATTATCTATTTCAATTCTACAGGCAACCCAGGCATGGCTAAAGCGGGAGCGGGAGATGTACTTACTGGAATTATCACTGGATTGTTGGCTCAAGGATACACTAGTCAAGAGGCTTGTTTGCTTGGCGTATTTCTTCATGGATATGCTGGAGATGCTGCTGCCAGAAAATTAAGTCAGCCGTCTATGCTTGCTTCGGATATCATAGACGGTATTACTTATTTCTTCAAAGATTTTGCCAAATAAAAGGACAAAAAAAGAAGCACCCCATATTGGAATGCCTCTCAAACACCTATTCAATCTTCACTTAAGATTTTAATTTCTTCTTCTTTTTCTTCCGTAAGACTTACTTCTAAATTTGTTAGAAGGAGCTACTAAGTCATTAGGATCTTTTAATTTGAAATTTACGCCAACCATCAACGCGTAGGTAATATTTCTAGCTAGAGCACCCGTTCCGTTGATATCCGACACTTTTCTACTTCCAAAAGTGGCGCTACTGTTTTGTGCATTGCTCACATTACAATCTATTTTTAAACCCGATGTCAATTTTAGATATTTTGAAAGAGGAAGCTCGAATCCAAGTCCAGCGACGGCATCGACGGTGTACTTATTATAATATTGGTTTCCGTTTGGTGTAACGGGCAAATCAAAATACTGATCTTTAGTATATACAACCATGCCACCATCGTATTTTATCAAATAAGAGAACTGAGGGCCTGCAAATACAACGAAATCCAATACCCCTATTTGCCGTGTGATTCTCAACAAAACAGGTAGTTTAAAATAATCAAATCTTTTTCTACTATCGTGCGAGTGCGAAACTCCTCCGAGCGTATAATTCGATATCATTTTTTGGTTTTGAGCGGAATATAGAGCACCAACCTGTATCCCAAATTTTTTGGAAAAATCATACGTAACGTTTATACCACCTCCTCCTGCATAACTAAGACGATTGTTAGTGATGGCCGACTTTGCATTGGAAAGTTGCGTGATTTGAGGAAAAGCAACCACTCCAAAAGAAATCTGTGCATGAGCATTCACTACCATAATCAAAAATAAAAAAGACACAAAAATTGACTTCATACGTATAACTTGTTTGTTTCGTTTCAAATATAACAATAAATATACATTTTATTGGAATAATCATATATATTTTTATTAAGTATTTTATTCACAAGATTATAACTTCATTTATTCTTAACTTTGAGGTATGGAATCGATCAGTTTGAAGAAGGATATTAGGAAGATACCAGTGGAGGAGATAAGATCATTTTTTATTTCTAATGGAGATAAAGCTTTTCGTGCAAGGCAAGTTTACGAATGGTTATGGAAAAAATCTGCTCAAACATTTGACCAGATGACAAACTTATCTCAAACAACGAGAGATCTTTTAAACGAAAATTTTGTAATCAATCCCATTTCGCTCCACAAAAAACAGGTGAGTAACGACGGAACAGTTAAGTCTGCTTTTAAATTGTTTGATGGCCATTTGGTAGAAGGCGTGCTCATTCCGTCAGACAATCGAATGACCGCTTGTATTTCCTCGCAGGTAGGATGTTCCTTAACTTGTAAATTTTGTGCTACAGGTTATATGGAAAGAAAGCGAAACCTAGACCCTGCAGAAATATACGATCAGGTAGTGGCGATAAAAGACCAAGCCGAAGAGCATTTCCAAATGCCTCTCACAAACATCGTATATATGGGAATGGGCGAGCCTTTATTGAATTATGCTAATATGCTGAAATCGGTAGAACATATTACTTCTCCAGAAGGCTTAAATATGTCGCCAAAAAGAATTACAGTTTCTACAGCGGGAGTTGCTAAAATGATTAAGAAGTTGGCAGACGATGGCGTAAAATTTAACCTTGCGCTTTCTTTACACGCTGCAAACGATATAAAAAGAAATGAAATCATGCCGATCAACGAAACCAATACGTTGGCCGCATTGAAAGAGGCTTTAACCTATTTCTATAAAAATACGGGAAACAAGGTCACTTACGAATACATTTTATTCAACAACTTCAACGACAGCCTTGAAGATGCGGAAGAATTGTATGACTTTAGTAGAAACATTCCCTGCAAGATCAATATTATCGAATATAATCCTATTGCTGAGGCTGCCTATAAAAACGCAGAAGGCACTAAACTCGACCTTTTCAAAAACTACCTTGAAGAAAGGGAGGTAATTGTAAATGTGCGCAGAAGCAGAGGCAAAGACATCGATGCTGCTTGCGGCCAATTGGCAAATAAAAATTAGTTTAAAACCTTATTTAATCCTGATACGTTCTAGTTACCAGTTTTGGAATTATATTTACAAAACGAACTAAAATTTAACTAAAATCCATAAAATGAAAACGCTATTTACACTTGCACTAATAGTTTTTGCTTTTGTAGCAAAAGGCCAAACAAAAACATTCCCAATAGATACTGCCACAAAAAAAATCACGTACAGTGAAGTTATTCAACTAGACGGAACCACAAAAGACGAATTATACAAAAGAAGTAAAAATTTAGGTATTGCCGGTAATGGCACTCAAAAAGACGATGCCGCACAAGGACTTTATTTATATAAAGGTTCTTTTAAAGTATCTTATCCAGCACCTCAATTTGGCATGACGCATTATGGCAAAGTTGACTACCTGGTTACGATAGCTTCTAAAGACGGGCGTTACAAATATATCATCACCAATTTTGTACATGTAAAAGATGGCGCTGCCGGCGGTAAATTAGAAGGAACACTTCCAGAATGCGGCAAATATTTACTAACTCCTGCAGGTTGGGCTGCCATCAAAAAACAAACAATGGAACAGATGGATAAGTTTACAAAAGCACTAAAAGCAGGCATGGCAGGCGTAAGTGTAGATGCTCCGAAAGTTGGCGAAAACTGGTAACAGAAATTTTGAGTGTTGAATTTTAAATTTTGAATTATCCTTTTTTGAAATTTAAAATTCAACATTATATTTTCCTTTTTCATCTCAATTAGATCACTTGCATGATATTTTCCTAATTCCAAACTGAAAATTCATAGTTTAAAATTACAGCGCGCTTCTTTGCCCCAATTCAATCGCTTGCATATTGCTTATTTTTTTTTCGTTAATTTCAAATCGAATAATTGTTTTCACTTTATGAAATCCATGAATACCGGCCGCTCCAGGATTTATGCAAAGCAGGTTGCGGTAGCTTTTATCCGACATTACTTTAAGTATATGCGAATGACCGCAGATGAAAATATTTGGAGGGTTTTCCGCTAGTTTTTTTTTAATAGTCGGATTGTAATGCCCAGGATAACCACCAATATGCGTCATCCAAATATCCATGCCTTCTATTTCAAAGCGGTTGTGCAAAGGATGAACAATTCGAATATCGTGTCCGTCTATATTTCCATAAACGCCACGAAGAGGTTTAAAGGCCGCTAGTTGATCTGATAACTGAAGCGTACCGAAATCTCCAGCATGCCAAATTTCATCGCAATCTTTGAAATAGTCAAAAACCTTGGGATCTAGAAATCCATGTGTATCAGAAATGAGTCCAATTTTTGGCATAAAAATAGATTATTGCTATCTTGTACAAGCAAGACAAAACTAATAGATGTATATGAATAAAGTAATTATCGCTCTTCTTTTTTTAGCCAATTTTTCTTCAGAAGGATTTTGTCAAGATCTTCAACCTACGGAAACAGACGCTATACTAGAATGTATTGTAACAGATCCAGAAAAGATACCAGAGGAAGGAGCTGTTGTAATCATAGAGTCGGCGGACAAATCGTTTTCCAAACAAGGCACTACCGATATTGATGGTAAATTTAAATTACTTGCTCCCGAAGGAAAAAAATACAACATCAACGTGAAAAAATTTGGAAAGGATTTCCATTTCAATAACATAGAACTTCCTTTAGTAGACGGACCTTCCGAGTTTACACAAACACTCCGCATTCAGCTTATAAAATCTTATATACGCGGTTATATGCTTGACCATTTATATTTCGATGTAAATAAATGGGACATTAAACCTGATACAAAACCTACGCTTGATAGATTGTATTCTAGTTTTATAAAAAGCAAAACGTTGGTAGTAGAAATTGGCGGTCATACCGATAATTCTGGCAGTGAAGCAGACAATCTCCGTTTGTCACAACATAGAGCAGATGCTATAAAAGCCTACTTAGTGAAAAAAGGAATAAGCGAAGACCGCATTTTAGCTAAAGGATACGGAGAATCAAATCCTCATTTAGGCAACGATACACCAGAAGGCAGAGCCAAGAATAGAAGAACGGAAGTGAAGGTGATAGAGGAGTAACGATCGTTGATTTGCTGATTTCGTTGATTTCGTTGATTTTTTTAGTAAAATAGGATTGGCCAGAGTGATTGCAAAAAGAGGGTCTTATAACTTTATGGTAATGTACTGAAAATGGTTGGTGACATTTTGGGGTATGTATCAAAACCATGATTACTAACCGAATAAAGTTTAACTTCTTCTACTTCACACCCAAAATATACTAGACAAATTTTATAACAACCAATAAACTTCACGAGTTGCCACATATTATAATCCTCCAAAAAATCAAAGAAATCATCGCAATCAAACCAATCAGTAGTTAAGACTACACTCCCCATTTATCTGGCGCAGTTCTCCAACTGGAAAGTGATTTCATTTCTTCTTCTTTTATATACCCTTTTTCCGCTGCTAGTTTTACTAGCGCGTCGTAGTTGCTTAATGTATATAATTCAACTCTAGAACTTTCAAAATTTTTGGCTGACAAATCAAAACTATATGTAAAAATAGCCGCCATCCCGAGTACTTCAAAGCCTGAATCTCTTAGCGCTTCAACAGCCTTCAGAGAACTCCCTCCCGTAGAAATTAGATCTTCAATCACTACTACTTTCTGTCCCTTCGTCACTTTACCTTCTATAAGATTTTCCATGCCATGGCCTTTCGGTTTTGGCCTTACATAGATAAAAGGCAAATTCAATACCTCTGCTATCAAAGTACCCTGAGGAATTCCAGCAGTAGCAACACCAGCAATTGCTTCGACACCAACAAATTTTGTTTTTATCAAATCAACTAATGCATTCTTAATAAGCGTTCTTGATGCTGGAAAAGACAAAGAGAGTCTGTTGTCACAATAAATTGGAGAAAGCCATCCAGAAGCCCATTTAAAGGGTTTTGACGGACTTAATCGGATAGCGCCGATTTCGAGTAAGGAAGCCGCTATTTGTTCTGCAACAGATAGCGTAATATTGTTTGTTACCATAATGTAAAGATAGTGTTTTTTTTCAGCCGATGTTAATAATTACTTCTTGTTAGTTTGTATTTATTTTAGTGAATTTGTAGATTGTACAGTAGTAAAATGCGGAATGTAGATGAAGATATTTATCAATGACAGGTTAGTAAAAATAATCACTTTTGACGAGAGAAATCCTGCAATTGGATACGATACCATATTGAAAGGCAGTGATGAAATTACTTCTAAAAAACTTACCGGGCATGTTATTATTCTGGCAGCTACCACACTTCAAATAGAACGTCTTCTCCGAATTTTAGAGTTTAAAAAATTAAAAAAACTTAAGGCTATTACCTTTGCGGTAGCGGACTATGAAACGGTTAAAGATTTCATAAAAGACCAATTCAAAATCATTAAGGCATCTGGAGGCCTGGTAAAAAAAGGCGATAAAATCTTGATGATGTTTCGCCTGAAAAAATGGGATCTTCCGAAAGGAAAACTAAAAAAAGGCGAAGATTCTATAAAAGGTGCTAAAAGAGAAGTTGAGGAAGAGTGCAATATAAAAGTAGAAGTACGCGAAAAGCTTTGCTCTACTTGGCACACATACATCAGAAAAGACCGACGTATTTTAAAGAAAACCGATTGGTACATTATGAACTGTTTAGACGATAGCAATATGCGTCCGCAAATAGAGGAGTTTATAGAGGAAGTGAAATGGATGAAAAAGGACGAAGTACAAAAAGCGCTAAAAAACTCCTATCTTTCTATAGAAGAAGTAATGAGTGAATATTCTATACTGGAACAGTTAAATACTGTAGGGTAAAAAACTTCGCACATCGGCTCCATGTTTGTGCAAGTCTCGCACAATAGACGAGCTGATATAAGCCTGACTAGGATCTGTAATCAAAAACACTGTCTCCAATTCTTTCCACTGCTGTTTATTTACCTGAGAAATAGTATTTTCGTATTCAAAGTCTGTAGTATTTCTTAACCCACGAATTAAAAAACGTGCGTTTATTTTTTGTGCAAATACAGCTGTCAATCCTTCGTAAGGCATTACTTTTACCTGAGGATACTCTTTAAATGCTTCCTCTATTTTAGAAATAATGAAATCTATCGGAAAATATCGTTGCTTAACGGAATTAACACCCACTCCTATTATAAGCTCATCAAACAAAGCGATACCACGCAATACAATATCTTCGTGTCCTTTTGTGAAAGGATCGAAAGAGCCAGGAAATAAAGCAGTATTCTTCATAGTATAAAGTTAAAGAAAATATCATTTCCTCACTAATCTTCTGGATACGGAATAAAGACGAAATTTGTAAAACCTACATCTACCACAAATAAGCAACAAAACTCATCTGGGTTTTTATACGCTGCTTCAAAATCTTCTATTTTGTCTTCTGCCACCAAACCGCGTTGCATAAACTCATCGAGAAACGAAACATTGTAATTCCACTCTATACCTGCGGCCGTATCTTTTATTCCTAAAAACAATTGTCCTATAGGAAGCTCTACTTTGGATATAGTGAAAATTGGGTATTTAGAAATATCTCTCACTCTCATTTGATAAGAGGCTTCTTTCAAATTGTCAGCTATTTTCACAAAATCTTTTGTGATAGAGCCGAGGTATTTTCCGCTTAGTTCTGGATCGTTTTGCATGGTATAAAAAAAGGCAGGCTATTTATAAAAAGGCCTGCCAACTAATTTTCTTCGATTATTAATTACCTTCTAAATGCCAACACACTTGAACACTCCGTGGATGGATCATCAAACTTGAATTTCATATAATAAATTCCGGTAGATCTGCAGTTGTATGCTAGAGCGTAATATTGACGTTTATTTGCTTCGTCATAACTACTCGCAATCATATTTCTGTTAGAATCATAAAGTGTAACGCTTGCATTTTTCTGAGCGCCGTCTTTGTTGCAGATAATTAACATATAACTGTTATCCTTACTAAACACATACGAATATTCAACCTCTTTTGCAGGATTGTCTAGTTTATATGTTTTTAGAAAAGTAAAACCATTTAATTTTGCTACGCATTCAGGAGTCTTGAACTGCGACATAGAAACTCCACAAATAAACAGAGCTGCTACTGTAAGTATTAGTACTTTTTTCATAAATAATCGAGCTATCTTAGCAAATGTACAATTAAAAATATTAACTCACAATTTTATTTCTTATTGAATTGGCCAGCTTGGCAACTTCAATAACTTGAGAATCAGTAATGTTCACTTTGCTCTCGCTTTTGTCCACTATTGTAGGGATTCCGTCCACTACTTCCATTTTTGACTCTTTGTAAGTGTACGTTATTTGCACTTTTTTGTAAACTTCTTGTAATTGCTTTAGATCATTATTTAAAAGTTTAATGTTATTATCTGCCTCATAATTAGACAAAACAAGTACTAATTGATCTATAATTATCTTCTGCTCTCCTATTCTTTCGTATAATTTAGGATTTTTATTTTTCGATGCTATCTGACACATGATGTTCAACCCTTCTAACCAGCCTCCAGTAAGGATCAATACACTTTGATCCGATCTTTTTTGCTCGTATAAAAAGGTGTTAATTTTATTAAAGTTGTCGGTTGTGATGTTTAATAAAGAATCTGCATTCTTATTATTATTCGCCAATCTTTTTATCGTTTCAAAATCGAAAAACTGACCTATATTAAGCCCATCTGCCATCGATTTGATTGAGTTGAGGTAGTACAAGCTTTCTTTATTTTTTTCGTAAATATTAATATAACCTAAATCGGCTCCATACACGCCTAAGTTTAAAGCTTTTTTATAGTTTGAACTGTAGCCTTGCGCATTTTCAGAAGGATTTAAAATATCTTTTGTATAAGAACCTCCTGTTTTTTTAATAAGTACTGAAGTCTCAATAGGTGATGGAATTTGTTTAAGAATTTCTCCTACAGCCTCTTCTGGCAATTTATTGTCTTGAGGAGCAGCATTTGCCGAATCTATCATTTGTTGCAGTTTCGCCTCATCCGACGTCTGATTGTTGGTTGTGGAAGAGCCGCATGCAAAAAACAGCATGGAAGCAGAAATTACAACGGAGTACAAAAATAACTTTTTCATAAATAGCTTAGTAATATAAGTTACAGATTGTTGTTTACGTTAAAATTAAAATAAATGTTACGTTTTCAGGATGGTGACCCTTCCAAAAACATTCAGAAGCTTTCTTAATAAGTCAAAATACAATACAAGGTATAAGAAAAGTCCAGCCAACCAGATTACAAATATATTAAACTTAAATGTATCGTAATACTTTCCAGCAAAATGTTTCTCTGGTGAAAAGAAGTGAGCTCTATAATCAAAAGCGCCTTGCGTTGCTACAGGACGGAAATAAATGTAATCCGTTTTGGGAGCTAAATAACCTTTTGCATCTATTATTCTTTTCTTAGCAGTGGCGTTTCTCACCAAGTCAGACAAACTTTCATTGAAGTAATTATCCTTCAATTTATTTACGTCTGTACCACCATTAAGTCTACTCAGCGCGAAAAGATAATTATCTTTCTCCTTACTGGATTCGTTAAATATTTTAGTATAGTAGTCAGACAACTCCTCTATATATTTTTTGTACTGCTCGTAAGAAGTATTCGTTAATTTATCGATAGAAATAAATTCAAATTCTTTCTTAGGAAATCCTTGTGCTGAGTAATTACTTTTCTTGAGCAACTCCGCATTTACTATTGCCAGATTATAACTACTCAATCTAAGAATTGAATCGCTTTTTGAATTTAGATTTTGATACGTAAAGTCCAAACGCTCGCTCAACTCAGGAAGCAAATAGATAATGTTAAAATTGGCAACATTTTCTTTCTGTTCTACTTTGTAAAAGAATTTTTCATACCCATTATCCCTATACGATTTTACTGCTATGGCTTCGTACGCCCAGCGAGACACCATCAAGTCGGCTACCGCTGGCACTTTATCTTTGCTTCTGATAACGTCATTTATTTTATCATAACTAAAAATAGAACCGCTCAAGATCATTTGAGGAATCAGTAAAAGCGGCACTAGTATATAAACGGTAATCGCTGTATCGAAGGCTGAGGAAATAATAAGTCCGGTCAGGTTTGCAAAACAGGCTACAGAAAACAGTATCACCCAATATTCGAGGTACATACCCTTTATCTCCAAAATAGCATTTCCTACTAATACAAAAGTTAAGGTTTGGATTGCTGAAAACATAAAAAGAATAAATACTTTCGACAGTAAATAACTATTCCTACTAAGATTTAGAAACGTTTCTCTTTTAAGTATTTTTTTGTCTTTTATAATTTCCTCTGCGCTTATACTTAAACCAATGAAAATTGCAATTACAATACTCATTAATATATATGCAGGAATATTTTCATTGTACCTAAACACATATCCAGTTCCACTGGTGTTATTGTTGTAACGCAAGATAAAGGACAATATAAAGGCCAACAAAGGAGCTTCGATAAGATTGATAAGCATATACTGCTTATTGAAAAGCTTGGATTTAAAATCTCTTACCGTAAATACCCAGAACTGTTTTATCGTATTTGGAATTTGCAAAACACCAATAGTATTCGTTTTGATATCTTCTACTCTTTTCAGTTCAAACTTACTAACGAAAGAATCGTTCCATTGCTTGGGCGTAAATCTTCTACTTCCTGTAAAGTTACCGTATTCGTCTACTACCTTTTCTTCTATGATGTTAAAGATCTGCTCTGGGTTTACATTTCCACAGGTATTGCACTGACCTTTGTCGCTGTCTGCTTGTTGAGAAACTTTCTTAAAGTAGGTGATTGCTTCCACCGGATTGCCGTAGTAGATTGGAAAACCTCCCACATCCAACATAAACATCTTGTCAAACATCT
Source organism: Cytophagales bacterium (assembly GCA_043732665.1). Classification (GTDB taxonomy): domain Bacteria; phylum Bacteroidota; class Bacteroidia; order Cytophagales; family Cytophagaceae; genus JANYCO01. The sequence goes on along the minus strand of JAYTHK010000220.1, from coordinate 48,550 downwards.
TGTAGATATCGGACGAAGGCTGGTGAATCACTACAAAAATAAGTGTTCCTCTCAACGTAAGCTCTTTGAGTAAATCCATTACGTTTTCAGAGTCTCTGGAAGAAAGTCCTGAGGTTGGTTCGTCTACAAAAAGAACCGACGGCTCACGAATCAATTCAAGCGCTATGTTTAACCGCTTGCGTTGCCCACCGCTAATAGACTTATTCAACGCGTTTCCTACACGCAAGTCTTTGCTTTGTGCGAGGCCCAAATTATCTAATACTTTCTTTACAAGTACTGTTATTTCTTCGTCTGTTTTATTTTTAAAACAAAGCTTCGTGCTGTAAAATAAATTTTCAAAAACAGTAAGCTCTTCGATCAATAAGTCATCCTGTGGAATATAACCGATAACACCTCTTACCTTATATTTTTCTTTATGGAGGTTAAATCCATTTATCAATACATCTCCTTTGTATGGCTTTTCGAGCCCTGCCAATACGTTAAGTAAAGTAGTTTTACCCGCGCCACTGCCCCCCATTATACCTATGAGTTTCCCCGATTCTTCGGATATATTTACATCTCTCAGGCCTATTTTATGATTGGGAAATCTAAATTCAAGATTGCTTACTTGAAAAGATAATTTTACGGAAGCGGACTCACTGATAAAGTGCGACAATACATCGCTATAATAAAATACACCACCAAGTTTTGATTTAGCAGTACTGCCTTGCGAAAAAAGCGTTACATCGTCTTCTCCTATTATTAAACTGTTCAGCGTAATTTCATCGTCTCCTGTATATTTCAGAAAAATCATGTCCACACTTTTCACTCTTACAAAAAATATATTTCCTTCTGTAAGATCGGAGTGAATATGTTTTGAATTACCGGGAATGGTGGAAGAATCCCTGTTGTTGATCACAAGAATATTTTCGTCTCCAAAAAGCTGTATATCGTCGTGGAGTACAAAAGTCTGAATGGTTTTATACTCCTCTTTTTCAATATTAAAAGCAATGGCTACAGTATCTACAATCTCTTGTTGCTGAGCAGCATCTTTGCTTTTTTCTGATTTTAAAATCTCCAGAAGCTCTACCAGTACTACTATCTTTTGTTTCTGGGTAAGCGTTTTATTTATCTTGCGACAAATACCGAGCGTTTTTACGGAGTCTTTTACAGAAGTAAGTCTTTTTTTACCATCGTCCTTACCCTCTCCTTCTTTTATGAATTCTTCGTAGAGGTTAATATATTGCTCCGCAGTAGCAAGGTTCAGCTTTTTCTTGAATGAATTAACCACAAAGGCTTTTTCGCTCTCTGTAACCCCACCATCCTGCTTTGTAATAATTGCGTATAACTGCGCAAGCGACTTTAGTATCTCCTCACTCATTTAGTTGTATCAAAAAAATCAATATATTTTAATATGTTTTGTATTCAAACGGCACATCTACTAGTTCTGAAAACTCAACACCCGCTTCCTGCATATCTTCATCGTCTTCATAATAATACCACGTAACTCTAGAGCCTTTCACTTCCTCCAATTTCGAAAGTACATCCAAAATTAATTTAGAAGAGGCTGTATTAAAATATTCTAATTTTATTACGAGTTCAGTTGATGGGTTTGCTTGACCTGCATAGTCGGCAAGCCAATTTAAAATAGGCTGATAAAACTCTGCTGCATCCTCAGGAAGCGATCTTCCAGAAATTTCTAAGATTCCATTCGCTTTATCCAATAGTACTTTTGGTGTATCCTCTGTACCTTCTAATTGTATAATTTGCATAATAATATTATTTTAAAAGTTACTCTTCTTTACTGATTTTTGTTTTAAATGAGAAAAAGGAATACTCGTCGTTCACTTTTTCAAAATCAAAATCTAGTTTCTGTCCAGACTTCCTAGCTATATCTACAAACCCAAGACCAGCTCCTCCTTTGTCTGAAATCTCACTGCTTTTTATAAGTTCTTTGTAGAAGCCTTTTAATCCTTCTTTATCAAGCGAATTAATATGTAACAATTTTGCTCTCAAGCCTTCCGTTTGAGTATTCAGAATAAAATTTCCAGAAGTAATAGCATAACTACCTTCTTCTCTTCCTATCATAAATACTGCGCCTTTCTCTTCTTGATTGGCTTCAAAAGTATCCGCGTGTTTGCATATATTTTGCAAACATTCTACCATCACATTAAACACTTTTCTTTTTATACCGGACTCTTCACCAATAGATTCAAGGTTTCTTTCTGTCATCGACAATACCGATTTTGTGATTTCCTGCGTGAATTCACCTTCATAAACTAACATCAGGTTCTTGGATGACATTATTTTCTGAATCTCATAGATATACTTCATAGGTTTCTGTTTAAATAAATATGTAACTAAGGCCATTTACGTTTTATTAATTTATTTCTAAATTTAGAATTTTATTCCGATCAACAAAACATCGTCGGTTTGTTTTTGGGCTCCCATCCAGTTGTGAAACTCTGTTTTCATCGCATTATAGGTAAGTTCCATATTCTGATTTTGACTCATTACCACTTCTTTTATGCGTTGCGGTCCAAATTTCCTAACATTTGGTCCACCAAACTGATCAGGCAACCCGTCAGAGAAGATGTATACGGCGTCGTCCTTTTTTAGATTCACTTCGTAGTTAGTAAATTTTGTCTGGTTCTTATAAACACCTCCACCTATCGCCCATTTATCGCCTTTATATTCATGTAATTCCCCTTTGCTGATATGATAAAGCGGCCTATGTGCTCCTGCATATTCCAGTTTTCGGGTTTTAATGTTTATTTTACAAAGAGCGATATCCATTCCGTCTTTTATCTGCGAATCGTTCTTTTCCGTCGCTAAGGTAGTATTTACCATCTCATCAAATTTATCCAAAATGACAGCTGGACTCAAAGAATTACCATTGCGAATAATATCGTTTAGTAAAAAATTTCCTACCAAAGAAAGCATTGCACCCGGTACACCATGGCCTGTACAATCGACAGCGGCTACATAAATTTCGTCGCCTTTTTCCATCATCCAAGGAAAGTCTCCGCTTACCACATCTTTTGGATGGTAGAAAATAAAGGAATCTTTGAATATGTTGGTAATCGCTTTATTATCGGGAATTACGGCATTCTGAATACGTTTAGAATAATTGATACTCTCGTTAATCTTCTTATTTTTATCCTGAATAAGCAATTCTGCTTCTTTTCGTTCTGTAATATCATGTGCTACCATCAAAACAGACTCCAACACATTATCGTTGTACTCTGGAATAGCATTAACCTGCATAATGCGGTCTCCCGTTGGCGTTTTGTAAGTAACTTCCTCTGAGATGTTTTCATTCTTCAGTTTTACCTCTTCCAGCAATAACTTCCACGATTTTACAACTTCTGCACCTATCGTAATATCTCCCAACATTTTACCTGTAAAATCTTCGGCTTTAGAAGTAGTATACAATTCAATAGTGGGATTTGTGTACGCAATCTTTCCTTCTACACTAATACGTGTAATAAGGTCGGGGCTGTTTTCAGAAAGCGCTTGCATATTCCTTCTCATGCGCTCTTCTTGCTCTGCTTTCATCTTCACCGTAATGTCGCGCGCATTGATTACAATTCCTTTTACCGAAGCATCGCTAAGTAAATTTTTCCCTGTAGCTTCCAGCCATATCCACTGATTGTTTTTCTTTTGGAAACGGTATTGTATAGTTTGAGAGGCTTCAGAATTTTCCAAAATACCCTTAAACATATTTCTGGATTTATGAATATCTTCTTCGTGTACGAACGTTCTACCTTTAAGTCCTATAAGCTCTTCAGGATCGTATCCAAGTATATTTTTTACCGAAGGACTTATATAACGTATTGTGCCATCGGCCTCGTATATGGTAATTACTTCCGAAGCATTGTAGAGCAATTGCTCCATCCGATCTTGTGCCAGACTTACTTCGCCTATTTGTTCTTCGAGTAAAACATTAGATTTCTCCAATTCTTCCTGAGTCACTTTCATTTCTTCTGCATTCTGCAAAAGCTCTTCCTGTTTCTCCTGAAGCTCTTGTCCCATAATCTGAGATTTTTCGAGCAACAATTTTGTTTCCTGATTGGACTGAATATTATAAATCGTTCTGGCAATACTAGGACCAACTTCTTCGACAAATCGAATTTCGTGTTCTTCAAATTTATGAAACCCTGCAAACTCCACTGCACCGTATACGACATCGTCTATAGCGAGTGGCACGATAAGAATGCACGTTGGGCGTTTGTCTCCCAAAAGTCCCGAAGTGATCGAAACGTACTCTCTTGGAATTTCTGTTCTTAATAAAGTACTTTGTTCAATCGCTGCTTGTCCTACCAATCCTTCTGCCATTCTAAACTTAGCAGTCAAATATTTTTTTCTATTGTAAGCAAAACTGGATTTCATTTCCAGAAATGTATTTCTATAATCCGTAGTATCTCTTTCTGTCACCACATAAAAAGCGCCTTGTATGGCGTCTATTCTTTTTATAATATACTGCAATACTTCTTCGCTCAGCAAGTCGATATTGTCGTGTTTCCGGAGAATATCATTTACTTCAGAAGAAGCGTCCATCACCCAAGACCTTTCTCGTTCCGTTTTGTCTGATTCTTTCAGACTGTCTCTCATGTGTATAAGAGATAACCCTAAAACGTCTTTATTACTAAGTGGTTTGTACTCTGCGTCTAATTCTTTCTGACCTATTTTATTTGCAAATTCGGTGGTTTGGGCAAGACCTGCTATCACATTGCTGATCGCATTTTGCATCTCCCCCATTTCGTCTTTTGATTTTTCAAATTCAATTTTAGGAAGCTCTCCAGCGCCCAATTTTATCATTATATCACGTATTTTATTTACCGGCTCCGTGATTGTATTTGCCATAAAAATGGAAGCAAATATTCCAATAAATACAACTAGTGCTCCCAATATCAATACACTGAATTGAAGATTGTCGGAAGAAGCTATAAGGTCTTTTTCATACTCCACTTTTTCTTGTTTCTTTTTTGAAGAAACAGCCCCAAGTCTTTTCATTAGTTCGGCAGACATCGTCAATACCTGCGATTCTATGCCATCTTGTGCGAGAAAAAGAGTACTACCATCTTCATAGGATTCAAAATTAGGAAGAAGCTCAACCACTTCTTTTTCAGCTTTAATAAGGTTGTCAAAATCTTTTAGTACAGCATCCATCTCTTTAGAAACTACTGCATCTCTCCATCTTTTCTTTAAGGTTATAATATTCGCCTTTAAGGCAGGATATTCTTTATCCATCAATTTTTTAAGTGCTTTTTTATCTTCTTCGTTGGTCTTCATGAAAACCCAGTTGGTAGAAAGCATCTTTGATTTATTGACCATTAGCGTTAGCTGATCAAGCGATTCGAGCGAAGGGTCTACTACTTCTGAAACCTCTGCAATAAGTTTTCTATTCTTCTCAAGTGTGATAAGACTTACAACGGCATTTGCCACAAATAATACGATAAGGATAGAAAATCCTAAATACACTTTTTGCCTTATTCCAAATCTCAGTTTCATAGGTATTTTTTATTTTAAAGTACCGAACCTGCTGGAAGGTTCGGTACTTGTATTAGTATTGATCTTAGAATTCGAAATTACCACCTACCAAGAAGGTTGGTAGAATTTTATCAGTATGCGCAAATTCATAACCTGTATTGTTCATGATATTTTTAGCCGCTATAAACAGATCCAATTTGTTAAAGAATTTATAAGAAACTTTAGCATTGATAAGTACTTTACCGTTTACTTTAGCTATACCTGCATCAGGATTTGGAGTTGGGTTAGTAGGAGTATTGTACAGCAGATTATATATATTAGAATATGTATAATTACTATAATAATATCCCGTCACGTTAATATTCAATCTTGAAGTTGCAGCATAGTTGATGTATGCACCACCATAGTAATTAGGAGTAGCCGCATCTTTTTTATCTGTCGTTACATGAACATTTTGAGTAGCACTAACACTATCCGCATCTCTGTATACAGGTACCTTTTTCAAATTCGTTTGTTGGAACGTTATAAAAGGTTTGATCTGAAATTTACCAATTACCCAGTTAGCAGAAAGTGTTGCTCCTGTTTGAATGGCTTTCATATCTATATTGTCTGATTTCTGAACTACGGTAACTTTAGTAGGAATACCAAATCCATTAGCCTCGATTTTGTAAGGCTGGTTGACCAAATAAGTAAAATTTTGAGAAATTTGATTAAAGACTTCCAAGTCAAAATACAAGTTACTAGTCGCCTTCACTCTATACCCCACTTCAAGCATATCTACACTTTGCATTTTAAGATTTTGACTTCCCAAAGCCTGCGCATATAAAGGAGGCGTGAATGGACCTGCTTGTGCTGTACCAACATATATGTTATTAGAAGCATAAGTATCGTACATATTAGGCCCTTTGTATGCTCTGGAAACAACGAATCTAACAAGATTTTTTTCGTTCAATTTAGCAGTAGCTCCTAATTGATAAGACAAGTATGCTTTATTAGGATGATTGTATCCATCGAGTCTTCCCGCAGCTGTTAATTTTACTATTTTAACGACTGTTAATTCCGACCTTAAAGACCCTGAATAATTTTCTAGTGCTTTTTTTCCACCAAGAAATCCTTGATGCGTATCGATATGCGCATATTTAGAATCATCGTAAGTAGCTTTTCTATAGGAAACCCCGGGTTTTATGGACAAGCTCTTATATATAAATTCATAATCAGCATTTGCATCGACTGTATTGAAGTTATACTTATAGCCTATTTGACCTACTCCTTCGTCTTGAGTGCCTCCTAAATAAGAACCTTGAATAGAAAAGTGATTAAACTTTCCTTTTATGTCTAAATATTTAGAATCAGACTGAGAGGTAGATAAAGGAGAAGCCAAATTTTCAATAAACGCTTTTTGTACCATAGCACTTTCTCCTCCAAAAGCCATACTTATAAGCGATTTTTGAGAGACTTTATAATTAAGGAAAGCATTGTAGCCATACTTATTCATAGAAGTACTTTTGTGCGGATACCTTTTATTAGCATTAGGATTAAGTGATGTATCCGACATTAACGCTGCTGGAAAACTTGTTTTAATACTGTCTACGTTTTCTTTTTTACCGTCTACCCATGAGTAGTAATCGGTCTCTGTCCTAGTTCTGTATTGTTGGTTTCCAGAAACGATAAAATCAAATTTGTCAAATTTATAGCCCACAGAAGCATTTGTAATAACCTGATTTGGCGTTCCGATTTGAGCATTCGCAACGGTATACAAACCATTTTTATCAGGTCTTCTTGTGATGATGTTAATCACACCGGCAGCAGCATTTGGCCCGTAAACCGCAGCAGCAGGACCTCTCACCACTTCTATTTTTTCAACGTCGTTCAAATCTACTGGAAGTGTTTCCCAGAAAGTTCCTCCGTTGAAATAATTGTAAACGGGTCTATTGTCAATCATTACAAGTGTAATGGAGTTCGTCGCAAAATTTAAAGAAGTTCCAGGAGGAAGGTTTCCAAAACCTCTCAAACTAACCTGATAGTTTCCATTGGTACTTTCTGTTACCATTACACCTGGAACTAATCTCAAGGCTTCCATGATAGAATTAGCCCCTGCTCTTTTGATTTCTTCGCGGCTTATGCTTGACGCAGACAAAGGTGCATCAAATAAATTTTCTGCTTTTTTAGAAACAGAAACGATCTTTACGTTCATCAGATCTTCTAAACTGATATCATCCGATAAACTGTCTGTTTGTGCAGAAGCAGTTCCGATTGAGACCAGTAAAAACGTTCCTATTCCAAGGATTAATTTTAGTATGTTTTTCTTCATGTTTTAAACTTTAAAGGGTTAATTAGTAAATAAACTTATTTATTATTGGGTAAAATTGTTAAACATTAGAATACTCCTCTAACCAACCACTATTGCTAATTTTGTCAGATCTCCTGACACTTTTAACCCCTGCTTTTCTACTGTTCCTTTATTGAGTTCGAATTTCATTTTATCGTCTACGATCACAAAATTTATTCCTGCTCCCTTCTTAGCGCCCCCATTTGTCTCGCTTATTATAAGTGTATGTTTACCTTGTAACTTTGCAGAGATAGAAGCAAGATTGCCACTTTGCCCTTCCGCAATAAATACCATTTGACACGTACTTAAGTCCGCCGAAGCAGACATTTTTTTTACCACTATCGTGCGCGTATCTACTTTTTTGATAGCAGCTATCGCTTCTAATTCTGCTTGTATTGGGGAGTTACCTATCACACCTATTACAAAATCTCCCTGATTCGACGGCCATTCTATGTATTGTGTGAATTTATAGATAAACAAAGAGTGCACCTTATAATTTACCTGTGCATTCAAATTTAATCCGATCAGGATAAATATGAATAGCATAAATAATCTATAATAAAATTGGTAAGTAATGATTTTCATGGTTTATATTTAGTTATTAAAGTTGAGAGATAATTACAAATTAAAACTATTTCTTCAAATTTATTTTTAGAATATTCTTGAAGACTAGATAGTTCAAATACAGCTTGCACCTTGGCTTCCTGTAGGCATGGGATTATTAATAATGTTTTTGGGAGTGATTCTCCTAGTCCAGAAACGACTTTCAAATATCCTTGTGGAATATCGTTCACAAAATAAGGCTTACCGTCTATCACTGCCTGGCCAGCTAGTCCTTCACCAGACATAATATATTTGGGATCATTGTCAGAAGCAATAAAAGCATAAGAAGCGATTAAGTTAAACTTTCCTTTTTCTTCTCCCTTAGTATATAAAAGTGCTTGACTTATTTCAAAATGATCGCAAAGTTTCCAAATCGCTTTGTCTATTTTTTCTTTATGAGAAAAACCATTTTGATTAACTAACGACGATAACGCTACTTTTATAATTTCTATTTCTTGTTCTGCTCTTCTAGAAATTTCCATTTCACTCTCTGTAGAAACGTCTTTGTTTTCTTCAAATGAAACTACTTCTGATTCCTTTTCAAGTGCTACTGTGCTTTTGCTATTACTTGAAGTTGTCAGCAAATAAAAGGAAGCTGCAATGCCTGCGAAAAACATAGCACCAAGAATATAATAAATACTTTTTACTGAAAGTTCTTCCTGTGCAACTGTAGACATACTTCTAAGTTTCATAAACAGGAGTAAAAAAGTTACTAAATAAACTAAGAGTAACCCGATTGTGATGATGCTTTTTTTCATATTAAGATAAATGTGTTTTATGTATATTATTAAGAAATTTCACAATCTCCTCTACCTTCATCACATAATCTATTTTTGTAGCAGCCATCGCCGCCTTAGGCATTGTATCAATGGTGCACTCCGAAGGTTCCTGCACTATGGTAAGTCCTCCTGCTTCCTTCACACATCTCATCCCAAGTGCTCCATCTTTATTAGCACCAGTAAGTAAGATACCTACCATTTTTTCTCTGTACACGTACGCTGCCGTTTCAAAGGTAATGTCGATGGCAGGTCTGGAATTGTTTACCATCTCCTCCGTAGAAAGTGCAAAGCTATTTCCAATTTCAAATCCTAAATGATAGTTTGCAGGTGCCACGTAAACTTTGCCTTTTCTAATAGCTTCCTTATCGTCAGGTTCTACTACTTTTTTTACACTTTTTATTTCTAACGCCTCTATGAAACCACTCCTCACATGTTTTAAACGGTGACAACAGAGGACGATCGGAATGGTGAAATCTTTCGGTATCTTACTTAGTATATTAGCCAATACTGAAAAGCTACCTGCAGAACCTCCTATTACAATTACTTTGTATCGTCTATTTAAGTCTGCCTCACTCATTACGACTATTTCTATCTCTGATATACATTGTTGTTACTATTGATAATCAGAAGATTATTCTTTGAATTTTTTATAAATTTTCTCCTCACCGTTCACCACCAAAAATTTATTTGCATATTCACTCCATATAATCGACTCCTTAGAACCAATGGCCAAATAGCCATAAGTATATAACATCTCGTGGTATAATTTAATAACCTCGTTTTGTAAATTTTGATTAAAGTAAATCATTACGTTTCTACAAAGAATAAGATCGCATTTCGTAAATGCCTTTACTTCTGTTAAATTGATTTCTCTAAAAGAAACCTTCGACAATAAGTCTTTGTCGAAGTATGCAAAGTCTTTGTCATAGATAAAATATTTCTTTAAATCGCCACTGGGATTGTAACGAATATAGTTCTTCTCATTCAACTCCATATTCCTTAAAGCAATCTTACCTTCTTTTGCTTTTGCCAAAATACATTTGTCAATATCACTTGCGATGATCTCTACTTTATCGATCAAATCCATTTCTTTCAGAACGATTAGCATAGAATACACTTCTTCACCAGAAGAGCAGCCTGCGTGCCAAATCTTTATTTTATCCTGATTTAGGTATAAATTGGGAAGCACTGACTTTATAACTCTCCAAAAAGAGGGGTCTCTGAAGAGTTCGGTCACATTTACCGTTATTTCGTGAAGGAAGTCTTCTTTTACAAAAACGTTATTCTCTATTTGCACAATAAGACTCTCTACTGTAGAAATTTTTTTTAACTCTAAAACCCTAATTATCCGTCTTTTAAAAGAAGACATTGCATAATCTTTGAAATCATATCCAAATTTCTGCTTTATCAGCTCCGTCAACTTTTTTAATTCTGCTATGCCTATTTCCTCCATGGAAAATTTAATTACTATAAGGTAAGATCAGGGTTTATACTAGTTTCAATGTACGTAGTTTTACTTAAAATATTCATACGCTAATAATTCAATATGGTTACTTTATTCTTTCTGTCAGCAAGATACGTCTATATTTTGGTATCGCTATAAATAGGCTTTATACGCATGACATATTTCGTGCATAATCGCATAAATCAACCCCCAAAGCAATCAAATACGAATACTTTGTTCTATTTTATTACAGTTTCAAACTACAATAATACAATTTTTATAAAAAATCAAAACGAATTCTATATTTCTTATATCAAAACCCTCATTAGCTTTATTTTAAGACTTCCAATTTTTAATTTTTTAATATATAAATTTGCACTACGAATTGCATTTTCTAGAAATATTTAATTATTTTTGATAAAATTCAACATAATATAGTACTTGGTCTAACTAAAATTAAAGATTAGGTATAAATCAATTAATTATGACACAAATCAAACATTTAACACTCTTCGCCTTACTGATTTTATGCTCAGGTTTATCAGTTAAGGCTCAACGCGTTTCTTCTTCTCTAAAAAAAGCAAACGACCTATATAAAGATGACCAATATAGGAATGCGCTCCCTTTTTACGAGGAAGTCTTAAAAACCCAACCAGACAATGCAGAGGCTCTTTATAAATCAGGCATCTGCTATCTAAACAGATTTTCTAAGGAAAAAGCGTTAGAAAATATATTAAAAGCCTACAATAAAGACTCTTCCGTGAGTAAACACATTCGTTATTGGATGGGAAGAGCTTACCACCTCAATTATAAATTTGACGAAGCGCTTCAATCTTACTCCATATATAAAAGTACACTCCGTAAAGTAGACCAAAGAAGTGATGACCTACGCATTCATATTGAGCAAACCAAAGTAGCGGCCGAACTTTATAAATCTCCTAAAAACTATCTTGTGCTAGACATGGGGAGCAATATAAATAGCTCTTTCTCAGACCATAGTCCAGTTATTTCTGCCGACGGAAAAACGCTTTATTTTACCTCTAGAAGAAGTGAAGATTCAACAAAAAAAGAAGAATTGGACGGCGAACCTTTTGAAGATATCTTTTTTTCAAAAAAGATTGACAGCGTTACTTGGGGGAAACCTGAGAATATTCATCTAAACACTACTGGTCATGATGCTACTTGTCAACTATACGACAACGACACAAAGATGATTATCTATAAATTTTACCGAGACGGAGATATTTACTACTGTGAAAAAGACGGTGACAAATGGACTACCCCAAAACCTTTTGCTGATATTAACACTAAAAAATTCGAATCTTCTGCTTTCGTAACAGCAGATGGTAATACAGCCTATTTCTCGACCAACCGATACAAGAAAAACGACGACTTAGACATCTATTATATAACGAAAGGAAGCGATGGCAAATGGAGTAAGATAAAAGAACTAAAAGGATCTATAAATACCAAATTTGACGAAGACGCTCCATTTATTTCACCAGACGGCAAAACGATGTATTTTAGTTCTCGCGGTCACAAAAACATGGGCGCTTTTGATATTTTCAAATCTACCGTTGACGATAATGGAGTTTGGTCAGAACCTGAAAATCTTGGGTATCCAATTAATACTCCTGACGACGATGTTTATTATTATATGTCTTCCAACGGCTTGAGAGGTTACTTAGCTTCTTATAGAGCCGATGGATTAGGCGAAAAAGACATCTACGAAATTATTCCCATTGCTAGTATAATCGTCACTGGAGTGGTAACAGAAGATGTAACGGGCAATAAAGTTGATGGTGTAACGGTATCTTTTACTTCTCAGAAGAAAGACTACCCTGCTAGCTCGGCTACCGATTTATCTAAAGAAGGTGGAAATTATAAGCTAAGTATATTGTCTTTTAACACCTATAAAGTTGCCGTACTAAAAGGAACTGACACCCTTAAAACCGAATTGTTTAGTATTCCAGAATGTGATGAAAATAAAACATTTACCAAAAACATCGTACTTCCTTACGCTCAAAAAATGGATAGTGCAGCAGTAAATGCGGTTAATAACAACACTAAAAAAGGTTCTATATCAAACCGTTATATTTTCAGAAAAACTTATTTCTCTGAAAATAGTGCGGCCCTCAGCGATGAAGCCAAACATGAACTAGATATAGCATCGGAAATATTGAAGAAAAACCCAGATGCAGAGTTGAATCTAAAGGGGTATGATAAATCAAATTTAAAATTGGCGAAACAAAGAGACGAATCTGTTGCCAACTATCTATTCAAAAAAGGCATAGATCCTTCAAGAATTACTTCGATGAAAGCTGATAAGTCGACGAGTAAAGACATCAATAACCGTAGTGTAAATTTGGATATAAAACTAAATTCAAACTTATCGATGAACTTTGATCCTAAAATCATCCCTATTCACACTGTTGGAAATTCATTTATTTTACGTAACATTTATTTTATCTCCGCAAAAGCTGAGTTGAAATCAGAAGGAAAAGCGGAGTTAGATACCTTAAAAAATATCCTTACCGATTATCCAACACTGAAAATCGAGTTGTCAGGACATACTGATAATGTAGGAAACGACGAATACAACCAAAAACTTTCTGAAAGTCGTGCCAAAGCAGCTGTTGATTACCTTATCAAACAAGGTATTGCTGCAGACAGACTGAGCTATAAAGGATATGGCGAAACAACTCCTTATCTTCCAAACGATAGCGAGTTCAACAAACAATTAAACAGAAGAACGGAAGCTAAAATTATTTCCAGATAAAACTTTTTAAAACATTCTCTACAACATAAATGGGCTAAGCAGAAATGTTTAGCCCATTTTTTATTACCTTTGCGACCTTGATTAAGGGTATAGAATAAAATGACGGTAATACCATATAAAGAATTAGAAGAAGGGAAAAAGGAACAAGTTGCGCGTATGTTTAACAACATCTCGCACCGATACGACCTTCTTAACAGAGTATTAAGCCTCGGCATTGATGTGCGCTGGCGCAAACAAGCGGTAAAACTATTAAAGGTGCACAACCCTGAATACATCTTGGATGTAGCCACAGGAACTGGTGACTTTGCGATAGCAGCGATAGAATCTGGTGCAAAAAAAATAACAGGCATTGATATTTCTGATCAGATGTTGGCGGTAGGAAGAGCGAAAATATCAAAACTAAAGCTTACCGACAAAATAGAATTATTAAGCGGCGATTCTGAAAATTTAACCTTTCAGGACAATTTATTTGACGCTGTCATCGTTTCTTTTGGGGTGCGTAACTTCGAAAATCTTGAAAAGGGAATGAGTGAAATACTTCGAGTACTTAAACCTGGCGGATTGCTTATTGTGCTAGAGTTTTCAAAACCATCAGGGTATTTATTCAAACATATCTACAATTTCTATTTTCGATTTATATTACCCCCTGTAGGAAAAATGATTTCAAAAGACACCGCTGCTTACAAATATTTACCCGATTCTGTAAACGCATTCCCTTATGGCAAAGCTTTTACAGACATATTAGACAAAATAGGATTTAAAAATACACAATGCAAAGAGCTCACCTTTGGAGTAAGTTCCATCTACACGGGAAAAAAATAAGTATTATATTTCTCCTATTATTTCTGTTGATGATAAACACTGTTGATGCACAGCCGCAACTACCTGTTCACGCTCCGGAGAAATTTGAATGGGACTCAAACATTCCTCATTACGACGACCGTTTTCTACATTATGGCTTTACACTTGGGCTTAACAGTACAAGATTCCGTGCAGTAGAATCGTCTACTTTTTTCAACGACCCTACCTTTTCCTCTATCCGATCAAGCCCTACAGGTGGTTTTGACCTTGGCTTTGTAATGAACATGAGATTGTCTAGGTATTTTGACTTTCGCGTACTGCCTGGTGTAGCATTCTACACTAGAGCTGTACAATACGCTTATCAAACCGGATTTGTATCCAATCAAACAGCTGAATCTGTATTTATTGAAACACCTTTGTTGCTAAAATACAAATCTCAGCGTAGAAGAAACCATAGATTATATATGGTTGGCGGTCTAAAGCCATGTATTGAAGCGGGTGCTAAGAAAAATCAAAAAAAGAAAAGTGACCTTAGAACTCAGAACTTAGACTTGTGCATAGAGTACGGCTTTGGGATAGATTTGTATTTTAAATTTTTCAAATTTGCCCCTGAAATTAGATTTTCCCATGGATTGTCTAATCTTCTTATTAACGATCCAAACGCCTATAGTCAAAACCTATCTAAACTAACTACGCACACGGTTACTCTTTATTTCTTTTTTGAATAAGAAGAAATTTTACATCCTTTTTTATTGAAATCATAGAAAATAGCAGACGAGAAAACTTTCTTAATGCTTCTGTTATACTACATTCCTTTAAAGAAATCCTTTAAAATAGCATTCCTATGAGCAGCACGATTTTATTTATGCACGCATACTATATACATTTCTTACACCACAGTTTTTAGCCCTCTTTCACCTTTTTAATCCAGCTCGTATATATGCCTATGAAGTTGATAAAGCGATTGAAATGAGAAGTTGAGTTGGTGTGTTGGAATAAGGTTAAAGCGATACTATCCTCTGAAGTGTATCGCTTTTTTATTTCTGATTCAATTCTATAGTGACGCATCATAATATGCCTACTTTGGAATAACCCTGTTGCCAAAATTATCTATAAAGCCTTCTGCATATTTCATGCTTTTATTGTCGTTATTGGCGGAGACGCATTATGATGCGTCCTTACAAAAAATAATCAAATCAATGAAATCATTCAATCCCATAAATCAACGTTTCATATCGACTAACCTATCCAATCCTTTTCCTTCTACAAAAGAATGAATCCATGCTTTTATCTTGCTGAGATCGTAAGGAATGATTTTATCTTGGTATAATTTAACAACCGTACGTTTCTCTTGTGAGGACAAATTACCATCAATAATAAATCCTATAAGTAATAATTGAATCACGCCCTCTTTTATTTCTGGTTTGGCAATTTTTATTTTCTCAAAATAGTCTTCGTTTAACAGGTGTATTTCTTTCACTGGAATATTAAAAGCCAACAAGATATTTTTTGCCAGTAAAAAATGATTATGATGGTATTTCCTTTTGGACATGGCAATATATTGCAATGTATCGTAGATGTATTCTGTAAACTCAGGAGTATGTTGGTACCGCTCAAACAAATTTCGACACAACTGTCTTATGAGTGTGGGCGCCATGATTCTAACCTTCGTTTCTTGTATTACAATATAAGAAGCATAAGCATTCCAAAAAGCAAAAATGGGAACCCCTACAGCAATATCAATAACCATTCGAAGTACGTAGCGACCAAATACTTTTCTCAAAATCATTTTGATCACATAATTACTTATAGTGGCTTTTAGTCTTGCAATAATTAGAAAGATAAACAGCGTCCATTCAGAAGCTCCTTGCATAGGATCGATTCCATAAGTAGCATCTGATTTGTCGTCTTTCTCTAACCCTACCCTCATAAGCGACTCTAGGTGCTTTTTATGATCTGGGTCGTTCTTGTCAGGAAAACCGCATACTTCAGCAATTTTAAAAACAGTACGAATATTGAGCGCCATAAGTAAAGAGAGCTCGATATAAACCAAAATCACGCCATAAACTATACTTACCACTGGAATTCCAACAGGTTCAATAGAGAGAGGAAATACAACATTGTATTCGTAAAAGTATTCTGGAAAATAAAATTGGGGTAAATAGAGTGCTAATACGCCTATCGTACCGAATAACGCCGCAAAGAAAAGAGTTATAATAACCTCTTTTCTTATCTTGGTTACCTCCTGATCAACCAGCAAATGAAGTGATTCTGAGCTCTGTCCTGGTAATTCGGCAAGTTTTGCAAGATATCGATACGCTATTTTTTCTATCATAAATTCAATCTCTCGCTGGAAACTTTTACCAACTAAGCATTTAATTTCAATACAATTGTACCAAAAATAAGAATTTAAAGATAGGGCTATTTACCTTTTAAGTAAGCACAGTCATTTAATATTTCATTCTATATTAAATGACTGTGCTCTTTATTAAGGTTGATAAGGTTTATATTGAGAAAAGATAAGATGGTCAAAAGTTGCCGATGTAGTAACAACCTTAGCATCTAATATCGTTTGAGGAGCACTAGACAACAACACGATCTGAACATCTCGTATTTTTTGCGGGTTATTAATCGTGACAGAAGTATCTGCCAACTTAAAATCAAGATAACCTACCGTAATAAGTTTCCAGCCAGTATTCCAATTGGGATAGATGTTTATACTTTTAGAAACCAAGGTACCCGGAATAGTGGGATGATCTTCGTTCAATGTCACATTAATCCATGTATAGGTAGGAAGAACACTGTTATACACCATCATATTGAAATACACTTTCGTAGGATCTGCTATTAAGGGGAAATAAGTAGAATACCCTACAGAAGTTGCAGTAATGTCTAGATAGTCTAAATAAGGAGATGTATGGGGTTTAAAACTCAGATTTGGTTGCCAAGCGGCTATCGGCCCTATGGTACAATATTTATTGCCGTCGGGATTTTTAATGGGGGCGATATCACTTGGAGTAGCCGGAGTAGACCAGTCGTGTGTCCATGCACCAATAAGACCTGCACTAAAATCTGTTATCAGCACATGTCCATAATTAAGATTTTTGGGAGCTGCAATGGTAATATTAAGTATAAGAGGAAAAGGCGCCGAAGCACTACTTGCACTTGGGAAACTGAGTTTTGCAGTAACCGCTTCTGCACGAAAGGAAATAACACTATCAGCTGTCCCATCCCAGACTGAATTAGCAATAGAGATTATAGTACCGGTTCCTTCAAATCTTTTTACAGCCCCGGATGTATTTCCCTTAACAGTAATCAACCAATGTGTCTGCTTATTAAATGTTGCACCAAAATATATTTGATCGTTGTTATTGAAATTTGGATTCGCATTGCTTACCGCAAATGCATTTCCAAAATCTACTGGACCAGAAATTACTCCCAAATCTGGAGCTATTTGTTGTTTTTTCGCACAGGAGAAAAAGAACACCAACCCTACAAGCATTGTACTTAAAATATATCTTTTCATAATTTTAGTTATTAAAATTTTCAATTAGAAACTCATCATAAACATGATGAAAAACTGATTAAACTTTATTGTTTGAGTCGAATGCGCCATGTCGTTAATCGCATAAGTATGATACTGTGTAGTCAAATAAGATAATTTGGAGAACCTGTATTTCAAACCGTACCCCAACATCGTTTGTTGGAAATTCATGTTTCTATACGAAGTAACGTTGTAACCTGTGATTTCATTATACGAATTTCTTATTGCATAGTTTTCAGATCCTTTTGCATTCAATACTTTTACTCCAAAAAGCAAATCCAATTTTTTCACCAATTCAATTTCTACACCACCATCATAAACTTGGGTATGCAGGTTGACATTCAACGTTGAATCTCCATGACGGTCGGTATTTTCCATTTTAGCACCTCCGTGTATTAAAATCTTCTTTTCGAAGTTGACGAACTTATTCAAATATACGTCTGCACAAACACTCGCTACTAAAAACTTCCTTTTTGAATTATAAAGATCTGTTCCAACTGCTTCTGTAAGATAAGCTCCAGCAAAGTCAATGTTCACTCTTTCTAGAGAGTCTTTGTAGTTCAATTCCATGTTAAGACCCATTCTGTTGGCAGTAGCTTTCCCATAAGGAGTTGCATTTCCATAAGCAGGATTATATTGCATTAAAATAGGAGTAATTTTTTGATTGTAGATACTTGGGTCACGTACAATATCGTAAGCTCCGATGGTTCTATTTACGGGTTGAAATGGATTATTTCCATAGACTGGGAATACAGTAGGCGTTTTTGAATAGTCAATACGCTTCGTTTGAGCAGCAGAACTATAAAATCTAGGTGAAGTATAGCTATACCCAACTTTCAATTTCAAATGAGAAGGTTTTAATTTACCTGTCACTGTAGCATCAATAAAGTTACCATTTAGTTTTTGTAATTTACCAGAAGTAGCATCTTTAGGTGCCGATGGATCGTTTACGAAATTTAATTGAGAAAATCCTACTTCTGCATTCAACTGCAATGCGTATTTATTATTATTTACTGCAATAAATTCTGTCTCATAAGTGTGCACTGGATTTCTCACAGAAATGGTAGTTGCTTTTGGACCAACACTTGCCCCAACATCGTATAGATTCAAATAATTTGCTCCTAGATAAAACTTTGAACTTTGCACCAACATCAACCTACCACCTGCATGGAATCTTGTAGGTTGTGGTCCTACAGCCATCCTGTTTCTTAAAAAGAAACCATCCACTTTTATGCTTTGTAAAAACTTACTGTTAAAACCCACTGCAAAATTAGTATGCGCACCTTGTTGCCACCAGCTATTTCCTTTATTAAAATTGTCATAATAAACATAGTCATTTCTTAAATTTTTGAACACCGTAGCTTCGTTTACAGAAAGTTCCGCGTCGCTGTTGAACATGGTATAAGGTGTCATTTTCATAAAAAGATCACCAACGTGGTAATTTAGAAATTTACCAAGAATACCTCTTACATAGATTTGACGTATGGCAGCAGTATTGCCTGATCCGTAGAAACCACCTAAGTCACTTTTCAACCTTAGTATAGTCGAAACTTGAGTATTTTTATCTGGATGCACATGAATACCCAAATCGACGAGCAAGCTCCCTTGGCTTATGTTATCCGTATGAAGGGTATCGCTTTTGCCAAGACGATTCGTCTGCTGCAATGCACGGCTATAGGCACCAAATTGTACTTTATCGCCTTGAGCATACAACACGCCTGAAAAAGCTAGAAGTGTTAAAAAAATCGTGAGAACTGATACTATTTTTTTCATTTTTATTGATTTTATAATTTATAACTCGTTCTGTTTTATATCTTGTTTTTCTTACCTACTAAAAGAATATTTTCAATTCAATAGTCGACTCTTGACCTTGGAATCGTTCTTTATCAAAACTGCGGTCGTTGTACGTAAACCATCGCTGTCTAAAATAAAGACTGGCAGAATTACTAAGTGAAATATCTGCCCCTATTCCAAGCGACTTTCCTATTTGATTTCTATATAGTCCTGCTGCACCATTTACGCCAGTAGTGGTAGTAGTCACATCGGTACGGTTATTTCCTTTTATTAATTCTAATCCTCCATACATAGATAGTATGAAACTTCTGCTTATTTGGTAATAGGCTTCCAATTCATGGTATTGAGCCCTGATATAAGAACTATTAGAGAATACAGGTATTGGAGAAAGCGTATTTTGTACAGACATGTAGGTGTTCAATAAATACACATAGAAATCTCTATTAAATATTCTTTGTTTGTATTTTACCTGAAAATCAAACGAGTTATACATTCTTTTGTATTGAGGAGAACCGTCTGAAAGGGTATCTTTTATGTTTACTACTTCAGAAGCGCCTTGGTAAAACTGATGTACTCTCTTATTAGGCCCCATTGGTGTAGTGAGCGGATAATAAAGAGGAAGTCTAGACCAAGCAAGGGCATTAATACTGTGATTATAAGAAATTGTATTTCCGTTGTTGAGCCTATTCATTTCACCTTCCACCTGAAGACCTGTATTAAATTTAAGTTTCCAGATTTTGAACTCAGTATTTAAAGCTACACCACGTCTGTTGTTTGCCAAACTTCCTACGCCTCCCATGTTTCCTGCAAAAGGTACTTGTAATACTTGTGTCGGGCTTGGTCCGCTTGCGCTTGCGTTGTTGTTATATACCTCTCTGACGGAAGTGTTGGAAAACATTGCCACGTTACTTGTAAAGCTCTGCCCTATTTCAAAATAGCGAAGAGACAAGGGTATTAATGTATATTTTTTGGGCGTTACTAAATTGACTATTATACCTTCGCTCCAATGTTTCTTATAGTTTGGACTTGCGTAATTACCCAATCCGATTTCACCATTCAAATTGAAGCCTTTGTAATTGAAATTAAAATCGGAAGTGATAATACTCCAGTGTACGTTCACTTTACCGTTTATACTGTCCGTTCTTGTGTAAGAATTAAAGGTATTTACTCCAACCGTATTCCCATTTTTTAATTTTTTAACAAGTTTTACTCCTATATTTTCTTTCGGTTTCACGATAGACTCTCTGTCGTAACCACCATTGTTTGCTGTTTTTCCGTAGAAAAAATCGAAGGTTGTATTGAAAGGTAAGTCGTACCCGTTTATCATAAACCCTTTAAAAGCATTTGTTCCAAAACGAGCATCCTGATTGATAGACCCGTTAGTATAATAACTGGAATAACGGGTGTTAAGATTCCCTCCTGGATCCCATGGTTTTCTTTCCCATATGCTATAACGTTGAAAGCTGATGTTCTGCCCAAAGGTAAAGGGCGTTAATCTTTGCCATTCAATACCTCCTGCTATAATGCCAAATTTCCCCACTTTCGTATTGGTGTTCCCTCTCATCACGATTGTGTTGTAGGTATTAAAAGTACGATTCACATTTCCAGGACCATTGAATGCTTCCCATGGATTTCCCATCGCAAACTCAATCCCAAAACTCGTATTTGCGGTTGGATTACCACCAATATAAGTATACAATAATGGGTTATAATAACCATCTCCTATTGTATATACTTTGTTTGCACCCAAATAATTTGGTTTTCCAGAAGCATCTAAGCCATTATAATAGCCTTGATTCATTGACCTTCCATAGCCATATCCTCTAAAATATCCCCCTACAGAAATCCCTGGAAGATGTGATGTAAAAACGCCATCTAGGTCTACTATAGGTTTTATTTGATTAGAAGCAGCCCCAGGTCTCACAATCTTGAACCTCGAATTTTTGTCCTTTGGTTTGTCAGAAGAATCTTTGGATACTTGTGCAAAAGCAGAAACACGAATAAATAAGAGCATCACCAAGAGTAGACCGATGATATAAAATTTAGCCTTATTGTAATAGTTTAACATATAATGATTGGTATAAATTTTCAATAGTTTCAATTATTGTTTTCTTTGATATACACGTACATAATCCACAAACATATATTTGGGGAATGTTGTCGTTTCATCAGGCGGACCAGGCCAGTTGCCACCGACAGCCAAGTTTAAAAGCATGTGGAATTTTTGGTCGAAAGGCCAAGCTTGTGGCGAAAGATCTGCAGGTGTGCGGGTTGCATACAGAGAATCGTCTAGGTAAAAACGAATCACATTTTCTTCCCATTCACAAGAGAATACATGGTATTCGTCTTCGAAAGTACCTTTAGCAAGCTTAGTTGTACCGCCTATATTTTTATTATCAGGCCAGGGTTGTCCATAATGAAGTGTACCATGTAAGGTAGAAGGTTTATTACCAATTGTCTCCATGATATCTATCTCACCACTTTTTGGCCAACCACCGTATACATAATCGGTAGGAAGCATCCAGATAGCAGGCCAGATACCTTGTTGAACAGGTGTTTTAGCACGGATATCAAATCTTCCGTACTTAAAATCCATTTTGCTTTTTGTATTCAATCTGGCAGAAGTATAAGCTTTCCCTTTGTAATTTGTCTTATTTGCTTTCATCACCAACTTTCCATCTCTAAGGAAAGAAGTAGTGGGAGATTTTATATAAAACTGAAGTTCGTTATTTCCACCACCGTCTCCATTTATTTCATAATTCCACTTGGTCGTATCTACTTGTTCACCCAAGAAATCTTCCTCCCATACTAGATTCCAATCAGCTCTATCTTTCGGAGCATTATAGCCCAAGTCTCCAGGTTTTATAGGATCTACTTCATAAACTTCTTCCGCCGATTTGTATAAGTCATCCTGTTGTACTAAATATACAGAAGAACAGGCAGAGAATACCAGCACTACTAGAAGTGCCGCCCAATATTTAATTGTCATAATTATTTAACTTTCTTTTTTATATACCTAATTTCATCCAAATACAAGGTTCCAACTGGCAGCCAGAAATAAATCAACGTGTTTATTTTTGTCAAATCCATTCCTTTTAGGTTAATTGAATACTTTTTCCATGTAGTACCAATTTCTATAATTTCTTCACTCCTCTTGTCTTCAGTACCGCCACCATTGCCTACTCCAATTTCTTTTATGATATAAGGATCCGAACTTTTTGAATCGGAACGGGCATAAAATTCAAGTTTATCGTACGCACTCAAATCGATTTTTTTATCTTTCTCTCCCATTTAAGCTGTCCATTTTCCAGAGATGAAAATAAACATCCCTCTCCATGCTTCTGAATTATCAGTGGTTATCTTTATACATTTTGGACCTTGGAAAGGATTACTACGACAGTTGTCATCCAACTTCATACTCTTTCCATCATGCTCACCGGAGTAACCGCTTGGAATACCATGATCAAACTTATCGCTGAATACATAAAAAGAAGTTGGATCCATTGGTTCTGATCGCTCCTTATATACTATATCAGTAGAAGTTGGCTGAAAATCACTTCCTGCATAAAATACCTCATCCAAATATATTGTTCTTGCGCCCCCAAAAACAACCAACAGCAATCCATTTACACGCTTAAGTCCATTAGAAGGTAATTCCATAACATAACGCTGCCATTTTGGAGTTACAGAAATATCTTTCTCTGATTTTTTGGCCTCGTTGCCTTCTCCAAATCCAATTTCTACTAGCTGAGCCTCTTTATCAGAACGTACACTAAAAATAAAATACTTTTTGCCTGTCAAATCGGCTAAGGGTTTCAATGAATCAATTCCTACTTTCCAGGTTCCTCCTGTTTGAACAAATACTCCACTCCAAGCTTCGGCTCCACTTGCTTCTATTTTCAAACAATATTCACCTTTTAAAGGGTTGTCTTTCCAACTTGGATTTATTTGTAAACTGTTACCATTAGAGGTACCCATAATTCCAGAAGGAGAACCATGGTCAAATTTATCGGAGTAAACGTAAAATTCATCGGACGCCAGAGAAAAACCTGACGTTATAAACGTAACAGTAATCAATAAAACAAAAAACTTGTATAATTTATTCATAATTAAGTATTTACAAATATTACTTTCTTATTATTCTCAAAAACTAACTTAATTTTTATAATAAAAAACATTTTTTTTATTATTTTTTCGATTTCGCCAGTCTAGCTACCTAGTACGAGCAGTCTTTATTTTACGTTTAGAAAACAATAAAAAAAGAATAATATTCAAATATTTTTACGAAAGTAAGCGTTGTTTCTTTTTAAATCGCAACCAAATTGCTTCCTAAAAAAAAGACCTAACCGCTTTTAAAAGTGAGTTTTAGCTTTTCAGGCGTAACTTAAGACTCATTTGAATATCAAAGGTAGTGATTTTTTCAAAAAATAACAGTTATTAGATCGTTAAATTATTTAAAATATTACTAAACAAATAGTTATTTTTAAAATCGTTTTCAATCTCTTCTTCCCCCTAGTTAAGTCCATAGTAAAATTTTTATTCCCCCGCTTAAATGTTATTGTGCATTACTTCCTTTATATATTCATAATTTAATGCCGCTTAGAAATAAGTTTTGTAAAACTGAATTAAATAAATATATTTAGTAGTAATAGTTCCTTAAAGTAATTATAGACTTCATTTTGAGACATTTACTACTACTTCACTTAATATATAATTAGCGCATTGGGTATTTTTGAAAAACATAGTAGCATCATAAGCAGGGCATTAACCTTGTTTTATCTCTTTTTAGTATCCTATTCATCTTATGGTATTGACGTTGTTCCGATTACAATTAATGAAAAGGATATAAATGAATTACACTATTGGAAAGGAGAAAACCTAGAACTACTCGAAGATCCAGAAAGTCAATTTTCCATCGCAGAAATTGCCGCAGGGAAATATGACAATAAATTTTATAAGGATAAACTGGATGTGCCCATCACTTCAAAAGCCGATGTCTCTTATTGGGCCAGAATAAAAATAAAAAAACTTACGAAAGATACCAATAGATGGGTTTTTGAAGTCTTCGACCAATCTTCAGACGATGTTGCTTTTTATGCTCCAAACGAAACTGGGAAATATATGCTTATTGAGAGTGGTGATAGCAAAACATTTACAAGTCGCCAATACAAACATAAAAATTTCATTTTTGATCTTAATTTGTCCTACGATGTTGAACAGACTATTTACATAAGAATAAAAGGCGCTCATCCCGTCTTTTTTAAAGGCGCAATACGAAACATTCACTCTTTTATTGAATATGCCTTAAAAGAGTACTTCTATCTGGCTCTGTTTTATGGGCTGGCAATCACTTTAATGATTTTCAACTTGATGCAGTATTTTGTGACCAGGTTGAAAATTTATTTAGTTTATGTCTTCTATGTATATACTGCTGCACTGTATAGTTCTACCCAAGATGGATTGGGCTTTCAGTTTCTTTGGAACGAACTTCCTCAGATTAACAATTTAATTCAACAAGTAGCATCGTTCCTTGTTATCAGTCTATTTTTAGTACTTGCATACGAATTTCTCAAAGAGACGAAACCTGATAAAAAGTATATACGAATTGGTCTTATTTTTATAGCCATTCGTTTTATTTATCTGCTCTTTAGTGTCGGAGGAATTACACTGTTTCCGATTTTCCTTTTTGATATCTTTATTAGGGCTTCTATTCTTATTCTTTCTTTCTTGGCATTGTATAATGGGCATAGACAATTGCGTTATTTTACGGTGGCTATGCTAATGTTAGTGATCGGCTATACCATCCGAGAACTGACCATGAATAGTTTATTTCCTAATACTATTCTTACCGTATACATGCACTTAATAGGAGAAGCTTTTCAAATGCTTTTTATTTCCCTCGCCCTTGGTGAACGAATAAAAATAAAAATGCAAGATTTAGTAATCAGTCAAGAAGAAGCACTTTCTGAACTTGCCCAAACTCAATTTAAAACGGAAGAAGTTAGAAAAAATTTACAGCAACAAGTAGAAGCGCAAATAGCGAGAGAAAAATATGTTTCTGGTGGAATTTCCGAACTCAGCACTATCATTGCTAACTACCTCAACGACAAGGATCAACTTTACAAAAAAATAATAAAATTTGTTGCAGAATACTTTGAGTGCAGACTTGCTGTGTTATATCTTTTATCTCCAGGGGAAAGCCACCTTAAA
This sequence comes from Cytophagales bacterium, assembly GCA_043732665.1. Taxonomy (GTDB): domain Bacteria; phylum Bacteroidota; class Bacteroidia; order Cytophagales; family Cytophagaceae; genus JANYCO01. The sequence continues at coordinate 22,795 of JAYTHK010000220.1, read as the reverse complement.
CTCGCTTCAGGTTATGGTCTAGACGAGAAAAGACTAGATGGAATGGAAATCCAAGAAGGCGAAGGACTTTTAGGTCAGTGTATGAAGGACAAAGAAAGAATAGAAATTAATAATGTACCAGAAGAGTATATTTCTATTTCTTCAGGACTTGGACAAACTACTCCAAAGTTAATTATTATTGAGCCGCTACAATTCAATAACCAATTTGTAGGGTTGATCGAAATGGCTTCCCTAAAAGAATTCACTCCACTTCAATACGAAGTGCTGAAGAAAGTTACGGATCAGATTTCTTCCACACTTAGCAATGTACTGTTTAACGATACTACAAGGAAAATGCTGGAAGAATCACTCAATAAAGAAGAGATGTTGCGCCAACAAGAAGAAGAAATGCGCCAGCAGGTAGAAGAACTAATGGCTACACAGGAAGGCTTTTCGCAGAAAGAAGAAAAATATTTGGCGGAAATTAAAGTGTTAAAGAAAAAATGAAAATTATTCCTCATTTAAAAAAATACGCACTCTACGTCTTACTTTTTCTAATTTTATCTTCGTTCACTTATCAGAAATATTCCAACCATGAAAAGGGATGGAGAAGTGAACTATGGGCAGATCAGGGAGGCTACTATGTACTTTTACCAAGCCTTTTCATTTATAATTTTGATGCAAAACAATTTCCAAAAAATATCGAAGCAATTACTGGATATGGCTTTGTTATTGACACAGTTGAAAATAAAATAAGCACCAAATATACTTATGGAGTAGCGCTACTTCAAGCTCCTTTTTTTCTCTTTATACATTATTGTACAAATCTACCTAAAGAGTCTCAGAATGGATTTTCAGATTTGTATTATCAAGTTCCAAATCTAGCGTCGCTTTTTTATTCTTTTATAGGCATTGTTTTGCTTATTAAATTTCTGAAACAATACTTTAGCGATTGCTTATCTGTAATTACAGCTCTCTGTATTTTTTTTGGAACCAATGTGTTCTATTATTCAACGGACAGCTCTGGGATGTCTCACATTTATTCTTTTTGCCTGTTTACTCTTTTTTTTTATTTAACAGGAAAATTAATATCCGCTTCACAAAATAAAAAAATAATCTTTCTATTTTGGGCTATTGCATTCTCTATAATTTTCTTGGTTCGACCGATTAACTTCGTCATAATTTTTATTCCTATTTTCTTAAATTGTAACTCAACAAATGGCGTCCTCCTCCGAATAAAGGAGTTTACGAACTGGAAATACCTTTTGATTTTTACGATTACATTCTCGCTCTTCCTTCTCCCTCAATCTTTATATTGGAAATATTTAACTGGAAATTGGATCTATTATGGATATAGAGATGAAACTTTTTCGAATTGGAATGCGCCTAAAATTATAGAATTATTATTTTCTCCAAACAATGGACTGTTCCTTTATACACCGCTATTTATAATAATTCTGGGAGGAATGATTTATATGATAATAAAGAAAATAAATAATGGCATTTTGGTTCTTAGTATGTTCCTCCTGCTCTTATATATCGGAGGAGCCTGGTTCATAGTTTCATTAGGTTGTAGTTATAGTGATAGAGCTTTAGTAGAGTATGCTTCTTTTTTTGCATTACCATTAGGTCATATAATACATTGGCTCCATTCTACTCAAAATAAAATAAGAATTTTACTTGCTGCCCTTATTTTTATAGGCGTATTATTTAATTTCAAACTTATCTATTCCTTCGACAAATGTTTTGCTGGTTCGGAGTGGGACTTTAAGGAATATTCAAACTTGATTTTACGAGGAGGATATTATAAAAAAATCAAGGTAAAAGATTCCAATTTAACTTCTGAAAAAGAATTTTCAGAAGGAATTTTTGTAAATCAAAGACATTACACACTTTCTAGTTTCAGATGTGCTATGCTTAGTGCTGATGTTGAGCTTCATACTCCTATTACCAATGCAGAACTTTTTTTCATTATTGAAAAAAATAATTCTATTATTTATTGCACATCACTCAAATTGAATACTAATTATAATAAATTTATTCCTAAGCACTATTTTTCAATGACTGTAGACATCCCAAAAGCTGTTGATTTAGATTGCAAAATTTCAACTTTTGTGTGGAACAAAGAAAAGAAAAACTTGAAATTAAATAGCCTAAGCCTTCAATTGCGATAATCATCTACTGCGTCTTATCCAAATATGAACCAATACACCGAGAGTATCAATACCAGCCCCGCTGTAGCGATTAAATTAATTTTCCTATATTTGCCACTTTCTTGTTTGTAAGATTCTTCTTTCACTATTTCGTTGGCATACTTTAGTGTAAAGCCATTTACTTTTTCTCTTTCTGGTGCCTTAGTTTTTAAACTAATAACAATCATCAGAACAGTACTTATTAAAAATAAAAAAATTGCAAAGTGTAGAAAATGAATTTCTGCCAAGAGGGTTATAAAACTATCTCGCACTCCAAAACTTCGGTATAAAATATCGGTTATAAACTTCACCATTCCCAACACGAATCCTAATCTTAATACATTAATAGCAGCGACACCATTAGCTCTTGACCATAACACGCCAACTAAAAAAACTACGCAAATAGGAGGTGCTATATACGATTGTACACTTTGAATATAAAAATAAATATCGCTGGAGAGTGCATATATAAAAGGTATCCAGATAATACCAAATAACACCACGACGAACGAAGCAATTCGCCCAATATTAACAAGTACAAAGTCGTTGGCTTTGGGATACAATTTATTATAAATATCCAATGTAAATAAAGTAGAGGTGGCATTAATAGCTGAAGAAAGAGAAGAAATAAGCGCTGCAAAAAAACTAATGATAACAATAGCGCGCACGCCTGAAGGAAGAAGATGTGTCACCATGTGTATATAAGCGCTACTCGAGGGAATAGCTGGATACAATGCTTTGGCAATGATACCAGGCACTACCAGTAATAAAATAGGCAACAATCGTAAATAAGAGGCAAACAATGTACCTGCACGGGCATGGTCAATATTTTTAGCGCTAAGCGTAATCTGAACAATATATTGATCGGTAGTCCAATACCAAATACCAAGAATTAATGCTCCGAAAACCATGCCTGTCCAAGGAAACTCAGGGTGACTCATAGGTTTAAATATTTGAAAATAATCGGTCGGTACTTTTGACTGAAGTCCCTCAAAGCCTCCTACTTCATCCATTCCATAATACACTAAAAGCCCTGAACCTGCTATTAGTAGTATTGTCTGAATACTTTGCGCCATAAAAATTCCTCGCGAACCGCCTATCAACGTGTAGATACCTGCAACCAAAACCAGTACTAGAGAGGAAGTATAGATATCCCAACCCATCACATATTTAAGTATAATTCCTCCTGCCAATAAGGTTACAGAAATTTTAGTGAGTATATAAGCGGCAATAGAGACTACGGAAAGGTACCACCGACATTGTTCATTGTATCTTTTTTCCAAAAATTCGGGCAATGTAAATACGCCTGTTTTTAGATACAAAGGAACAAATAACCAACCTAACAAAACCACCGCCACACAAGCAGATAATACAAAGTTGCTCACCGCAAGACCAGAAGAAAATCCAGCTCCAGCAAGCCCTACATGAGCGCTGGAGATATCGGTTGCAAAAAGTGCTGCACCTACAGCAAACCAAGGAATACTTCGATCTGCCAAAAAATACTGTGTGATGTTAACGGTCTTTCTGGAATAATAAATCACCACTCCAAAAATGAGCACAAGATATCCTATTAATACTATTGCATCTATACTGTTAAAAATCATCTATCTATACTAAAAGGCAGAATCATATCTACTTGAAATTTACTAATATCTAAAGATACAAAAAATTAACCTATACAATATTCTATAGATTCATATATTTCGGCAATAACAAGACAATAACTAAATGTATAAGCTAAAAAAAGAGCAGAAATAGGACAAAGGATAACTGTTAATCACCATTTTAAAATACAAAACAATGTTGTATAAGGATTGTACAATTTAAAAACAGTTCTTATCCTTTACGCTCATTAAGAAATAGGTAGGAAGTGAGAAATAAAACCAAATACTAACATTATTGCTGTTACAAACATCAGGTATTGCGTGCCTTTAGATTTTACTTCTCACTTCTCACCTATTTGATAAAGCTATTTATCAAATAGTATAGGCGTTTAATTCAACAATAATAAGAGGTCTCCGGTTGGAATCGAACCAACGTGAAAGGTTTTGCAGACCCCCGCCTAACCACTCGACCACGGGACCATCTTTTTAAACTAACTTATAAATCCTCTAACGTAATCTTTTGTCAATTCTTTTTGTGGGTTCAACAGCACTTCTTCCGTTGGACCGAATTCTATTATTTCTCCATTATAAACAAACGCTACATAGTCTGATACGCGTCTTGCTTGACGAAGAATGTGTGTAACCAAGACTATGGTATACTTACCTTTCAGTTCCAAAAAAAGCTCTTCAATTTTATGTGTAGAAATTGGATCAAGTGCAGAGGTAGGTTCGTCTCCTAATATAATCTCTGGGTTTACCGCCAAGCCCCTCGCCAAGCAAAGTCTCTGCTGCTGCCCTATAGAGAGGCGCACTGCGGGTTGCTTTAATCTATCTTTCACTTCATCCCAAAGTGCCACATCTCTTAGATTTTGTTCTACGATTTTATCCAATACTTTTTTATCTCGTGTACCGTGAATACGAGGTCCATAAGCGATATTGTCGTATATATTCATAGGTAAAGGAAATGGCCGTTGCGACAAAAGTCCCATTTTTTTCCGAATAGAAGTTACTTCGACATTCGAATCGTAAATATTTTCGCCATCAACCAACACTTTACCTTCTACTCTAGCATCTGCAGTAGTATCGTGCAAACGATTAAAGGTCTTCAGCAAAGTAGTTTTCCCGCAGCCTGATGGCCCAATAAAGGATGTTACTTTTTTATTTGGAATATCAATATTAATATTTTTCAACGCATGGTTATTACCATAATATAAATTCAAATTCTGAACACTTATGTGCGGTGCATTTTCCATCTTGCTCTATACTACTTTGTTTTTTGAAAATCTTTTTGTTACTATCCTGGCCATAATACTTATTGTCAACACAATAATGGTAAGAATTAAGGCTGAGGCATACGCTCTTGCCTGCACTTCTTCCATTGGGCTACTGAGCTGAAAAAAAACTGCTAAGGGCAATGTTGGCGCAGGACTCATAAGAGAAGTCGGTATGTTGTCGCTAAAGCCAGCAGTAAACATCACAGAAGCTACATCCCCTATTGCCCTGCCGAAAGAGAGCAGTATGGCGGTAAGCACTCCTGGGGCTGTTTGTCTAAGCAAAATTCCAACCGATTCAAATCTTGTTGCTCCTAATGAATATATTGCTTCGAGAATTTCCTTAGGCACATTTTGCATTACTTCATCTATAGTACGCACCATGATTGGTATGACTAATAAAGTAACTGCTATTAAACCACCTAATAAAGACGCCTTCATTCCAAAATAAATCATAAGTGTAAATCCAAAAGCACCATACACAATGGAAGGAATACCAAACAGTACATCAAAGCTTAAACGCGTAATATTTCCAAACCATGAGTTTTTTTTTAAATAAACATTGATATAAATTACAATAGGAATGCTAATGAATAAGGCAAGAATAGACGATCCTCCTGCAATGTATAAAGAACCGATAATCGCATTTAATACGCCTCCTTCTTTACCAATATAAAACCCTCCATCGGGAATTTTGGTAACCATATCCAAGTTCATGGCGGGTAAGCCATTTTTTAGAATGGTATAAACAATCATAAAAAAACTACCCACTATAAGTATAGTAGAAAGTATCATCAACGTCTTAAAGAACTGTTCTTCTATTTTTCTCATCTCTTTATTATTAAGCTAAGTTTTTTTCTAACCGTGCTAGTATTATTCTCGATATAGCATTGAATATAAATATGATGACGAACAATATAAATGCAGCAAATAACAAAGCCGAGTCATACAAAGGAATCGACAACATCTCTCCATAGTTATTGGCAATCAAAGCAGGCAATGGATATCCAGGTTCAAACACAGAAGTTGGAATCTGCGCCACATTTCCGCACACCATCAACACAGCTATTGTTTCTCCAAAAGCTCTTGAGATGGCCAATACCGAAGCGGCTATAATACCAGGCAATGCTTTTTTCAACAAAATAAATTTAGAAGTTTGCCACTGCGTAGCGCCTAGCGATAGAGAAGCATCGCGTATTCCTTGTGGCACTGTAGCAAATACTTCTAAAAGTACATTAATAATAAGTGGAAAGATCATAATTGCCAAAACGATACCGCCCGATAAAATACAATACCCCGTAGAAAACTCTACAAAATGAGGCGCAATAGTATCTCCTATTAGAGGTACCACAAATAAAACACCCCATACGCCAAAAACTACAGGAGGAATACCCGATAATAAATCTACAAATGGTACTATTATTTTTCTTAGTCTAACAGGTGCATACTCTGAAATGTATATAGCACTTAAAAGACATAAAGGCAATGCTATAATAATCGCAATAGCGGTCACATAAAGCGTCCCAATTATAAAAGGATAAAATCCAAACTGACCTTTAAAAGGCTTCCAATCAGAGCCTCCTAATAATTCACCAAGCGATTGATTATCCAACAAAGGGGCTGAACGTAAGTACAGCCCCAATCCTATTATTATAGCCAACAAAACAGACAGCACAGTAAGTACCAGCATACTTTGACTGGCTAACTTATCTTTTATTAATCTGATTTTTGTATTCATTAGTTCTTATTGTAATTTTTTAAATTCGGCCTCTAATTTTTCTTTAGGTAAGCCAATGTATCCCGCATCTGCCACAAATTTTTGACCATCGGTTAACACCCATTTCAAAAACGCCACTACTTCTGGTTTTTGTGGTTTATTTTTAGATACAAATAATAAATCCCGCGCTGGAGGAGAAGGGAATTTACCAGCAGCAATTGCCGCTCTTAGGTCGTCTATTGTTCCGTAAAAACTTTCCTCTGCATCTATCTTTCCGTTACCATTTTTATCAATCGGCACTACTCTAATTCCTGCAAGTTGTTGTTTGGTTTTTGTATCGTAAGCATAACCAATATTATTATACCCAATACTTACTTTGTCTCTTTTCACTGCTTGTAATAAACCTGGATCGCCATATACGCCAGTTCCTTTTAGGTCTTCTTGCTTTTTGTTACCAAGATATTTGGCCCAAGTTTCAGCAGCACCTGCAGCATCCGATCTGTTGTAGGTATTGATTGGTGCGGAAATTGCAAAACCTGCTTGTTTCCAATTTCTAATTGTACCATTTATGAAAATTCCGATAAATACATCTTTCTTTATTCCTTTAGAAAGAATCTCCGCTATATTAGGATTGTTTGCGTTTACCGTCGGTACTACAGCGTCTTTCGTTACAGAAACTGGAAAAGCTCCTTTTTTCAATTCCTCAGGATATAAATCTCTTGATACTGCTCCTAAATCTACCATACCACCCAGTGCATCTGAAATTCCTTTCCCGGCGCCACCTGCAGAGATATCAAAGGTTACACCTGGGTGTATTTTTTTATATTCCTGTCCCCATTTAACCGCTAAAGGATACAATGCAAAAGCCCCTGAGATGCTTATTGTTCCTTCGTATTGCGCCGACTCATTTTTCTGAAAAGTGGCTGAAGTAAGGACTACTATCAATAATGTAGATAGTACTATAGATATGTGTTTAGTTAATTTTTTCATGCTTTTGTATTGTTATTTTTTATGTTATTTGTTTAGTTTCTTTTTTCTTAGTCCTTATTTTTTAAAATTTATGTTTGAATAGTTGCGGTTTGAAAGACAAGGATACATAGTACCAAGTTGGTATCATATTGGTATTGCCATAATAACCGTTAGACTTCGCCAATACTTGACTCATTGATGCTGTGGCGATAGCATACGAAGCTCCTAAATCTATTTTTGTATACGCATTCGGGAAAAACGATAACAGTAAATCATTCTCAAATCCTAAATACTTTGGTATAAGAGTACCTGTCGTAAACACTGGTGAGGCAGCAGTCACTACATAGTTGTTTTCTGAATAGAACGTATGGAAATCTGCTTTCAATTCTACTTTCTTACCTAATCTTTTTACTAAAAATAAATAAGGGTTGATCATCCCTGCATTACTCAAGTTGGCAGGTTTTTGAGTGAAGAATTCCATGTTACCGTTAAAACGGTGTGCTACACCATACAAGGTATTGAAGTTATGGTCTACGCTTTGGTTGTCGGTCGTATGGCGAGCGTTGTCTCCACTAAATACCTCTGCTCCTAATCTTACCGTAATACTGTTTTTAGTATACTTAACCTCGGGCTGCACATACCAAGCCGTTACTTTTTTCCCTGTCGCCAACCATCCTGATTGTAAATAAGCACTAAGGGTCAAATACCATGAGCCTTTTTCGTATTCTACACGACCACCATCGGTGTATCTCATGTACATTTTTTCCCTGCTCTCTCCTATAATGGTAGACTGAAGACCTTCCGCAGAATTGATCGCCGATAAGGTAAATCGTTCACTCGCATTCCACTTGAGGTAACTTACTGCAAGACCTTTGTAGGCTACGGCATTATTGTAAGCAGTACCAAAATAGGTTTCCGCGGTATTTATATCCTGCGCATTTTGATTAAAGGCTACGGCCAGATCACTCGAAAGCTTATTGCCACGGTAGATCAAGTTAAAGGCATCGTGGGTTCCACTTTGTGGACGCCAGTCGTTTTCGGCAAACAATCGTTGGTTGTCAAAAACCAGTTTCTGTTTCCCTATACGCACCGAAAGTTTTGGGGTAATGAAAGGTTGTGCCCATGCCTCAAAGATCTGTAAGGTTCCAGCAGTAGACTTTTGAGCCGCATTTCCCCAAACTCGTATGTCCTGAAAGGAAGTATGGAAAATGAATTTACCTTCTTGTTTATAGGTCATCAGGATTCTAGAACGCTGATTCGTAAAAGTAGAAGCGTGAGAGGTATCGTTGCGGAGTTTACCAAAGCCACTTCTAATTTCTGAACGGGTACGCAAGTCTGCCTCTATTGTAAAGGTCTTGTCTTTGGGTGTTTTTTGTTGTTCCACAGCAATGTCTGCCCTTAGTGAATCTACCTTGTCTCTATTAAGAACGTTCTCATTTACCAGAATATTCAAAAGATCTTCTGTGGTAGGTTGAGCGATAGCAACGCCAATACTGAATACACTAAATAGAATTAGTAATAATTTTCTCTTCATGATGGTCTAATAATTAATTTGTTGTTGATTTAATATAATTTTACTTGAAATTGGGATTTTACACCCATTGGCTTGGATAAGCTACCCACGTAACTAAAGACAACAGGCATAAAATATATATATAAACCCTATAATATCAATATAGATTGAATGAATGAAATTAGCCTCTATTCTTACTTTACTTAATGATTTAAGCAACCATAATCTTCTTAACTCATAAAACTTTGCCATAATTTTTAAATTGTATATAATCTCCATTGATTCGATAGACAAAGTAATATTAATATATTTTCAAAAACAAGAACATTTTTCAAAAAAGCTGGATTTTCTTATTGATATTTTATAAAATATAAAAATAGTTATAAAATAACCTTACCCTTCATCTTCAATAGTTGGGCTAAAGTAGTATTATCAAGAATATCGCAAGTAGAGTCACGCACTGTTTTCATCAATTTTCTGATCTCGCAGGTAGCTTCATCAATACATTCTTCACACTTTTGATATCCTAGACGACTCACACATGGAATTGGAGCTAGTGGACCATCAATAATTCTTATAATAGTACCTATAAAAATTTCGTCAGGGCTTTTACTCAGGTAATACCCTCCTTCTTTTCCTCGTTTACTATGTAAGATAAAATGTTTCTTCATCTCCAATAAAATTTGTTCGAGAAACTTCTTTGGAATCCTTTCCTGTTCTGATATTTCAGAAATAAGCACCAACTCACTTTCTTTCTTTTTAGCGAGATAAACAAGTGCTTTTAAGGCGTATTTGGCTTTTTTGGATAACATATCTAAGGCGAAAATACATAAATGATTTGATAATTTGGCAATTTGATAATTTAATAAAATAAGAAATTAGAAATTTTGATAGAATACAAATTTGATAAATGATAAAAAAAACGTACTTTTGTCCCGCAAATAAGTAACATTAACATTATTTGCAATGTCCCTAGATTCCTCTAAATTTTTGTATGAAGCACTCACTTACGATGACGTATTGCTTCTTCCCTCTTATTCACAAGTGCTTCCTCGTGAAACAGACACTAGCACGAATCTTTCACGAAACATTCGTTTAAATATCCCTTTAGTATCTGCAGCCATGGACACAGTGACGGAATACCGAATGGCGATTACAATGGCGCACGAAGGCGGTCTTGGCTTTATTCATAAAAATATGAGCATAGCCGAACAAGCAGCACAAGTAAAAAAGGTAAAACGCTCTGAAAGTGGAATGATCCTTGAGCCTGTTACTTTAGGCGAAAGCGCTACCTTAGCAGACGCCCTTGCAATGATGGCAGAATATAAAATTGGAGGTATTCCAGTGGTAGACAAATCAGGTATATTAATAGGTATCATTACCAACCGTGATTTAAGATTCCAAAAAGACGCAACAAAAAAAGTGACGGAGATTATGACCAAAGAAAATCTCATCACCGCCCATGAAGGAATAGATTTAGCCAAAGCAGAAGATATTCTTCAGGAATATAAAATTGAAAAATTACCCATCCTTGATAAAAACAGAAAATTAAAAGGACTAATCACCTATAGAGATATCATCAAGAAAAAAGACAGACCGATGGCTTGCAAAGACGAATTTGGAAGACTTCGTGTAGGCGCTGCGGTGGGTGTAACACCCGATTTATTTGACAGAGTCGAAGCGCTTATTAATGCTGGAGTAGACATTATCAGCATCGATACTGCTCATGGACACAGCAAAGGAGTAATCGAAGCGGTAAAAAGCATTAAACAAAAATACAAAGATATTGACCTTATAGCGGGCAATGTAGCTACAGGAGAAGGAGCACTTGCACTTGCAGAAGCAGGAGCTGATGCTGTAAAAGTAGGAATAGGTCCTGGAAGTATCTGTACGACCAGAATTATAGCAGGAGTGGGTGTACCGCAACTGTCTGCGGTCTATGAATCTGCCAAAGCGTTGAAAAAATTAGGGGTTCCCGTTATAGCTGACGGAGGGATTAGATTCTCAGGCGATATTGCCAAAGCAATAGCGGGAGGAGCGAACACCATTATGATAGGTTCATTATTGGCAGGTACAGAAGAAGCGCCAGGCGAAATGAACATTTTTGAAGGTAGAAAATTCAAATCCTACAGAGGCATGGGCTCATTGGAAGCGATGGAAGACGGATCAAAAGACCGTTACTTTCAAGATGCCGAAGACGATATTAAAAAATTAGTACCAGAAGGCATTGTGGGACGTGTCCCTTATAAAGGATTTGCCAATGAAGTAATTTATCAATTGATCGGTGGGCTCAAAGCAGGTATGGGCTACTGTGGTTCTGCCAATATTGAAACGATGAAAGAAGCTAAATTCGTAAAAATCACTTCCGCAGGAGTGAAAGAATCACATCCACACGATGTGCAGATTACAAGTGAAGCACCAAATTATAGCAGGTAAACATACTTATTTAAACGCTGGATTAATGTCTGTAAACGCTTTTAGGAAATTATATATGTATTTAGCCATCATTTTTTGGCTCTTACTTCTATTTTCTAATCTTTCCTTTTACTTCACAGAAAACCCAATCATTAATCCAGCGTTAGCAGACTTTTTATCCAACTACCTGCTTTGTCTTTTCATCTTGTGTACGATGTTGTTTTTCAAAATTGAAATTGGAAGACAAAAATTGGATAGCCAGGACGAATACCTCTGGAGTGTATTTATTACTGGTGTCAGCACCATTCTTACATCTCTATTTATTCGATTCTTTATTTCGGTCAAAATATTTGAAAGCCTACTGCTGTACACTATCTTTTTTCATATCAACCTAGGGCTGGTTATGATCTTTATTGGCAGCACTTTTTATGTTTGGAAAAAATTTATTCTCTACCATAAAACCACTCGAACCGATATTCTTTGGCATATTTTAGAATACTTTATTCTAATTTCAATTTTATCAAGCTTCTTCTTATTTGAAGTTAATCCTGTTCATGTATACAACTACATTGAATGCCTTTTTGACAATGGAGACTGTTATGAAAAATTACAGAAGGTTTCTTTCTATCTCTCTATAAGTCCTTTTATAATACTTGCGATTTCGCTATCCATAAATCTAAAATGGGTTGCTTTACTTAACTATAAAAAGAAAATCAGAAGTATCGTACTTATGGCATTTATCCTCCTGATATGTGTCATTTATTTCCAACAGATATACGAACACCAACTCACCAACGATCTCAGCATCGACCTCTGGGACAATATCTTTGTATTGGGCATGCTTGTTTTTATTTCTTTTTACGCATTAATCTCTTTACTGGTACTCATGTTTCACCTTCCTACCGCTTCTGTTTTTGAAAGGAAAATAGAGGAAGTGAAAGTATTTCAAAAATTAAATCAATCTATACAAGACGGAGAAACGGAAGAACATATCTATGAGCTCTTGCTGCAAAGTGGCATCAATGCAGTAGAGGCAAATTTCGGTTGGCTGGAAATGGTGGATGAAAAAGGGTCAATCAAAGCTTTTATTAATCAAAATATAGATAAGATAGATGTTTTCGAACTAAAAAAGGTACTTCGAAAAAATCACATCAACACAAAAAAAGGACTTTATCATATTAAAGCGTTCAAAAATTTAGCCCACAACGAACGGATTATAGATTTGCCCTATAAGTCTTCAATCATGTTACCGCTCACTTCTAACAATGAGTTTTTGGGAACATTGGTTTTGATAAAAAATAAAAATAACGGCTTTGATAAAACTGCTACTGACGTGTTATACGCTTTTGTAAGTCAGGCGAGTCTTGCTATAAAAAACTACCGATTAGTTTCAGATGCCCTTCAAAACCAACGTTACCGTGAAGAAGTAAAAATAGCCAAAGAAGTACAAAAACGACTTCTTCCAACCAATATGATGCTTAACGACCATCTACAAATCCATGCTTTCTCAAAAGCGGCAGACGATGTAGGGGGCGATTATTACGATATATATACGTATCCTAACGGTAAAAAAATTGCGCTCACCATTGGAGATGTTTCTGGAAACGGAACAACAGCGGCTTTTAATATGGCGCAAATGAAAGGCATTTTCCAAAGTCTTATACAACTAAACCTTCCTGCTAATCAATTTATGGCGTATGCCAATAAAGCGGTTGCAGCTTGTCTGGAAAAAAAATCATTTATCACGTTAAGTCTATTCATCATAGATATTGAGAACAATAAATTTGAATATGCAAGAGCAGGTCATTGCCAATCCCTGCATTATTCAGAAAAAAATAAATCATTTAGTTTGCTAGAGCAAAAAGGCTTAGGATTAGGCATCGTCCGGAACGACAGTTACATAAATCACATAGAGCAAAAAGTTTATTCTTACGACAAAAATGACCTCTTAATCTTATATACGGACGGGATCATAGAGGCTACAAACAAAGAAGGCGAAGAATACGGATTTGAAACCCTTTATAAAGTCATCGCGAAAAACATAGTGCTAACGCCTAAACAACTATCAGAAGTTGTCTTGAACGACTTGTACGACTTTACTGGGAAAAATGAGGTGAATGATGATTATACCCTTATTATCCTAAAATTTGTTTAAATAATCAAATAACAATTATTTAGTATCCACGTAAAAATACCTAACGAATGAATATTAACACCTTAAAAGAAAATCAGTTTTATATCCTTTCGATTGACGGCGAGCTCGATGCTAGTTCTAGTATAACACTAGACAATGCATTTACTGAAGCACTTTCAAAAAAGGAGAATAAAATATTAGTGGATTGCAGTCGTTTAAATTATATATCTTCTGCTGGTCTTGGTGTATTCATGTCTTACTTGCAGGATTTTGAAAATGACAATATTTCAATGGTACTGTACCAAGTGAGTGATAAAGTAAAAAATGTATTTACAATTCTGGGTCTTGATAGTTTAATAAGGATAGTAGCAAATAAAGAAGAAGCAATAGCGTTGATGAATTGATAATGATGGAAAGAATAAATATAGCGTGTACCACCGAAAACCTTAAAGAGGTAAGGAGATTCGTAAATTCTACGCTATCCAAACTTCATATTCCTGAAAACGAAATAAATTTAATCGTTTTAGCGGTAGACGAAATATGCGCCAACAGAATTATTCATTCCAATCAATCTGATAAAAACAACCAACTTGAAGTAGAGATTTCTGACAAATCAGAAGGTCTTGAGTTTAACATCAAAGACACAGGCGAATTTTACGATAGCACAATTCAGGATGATCCCACCATTCCTGCTTTAATTAAAGAAAAACGTAAAGGTGGAATTGGTCTTATGTTAGTACGTAGAATTATGGATTCTATTGAAGTAAAAAAAGAAGCTCCGTATACTACTTATACGCTTTTTAAGAAGCTAACTATTTCGCACACCTAATATTAATTCCCTAAAACATCCTATCCCAATCTTTCCAAACTGGTTGGTAGCCTTGCGCAGTAATTAATTGTGCCACCTCCTGCGGTGTACGTTCATCGCTAATCTCAAATTGTTCCAAAGAATCTTCCTTTATACTATAGCCTCCAGGATTTGTTTTAGAACCAGCACTCATTGTAGTAGTTCCCAGCTTTATTAAATTATTTCTAAAAATTTCAGACTCTCTCGTCGAAATAGAGATCTCTAATTCTTCGTTAAATAAACGATACGCACAAATCAATTGCACCAACTCTTTATCCTTAATATGATAATCATCAATTTTTACACCTGCTGCTGGACGAATGCGAGGAAACGATAAAGAATATTTTGTTTGCCAATATTTTTTCTGCAAATAATCAAGATGTAAAGCGCAAAAAAACGAATCTGTTCTCCAATCTTCCAATCCCAATAAAACGCCAAGCCCAATTTTATGCATTCCCGAAAGGCCTATTCTATCAGGCGTTTCAAGACGATAATAAAAATTTGACTTTTTCCCTTTAGGATGGTATTCCGCATATTTTTCCTGATGATACGTCTCCTGATACACCAAAACCGAATACACTCCACAACGCTGCAATTGCTCGTATTCCTCTTGTGATAAAGGTTGTACTTCAATTGAAATATTTGCAAAATAAGATTTTATAGCTTCAATAGCATTTATAAAATAATCAACATGTACGGTATGATTTGATTCTCCTGTCACAAGCAAAATATGATTGAAGCCTTGTTGCTTAAGCACAACTACTTCCTGCAAAATCTCAGCTGTTGTCAGTGTTTTTCGTTTTATTTTATTATCTAAACTAAAGCCACAATAGGTACAAATATTATTACACTCATTGCTCAAATACATTGGAGCAAACAGTTGAATCGTTTTACCGAAACGCTTTTTAGTAAGTGCATGACTTCGCTGCGCCATTTCCTCTATATAAGGTAATGCTGCTGGAGAAATCAATGCTTTGAAATCTTCCAACGACCGAACAGTTTTGGCAAGCGCAGCTTCTACGTCTCTTATCGTTTTATTTTGGATAGACTCCTGCACTTCTACCCAACTGTATTGGTCGTATAAGTTTCTAAAGCTCATTATGCAGAAATTGAGTTAAAGGACTTGAAGCAATTGCATGATTTACTTTGCCAGCCAATTTACTTTCAAAAGCCATACGTCCTGCTTGCACCGCCAGTTTAAAAGCAATAGCCATTTGTATTGGATTCCCTGCAACAGCGATTGCTGTGTTAACCAGTACTGCGTCAGCACCCAATTCCATTGCCAAAGCAGCGTCCGAAGGGGCACCTATGCCAGCATCAATAATCACAGGAACGTTACTTTGTTCTATAATGATTTGCAAAAAGTCATACGTCTTTAATCCTTTATTACTGCCTATGGGCGAACCTAAAGGCATTACAGCAGCGGTACCAGCGTCTTCCAATCGTTTACATAAGACAGGATCTGCATGAATGTAGGGCAATACAATGAAACCCAATTTTGCCAATGCCTCTGTAGCTTTTAGTGTTTCAATGGGATCGGGCATTAAATATTTTGGATCAGGATGAATTTCTAATTTCAGCCAATTTGTTTCCATCGCTTCTCTAGCCAATTGTGCTGCCAATATTGCTTCTTTAGCATTCCGAACACCTGATGTATTGGGTAATAAATTAATATGCGAATGTTTTAAATACGACAATAAATCATCTGTTTCGGTTTCTAAGTCCACACGCTTCAATGCTACTGTTACCAATTCGGATTCACTGGCTAATACCGCTTCTTCCATTTGTAAAGAAGAACCAAATTTTCCCGTTCCTAAAAACAAACGTGATTGAAATATTTTATTAGCTATTGTTAACTGCTTCATACAATAAAGTGTTAAATTTTTCTACTACAAATTTTTTATCTGAATGATTCGAGATAAGCCCCGATACAGCTATACCGTATATTCCTGTCTTCATAATGGCGGCTGCGTCCTCCAATACAATACCACCGATCGCATATATTGGAGTTAAGCTATTTTGCTGATGAAGTACATTCATAATTTCTTCATATCCCTGCAAGCCAACTATAGGACTTAATTTTTCTTTGGTAGAAGTAAAACGAAACGGCCCCAAGCCTATATAACTGCATCCTTCAGCAACTCTTTGCAAAACATGTTCGATAGTATTAGCCGTCCCTCCTATTATTTTGTAGTTCCCTATTATTTTTTTTGCTTCTGAAATACTCATATCAGTCAGCCCCAAATGAAGCCCATCGGCATTTACAGCTTGCGCAATATGCGGATGATCGTTAATAATAAAAACACTTTGATAACGTTCGCAAAGCTTTTTTACTTTTTCTGCCAATACAATTAATTCTTCTTCGGCTGCATTTTTAAAACGAAGTTGAATCCATTTACAACCCGCCTCTAGTGTTAATTGAATATTATTCAATTGCTCCTGACTTGTTGTGCCTTGCGATATGTATTGAAGTTTGTTAAACATGATGGTATCCTAATAAAGTAGTTGTACTTCCCAGAAATTGTTCCGTATATTTTTTCGCATTTATACAAGCTTTACTTAACCCAACACCCAACGCCAGATTTGCGGTAATGGCAGCAGACAATACACAACCTGAACCGTGTTTCGCAAAATAAGATAATGTACCTGCTTCTATTTTTTCTACCTTATCCTTCGTATACAAATAATCAACTCCGATTTCTTCTTCGTTGTGTCCGCCTTTTAACAATACATTGCAATATGCAGACAATTTTTTGGCAGACTCTTCCCCATCTAAAGACGGCAATAATTCTACTACTTCATTATAATTTGGCGTGATCAAATATATTTTTGATAAAACTTCAACTAATTCCACTTGACTAATTTTTTCATTCCAAAAATTGAAACCGCTACTAGATTTAATAATTGGATCCAGTACGATTTTAATATTGTTATTTTTCTGATGAATAAAAGAAACTATATTTTTCAATAAATCAATAGTCGAAACTATTCCAATTTTAATCGCTTTTACTTCATACTGCGACAATATAGTTTCTATAGCCGTTAAAATAGATTCTTCCGTTTCCCATCTTAAACTATAGAATTTATTTTCGGTTTGCAATGTTTGTGCCGTACTAATACCTAAACCATAAACTTTGTACAGTTCAAAGGTTTTTATATCCGCAAGAAGTCCAGCCCCTCCGCACGGATCAAGACCAGCTATGCTTAATACTATTGGCCTCGTTGATCCCATGTTTCTTTTAACACTTTAAATTGCTGAATACTTTTTTCAGGCTGTTGCCAGATTGTTCCTAAAACAGCTATACCGTTGAAATTCATTTTCATCGCTTGTTCCATATTACCAAGTTCAATTCCTCCGATAGCAATTACTTTGGGGTGATTATCTTCAGCAGGAAAAATGAAATCACTGGCAATCGAGGCAGCATAACCTTGCTTCGAAATACTATTAAACAAAGGACCAAAGAACACATAATCGAAATACAACGATATATTTTTATATTCTTTTATGGTGTGAACTGACGTTGATAAACTATAATTCATTTTCTTCAACTTTATCAATTGCTCTTCACTTATCGATTTTCTTTTTACTTCTGTAAAATGCAACCTTCGCATTTTAAATTCGTCGACCAATTCATGGTATTGGTGCAACGCAATTTTATGACGACAATTTGGCTTTGTTTTTGCCAATAGATCTTTTATCTCTTCCTTTGTAAAATTAGGTTTTCGAAGATGAAACAATTCCATTCCTTCGTCAAATAACGAGTTAATGAGCATTGCTTCATTTTCTATAACCGTTGGATAAGAAACAACGATCAACATCTATTGATAAATCTCTTTTCCTTTTTCTACAAATTCTTCTGATTTTTCTGACATGCCTTTTTCTGCATAATCACGAATTTCTTGCGTGATGGCCATAGAACAAAACTTAGGACCACACATAGAACAGAAATGTGCGACCTTCGCTCCTTCTGCAGGCAAGGTCTCATCGTGAAACTCACGCGCTGTATCAGGATCAAGCGAGAGGTTGAATTGATCTTCCCATCTGAATTCAAATCTTGCTTTACTCAATGCATTATCTCTGTATTGTGCGCCAGGATGACCTTTCGCAAGATCGGCAGCGTGCGCTGCAATCTTATAAGTAATTACACCGTCTTTTACATCTTTTTTATTAGGCAATCCTAAGTGCTCTTTTGGCGTTACATAACAAAGCATTGCGGTACCATACCAACCAATCATTGCTGCGCCAATAGCAGATGTAATATGATCGTAACCAGGAGCAATGTCTGTTGTCAAAGGCCCTAAGGTATAAAACGGAGCTTCTTTGCAATACTCCAATTGTTTTTCCATATTCTCTTTGATCAAATGCATAGGTACGTGACCAGGACCTTCGTTCATCGTTTGTACATCATGTTTCCATGCGATAGCGTTAAGTTCTCCTTGCGTTTTCAATTCGGCAAATTGCGCTTCATCGTTGGCATCGGCAATACTACCAGGTCTTAGGCCGTCGCCCAAAGAAAACGACACGTCGTATTGTTTCATTATTTCACAGATTTCTTCAAAATGTGTGTATAAGAAATTTTCCTTATGATGCGATAAACACCACTTCGCCATAATAGAACCACCACGAGAAACAATACCGGTCAATCGTTTTGCCGTCATCGGAATGTATCTCAATAATACACCAGCGTGAATAGTAAAATAATCCACGCCTTGTTCTGCTTGTTCGATCAACGTGTCTCTGAATATTTCCCAAGTAAGGTCTTCTGGTTTTCCATTCACTTTTTCCAGTGCCTGATAAATCGGTACGGTACCAATGGGCACTGGCGAATTACGAATGATCCATTCTCTTGTTTCGTGAATATTTTTTCCTGTCGAAAGATCCATTATATTATCTGCACCCCAACGACAAGCCCATACAGCTTTTTCAACTTCTTCTTCAATACTGCTGCTCACTGCACTGTTACCAATGTTAGCATTTATTTTTACTAAAAAATTTCTCCCAATGATCATTGGTTCTAATTCAGGGTGATTGATATTAGCAGGAATAATAGCACGTCCGGATGCTACTTCACTTCTTACAAATTCAGCAGTAATAAATCCTTTGGGCGTATTCGCACCAAAACTATTTCCCACATGTTGTTGGGAAAGCAAATCATAATGACCATTCAATTTTTGCTTCAACGCTTCAATGCCTTGGTTTTCGCGAATAGCAATATATTCCATTTCAGGAGTGATGATTCCTTTTTTAGCATAATGCAATTGCGACACATTACCACCTTTTTTTGCACGATACGGATTTTTAATATGCTCAAAACGTAAACTATCCAATGAAGTATCTTCTTGTCTTTCTTTCCCGTAAGCAGAAGAAACATCAGGCAATTGTTCTACGTCATTTCTGTCTAAGATCCATTGTTCGCGCAAGCGTGGCAATCCTTTTTTAACATCAATGACTGCATTTTCATCCGTATAAAGACCACTCGTATCGTATACTATTACGGACTCGTTCAACTCCATTTTTCCTGACGACAATTTTGTAGGCGCAAGTGAGATTTCACGCATGGCAACTTTTATATTTTTATGAAGCTGACCTTGTACATAAATTTTTTTAGACCCTGTAAATGGGGCGCAGGAGATCGTTTTGTGTTCGAGCGATTTATCTGTTTTTTTCATACAGTTTTATTTATAGTGATTTTTTTAAGAAGTTGAACTACTAATTATTTTACCCGCCTTGGGTAGCTTTTATAACCAATACTTTATCGTTAGGCTGCAATACATAGTTACCCCACTCCCCCTTTGGGATAACCGTTTCATTGATGGCTATGGCAATCCCATTTTGCTTATTATTAATCAATTGATCAAGCAGAAGCAAAACCGTAGTTTGTTCTTGAACTTGTTGAAGATTATTGTTGAGGAAAATAGTCATCCCTAAATAGTTTATAACTTTAGGAAGGACACAAGGCTATGATGGCATATAGCGTTGCTACTTTTTCCCTTCGGCAGCGTTATCTGCATCAGGTTCGTAGGGTATGATCTCAGCCTGTGGGCACCCCTAAAGTTGAAACAAATATAAGAAAAGAAATCAGAAAAGAAAGAGGATATACTTAAACCTTTACACTGGACCATCTTACGCCTCACAAAACAACTGACGCAGATCTGTGTGGTCTTCGTTGTCTGTTTTATACCACAAGTATTTTCGTTAGAAATGATAAAGTAATATAAATTGAAATTAGCTAGATTTTAGATAATATTGAATAGTGAAAATCTCTGATGAGACAGTAGGCAGAGTCTTCCAAAAATATTACGAGATACAAGCCACTCCACTGGTAAGATGCTGAGCACAGCGGCAACCTAGCATTAGTAATCCAGAAATTTAATTAAAAAATACTTTTACTTTTACAAGTTATATACATTTCTCGATTGTTCCTGCCATTTATTAGGTTTTTATATATATAATTCACTATTTCGAAGAAAAAGTAAAATATGAAAAAAATAATTACAATAATTGTTACTATACTTAGTTTGAGTGCGAACGCACAAGTAGTAGTAAACAGCTTGGCGGGCTCTATTACAAGTGGTTTTGCAGATGGCACAGGTGCAGCAGCAAGTTTCAGTAGTCCTTCAGGAGTTGCTTTCGATGGCAATGCTAATTTATATATAGCTGATAAGGGCAATAACACGATACGACAAGTTATTACTTCAACAAGCGTTGTAACCACCTTAGCGGGCTCTACTACAAGTGGTTTTGTAGATGGCACAGGTGCAGCAGCAAGTTTCAGTAGTCCTTCAGGAGTTGCTTTCGATGGCAATGCTAATTTATATATAGCTGACCAAGGAAACAACGCAATACGTCAGATTGTGATTGCTACTGGCGTTGTAACAACCTTAGCGGGTTCTACTACAAGTGGTTATGCAGATGGCACAGGTGCAGCAGCAATGTTTAATAACCCAGTCGGAGTAGTTTGCGATGGCAGCGGAAACTTGTATGTGACTGATTATGGTAACAACATGATACGCCAGATTGTGATTGCTACCGGCGTTGTAACAACCTTAGCAGGTTCTACTACAAGTGGTTATGCGAATGGTACAGGTGCAGTAGTAAGGTTCAATAACCCAGCAGGAGTAGTCTACGATGGCAACGGAAACTTATATGTGACTGATTATGGTAATGATGCGATACGTAAGATTGTGATTGCCACTGGCGCTGTGACCACCTTAGCGGGTTCTACTACAGCTGGTTTTGCAGATAACACAGGTGTAGCAGCAAGGTTTAATAGTCCTTCAGGAGTTGCTTACGATGGTAATGCTAATTTATATATAGCTGATAAGGGAAACAACGCGATACGTAAGATTGTGATTGCTACTGGCGCTGTAACAACCTTAGCGGGCTCCTCTACAAGTGGTTATGCAGATGGCACAGGTGCAGCAGCAAGGTTCAATAGCCCGGATGGATTAGCTTGCGATGCTAGCGGAAATGTATACGTGGCAGACAATGGTAACAATGAAATTAGAGAAATAGGTTCTGCTGGTAGTGCCTTGAATTTTAATGGTCCAAATAATTATTGCGGTTCAGCCATTTTTAGTAGTATAGTTAATAATCTTACTTTAGAAGCCCGTGTTAATTGGGCTGGTCCACCAGTAGTAGCTTCTGCGAATGGTTTACAAATGATTATCACTAACGGCACTACAAGTGCTAATGGATATGCCTTACTCGTAAACTGCGCCGACAGTGTATTATCTGTTCTGCTTGGTGGAGTAGGATTTATGAGCTCAAATGCAAAGCTTACAATTGGTAATTGGCAAACGGTGTCCGTAGTTTGCGATCAAACTACTTGGACATTGTATCTTGATGGAACAGCTTATCCACTAACCAACAACACAAGCACTCCAAATTCTATTATAGGCGGTTTTGCTATTGGTTCTGACCAAGCAGGCAGCGAAAATTTTAACGGTACTATTGATGAGGTTCGTTTTTGGAACCGTGCACTTTGCCAACAAGAAATAACCTCTCGTTTAAACTGCTCTTTAAAAGGCAATACATCAGACTTAATAGCTTTATATAATTTTAATCAAGGGCTTGCTACGTTAAACAATAGTACCGTAACTTCTTTAGCAGATAGTAGTGGAAATGCTCATAATTTAACGCTTTACAGCTTT
>JAYTHK010000219.1:0-4158 GCA_043732665.1 Cytophagales bacterium | reverse complement strand
TTTTTTCTTTTTCGATTAAAATGAAAAGCTTATTTTCTATTTGTTTAATAATAATACCTAGTCTATTCGCTATGACAGAGGATTCTATCGAAGGTAGTAGTATAAAGTCAGAAGTTTTTTCTTCTTTATAATATTCGTGTAAAATTCGGAACGTAAACAATTCTTGATAGGCAAAACTGATATTAATCATGTTGTTTCGTTTAATTATTTCAAATTGGTAAATGTACTAGTGCCACCGCCTGTCATTTCGTTTAGGACAACCATTCTTATTTTGTACAAGATGAATGGGATATGTTTTGCACCCATTGCTCCCCAGAGCTGGCTTACCGAAGCAGTGTCTAGATTTTCTATCTCAAAGGTTAGCTTGCTTACGTTGGCGTCTAAGTCAGGACAATTCGTGTGATTCAAAATAGGATTGGTTTGAAAGAAGCTCAATACTGCAGATAAATAATTAAAACTATCCAAATATTTTGTGGTAAAACAAGCCGAAAATAATACATAAATATTTAGGTGAACTGGACGATTTCCTCCTTGAATTCCGCTACTCGAGACTGAATTTTCTTGCTGGATATTGACAAGCGAAATGACTACAGCATTTACGTTGGTAAGCGCACTGCTGCCGTCTTGGTTTACTAATCTATTTATCAGAACAGGATTTTCATAATTAGCGCCAAGTCTATTTTTTAGATAAGTTTCTAAATGGTTGCTAATGGTAATTAAGATATTTTCAAACATAAAAATAGTAAAGTAAAAAGTGTATTAATAAAATAAGCATTTGTCGAGGCTTTGTCCTTCGTAGCGAACAAAATAGTTATTCATAAGTTCTAGAAATTGAGATTTGGTTATTTTAGTTTTTTTCTCAATTTGTTCGGCTGTCTTATGTAAATTTTCATATTGAAGAATCGTCATCCATTTGCAGAAATTTTTGATAGCAGCTCCTGAGATTTGTATTTTCTCTGCAAGTTTTCTGAGATCGTTATCTTCTAAATCTACGTCAAGTTGATTCGTATATTTTTTCCAAATATCAAAACGTTCTTGTTTATTTGGAATAAAAAACTCCACTCTACTATTAAACCTTCGTCGGAAAGCATCGTCCATATTGTGCTGTTTATTGGTGCATAGAAAAATTATGCCTTCGTGTTCTTCCATACGTTGTAATAGATAGGCAATCTCTTGGTTACGATTGTGGTCATTGCTTCCTGCGTTATCGCTTCGTTTACCAAAAATAGCATCTCCTTCGTCAAAAAATATAATCCAATTTTTGTTGGCTGCCAAATCAAAAATATATTTTAAATTTTTCTCTGTTTCGCCGACCCATTTTGAAATCAATTGAGAAAGATCTATTCTATAAACAGGTAAATCTATTTCTTTTCCCAATAGTCCAACAGATACTGTTTTGCCAGTGCCAGAAGGTCCGAAAAATAAAGCTTTGTAGCCTTTATGACTTTTACCCAACAAAAGATTTTCGGTTAGCTTAGTATAATTTTTTAGCCAAGACTTTACTACTAATAAATCCATCGATTCTCGATCGTTTAGATATAAGTCTTCCCATGTTTCATTGGTTGAATAGAGTGTTGCGGGAAAGTCGGCACGGTAAGAATATTGGTACTCTTCGCCTTTTGTTATTTTATAAATAAATTCAGGAGTACATTCTAAAATAGTATCCTCTTCAAATGAATTGTTATGAACGGGTTTGAGAATATTTAATTTAAAGAGTGGACTGCTTGTATGGAAATGGTTTTTTGCGATTTCTATGTGTTTACAGAGGTCTAAGCCTGCTAATGTAAATAGGGCAGTGCGAAGGGTTGGTATAAATGCTTTATTGGTATCCGAAAGCCTTCCTCCTATGAATTGAATGTCTTGAAAGGATAATTGAATAGTTCTGTATTTATTTAAAATTACTGGGTATAAATACCTCGAAAGAGCCAATAGAGCTATTGT
Organism: Cytophagales bacterium; assembly: GCA_043732665.1. GTDB lineage: Bacteria > Bacteroidota > Bacteroidia > Cytophagales > Cytophagaceae > JANYCO01. The sequence continues at coordinate 2,217 of JAYTHK010000219.1, read as the reverse complement.
CTCATCTGTTTCATTTAAGAGATAGCTTGAGAAATAAGTCGTCGAACTAAAATTATTTCCTTCGTTTTTGGAAAGACCGGCATATATTTCCTTTTCTATTGCTTCCGAAATAATGTCTTCAGGAAAGTGTTTTTTAATAATTTCAACAATTTGTGTATTTAAAAAAAATAATTTTGATTTTAACATAAAAAATTAATAGTATTGCAAATATAATTTAATTTTTATTCGTTTGTATTTTTTATTTTAATTATGCCAAAAGATTTTTTTGAAGATTCACAAAAAGAAACAAATGTGGATGATAGTAGCAGTTTTCCATTTTATATTCATTTTGAAGAAAAGACTGCAATGAAAGTTAAATCGCATTCTGGAATTAAGTTAAGACTTATGACATCAAAGTGGTTTGATGGACCACGTGCGAAAGCAACGAATGCTGGCGCTGAAAAAAGCCACCTTTCTTCTCATCAGGAAATTGCGACTAATAACGAAAAAAATACGACTTCTGGAAGTATAAAAAATAATCTAGAACTCGATATTGGTTCGATTGCCTTGTATGGCGAAGGAGATATGAGGTTTGTCAATTACATATTAAAACCATTAGGAGATTCTTCAGGAGTTACTATTGGTAAGGGTTACGACATGGGTAGTAGGTCGGCGGAGGGTATTATTAAAGACTTGATAAAAGCGGGCGTAGGTCAGGCTCAAGCAGAAAAAATCTCTAGAGCGGCTTATAAAAAAGGAAAAGATGCAGATGTTTTTGTAGCGGAGAACAAAGAGGCTATTGGAATAATAAGCGACGAAATTATTCTTAATCTGTTTCATGCGAACTGGAAAGAGGTCAGGGCTACTGCTAAAAATATTGCGACAAGCCAAAAAGCACAGAAAGATAATAAAGGAAATTATGTAAATGCTCGTGGCAGGGAAATAAATGATAGAGTGAAAGAAGGTACTTATGTGCTTACGAAAGAAGAGTGGGATGGTTTACACCCAGCATTGATTGACTTGATGACAGATATGAAATTTCATGGAGGGTATTACATATACGACAGAGTAGCGCAAGTAAACAAAGCAATAAAAGAGCATCCGAACGATCAGATTGGACAATTGAAAGCAGTACGTGAGCTTTTTACAAATGGATATATAGAAACGTATACGAGTAATCTGGCGAAAGACGGTTCTTTTAGTAAAGTGAAAAATGACACCACAGATATTTTTTATGGCAAGAAAGTAAATATGAAAGGGAAATATAAAAGAGATCTCATTCGACTTACTTTTTTAAATGCCGTGATTGAAACGCTGGAGTCTGGAAGAAAAGTAGCAATTGGCGGCGCATCTAGCAATATAATTTTAAAAGTAACGGCTACTAATACTAGTATTATTTCTGATACGGTTGGTTTTCAGGGTAAGAATAATGTGGAAGATGTAAAAAAGATTCAGCAACTCTTATACAAGGCAGGATTTAATATTTTTATTAACGGTGAAGCGGATGAACGTACAATAAAAGCAATCAAAGAATTTCAAAAAATAAAATTACCTCAATATACCCCTGATGGAATTGTTTCGCCTGGGAAAAGTACTGAAAAAAGTTTGACAGAATATTCCGAAAGTCATCGTGTGAAATCTATTGTGAAAGAATACAATGACGCACCAAAAGACAACTTGGTTTTGCAAGCGTATGAAAATTATAAAAAAGGTACAATATCAATGATAACATTGGGCTCTAAGCTAAAAGAAAATAATTATTATTTTCCTAAAACCACATTAAATGTTTTCAATACACTTCCTATTTCCGAGCGCGACAATCTTGCTTATACCTTGTCTAAGCAATGTAGTGACGAAGAATTGAAATCATTTAATATCGAAGTATTGGTGCTCATGGAGAAAGTTTTGGATACCTATATTCATACCACGAGCTGGTCAGAAAATTCGAAACAGGAAGATAGGGTAGCGCAAGTGCTGGCTCAGAAAGGTAGAATAGCATCGTACCTGACTAAAAGCAAAGCGCCTACAAAATCAGTTACAACTTTTCCTGCCATTGCTTCGGTAGGGTCGGAGATGGTGAAGGAGAGAAGGTACCAGCGTAGTAATGCTTATATAAATACCAAAATAGGAAATGTATCCTATAAATCTGGAGATGAAATTGAGGGATCGAAACAAACGTGGTGTAATCAGTTTGCTATGGATTTAACGAAAAGGGTTACAAAAGATAATCCATTTAAA
>JAYTHK010000218.1:0-4168 GCA_043732665.1 Cytophagales bacterium | reverse complement strand
CTCTTCGCTCTTTTGTACGTAGGAAACTTCATAACCCTCCGAATCTAATATTCTTATATCGGAATAATCACTTCTTAGCTTCGATCCTATTTCCGGATGCAGCACGATATTATAAAAACCATCTCTTGTAACGCTATCTGCCATAGTAGCCTCCCAGCGAAACGTCTGCGCATAGATTCTATTGGATATACTTGCTAACATTAGAAACACCACTACCACACTTATTCTTATACCTTTTTTGATGATCATAATTACTTATTCTTCGGTTACTATTTTTTTCAATTTTTGATACATAAATTAAATGATCAGAAGCAATCCCAATCAACATCATGGCAAAAATTAAAGATAGTAAAATACTTTTTATAAATACCTTTCGTTTTGTAGGTCTAATGAATTATGTTTGTTAAGTAACCGATCTTATACCATTTATTAATTTTACCCCTTATGCAAAAATTGTCCAAAATACTTATTGTCATTGTTGCATCCATAACAGTATGTATAAATTCGTTTGCACAACTTACTACAATAGCGGTATCTATAGGTCCGACGTACAGCAAGCCTGGAATAAAAAACACCTCTGGAATTCCTAATTCAAATCATACCACAAATTATTCGGATGCCGTGATAAGCGTTATAGGTCAACATAATTTCAACGAAAAATTCGGTCTATTGCTAGACATTGGTCTCTGCCACCGGGGAATAGCAACAACAGTGCCTGTGACCGTAGCGGTAACGGACCCAATCAGCAATACAGTTTCCTATCAGAACCATAACGATAAATACCGTCAATCGCTTTCTTATTTGGACAACTATCTTTTGGCAAAATATACGACGGGTAAAAAAGTAAAAGTTTACTTCAATGCTGGGATTTACTATTCATTATTGTTGAAAGCAAAAAAACTTATCGTAGACGAATATTACGACGACAACGGCTATTATGGCATTACAGAAATACACAGCGCAAATACAGGAAATAATCGCTCTTCTTTTAAAAAGTCGGATTTTGGATTTACCATAGGAACGGGCGTAGAATATGGCCGTTTCGGTCTGGATTATCGTTATAATATCGGTGTAGTAAATATTTCAAATGTCCCCGAAACAAGCAAGATTCATAGTTCTTTCTCAACCGTTAAACTCACTTTCGTTTTGGCTAGAACTACAAAAATTAAATTTCTTAATTTGTAGTGTCATAAGAAACAATCCCGATACACGTTATTAGTCTGCCGTTTCATAATTTTGAAAATAGAAGCTACGTAATGAAAAAAGGCTGATGAGACACCAGCCTTGGATTAACATTATTTCTTAGGAGGCAAAGCAAATGCTTCTGCTCCGTGTTCAAAGTTTCCACTGTGTGAGCCGTCACAGAACGGTTTATTTTTAGACAACCCACAACGACAAAGACCCAATGCTTCTCTTCCTCCCAAATCATAGGCATTTCCTGCTTTATCTACGATTTCGAAATCTCCTTCTATTCTTAAGGAGCCGTTACTGTTTACTGTGATTTTTGTTTTTGCCATTTCATTTTTATTTTAAATAGAAATCGAAAGTAGTAAAATAAGAAGCATGATGTGCGATTTAAATAAAAGATTACGCTAGAATAGAATTGTTATAAATTATTGTTTTCAAATGATCGATTTCTCAACCAATATCCGCTGATGAAAATGTCTTGCGTTATGAATGTTATTCACCACTTGATCTTGGTATTTTGTATCAATCACAAATGTTGTTTCTGTTCTATAGACTTGTACGTCACGAATAGCCTCTTTTTTTAAACCTGAATAGATTGTTAAGAAATTCTTTATTTTTTCTTCATCCAGTTCATGACGCGTACCTATATTAATGGTTAGTTCAACAGGAACGGCTTCGCTTTTATCAATGACCACGTCCATTTTTATCGGCACAAATCGAATACGCAAACTCGTTTCAAGTCCATCCTTTTGAAAAAGTTCATCTTCTTGCAGCAGACAAATAGACTTTCCTGTTTTACCTGCTCTTCCGGTGCGTCCGCTTCGGTTTACATATTGAGCGTCGTTGTCTGGCAAATGATAATGCATTACAAAATTCAAATCCTGAACATCGATACCTCGTGCCGCAACATCGGTCGCAATAAGGATTTGAATACGTTGCGCCTTAAAAGCCGCCATTACTTTATTGCGTTCAAACTGGCTCAAATCACCGTATAGGGAATCTGCTTTTATAGAAAATCCTGCCAGCTGTTGATCCAGTAATTTTGCCGCCGCTTGTGTTCGGCAAAAAACAATTCCACGCTCGTCGGAATGGCTTACTAAAAAAGCTTTCAAAAACTCCAGCTTGTAGCCATACTTATAGGCGATGTACTGATGTTCAATATTACGATTTACAAACTCCTGCGGCTTGATATGAATTTCGTCTACCTTATCTCCCATGTATTGACACACCGTTTGTTTTATTTCGGCAGGAAGTGTGGAGGTAAACAATAGCTTGCGCACTTTTGTATTACACGCACGAACAATTTTGTCAATGTCAGGTTTGAATCCCATGTTCAACATTTCATCGGCTTCGTCTAAAACCAAAAATCGGAGATAGCCTAAATCAATAATTTTTCTTTCTAGCAAATCCAGCAAGCGACCTGGTGTGGCAACAATAATGTGTCTTGGGACTTCTAGTTTTTTTATTTGCTCTTCTATTTTCTTTCCACCATAAACGGCTTCTGTATGAATGCGTACAATGTATCTTGAAAAGACAAATAAATCTTTGGCCACCTGTTGCGCAAGTTCTCTGGTCGGAACCATAATCAGCACTTGTGTTTGTTGCAACTGTGGATCTATCTTTTGCAAAATCGGCAGACCAAATGCTGCGGTTTTTCCTGTTCCTGTTTGCGAAACGGCTACAAGATTTTTTGTAGTGTTGAGAATAAAAGGAATTACTTTTTCTTGTATCTCTGAAGGTGTAGAAATTTTATTTTCGTCGAGCGACTTAATGATGGCGGCACTCAGGCCTAATTCGGAGAAATTCATTGTGCGGTTTTATCGACAGCTTTGTTGGCTAACTGTTTTTAAAGATAAGAATAATTGGTAGAAAGAGAAAATGTCTGAACCGTTGATTCTTTTGATTAGGGTGATGGGTATGATTTTTCTTCTGTGTTCTGTATTCACTTTTGCGGTTTATTTTATTCCTTTAAGAATCCCATTCCATGATTTTCTTGGATACTTTCCATTTGTCTTTGTCTTTTCCTAAAACTAAATAATAGCCAAACCCACAATCAAATGCACACCAATTAAATTTTTCTGCTGTTTGACTAAAAATTTATAGATTTTTTTTGCGTGCCTTACGCAAATTTTAAATCTCTCTTTCCAGTTTCAACTTAGGGTTATTCAATTTATTTATATTCTCATTTATTTTTTCTTTGTCCTTTTGGGATATGATCGTTGGTATTAAATATTCCAATTTAATATGAAACAGTCTATGCAAAATTACCAAATCCCTGTTGCTAAAAGGACTTATTCCATTCATCAATTCAGATATATAAGATTTGCCATGTCCCAATAATTTTCCTAAGTCTTGTTGCGTTAAATGGTATTTTAAAAGACTTTTCTGAATAATTTCTTTTCTAGCTTCTAAAAATTTCCTTTCTTGTTCTGCTATAAATTCTGCATCGTTACTTTCTTTTACCTGATTTTCGGTAACTGTTGAACTCTTACTCCAATGCGTTTTTTCGTACGACTTTATAATCAAACGTAGCCGCTTTCTATCTTCTGCTAACCCTGGATGCTGCTCTATTAATAAGCATAGTTTTCTATCAAGAATCAATGCTCTTTCTAACTCTAATTCATTTACTAATTTTCCGCTCTTCAAAATATTTCGTAAATCTATTTGTGTTTTCATTTTGCAATTCTAATTAATGAACCCTTTATTTTTTAACCACTTCTCTATTGTATTTTTATTGTTCTTGAATATTAATTCATAGGATTAGGTATTATATTCTCTAATTGGATTTCAGGTTAAAGGTAGAGCCAAAATAAAACCACTTATAATGCTGTTGAAAATAGAATTTAAGGAATTTCTTCTGTTAAATCTGAAGTGAAATTCATCCAAATATTTTTGCAAATATTCTCCCGAGCAATGATGGTGAATCCCTCTCAACCACCCTTGAATGTTCATGATGTGAAAATGTAGTTCAGGAAATGCT
>JAYTHK010000217.1:0-13125 GCA_043732665.1 Cytophagales bacterium | reverse complement strand
CTTTGTATCTTTCCATTGTATCTCTTATTTTGATACAATCTTAAACATACACAACGCAGTATATCTGCATTGGCGAATAAAATATCTAATCCTTAAATTTTAATGCCAATGATTGTAGTGGTACCTGGAATTGTAGCCTTTGCTTTAAAAGCACCTTTATTGGAAAGTCAAAAAGACAAAGTATATCCATGGCTGTTAAATAGTTTTTTATTTCCTGGAATAAAAGGAATCGTCTTTGCAGCGCTTGTTGCTGCTGTTGTAGGTTCTTTAAGTTCTAAAACCAACAGTATTGCCACTATTTTTACAATGGATATATTCAAACCAAATTTCGGTAAAAAAATGTCTGAAAAACAGCTTGTAAATATTGGCAGGCTCTGTACTTTGCTTTCTTTAATTATTGCTGTGTTTCTTGCCCCAATGATTAATTTGTTCCATGGTGGTTTTCAATTTATTCAGGAATTCACCGGATTTTTTAGTCCAGGTATATTTGTAATCTTTATATTCGGTTTGTTTTGGAAAAAAGCAACAACGAAAGGCGCCTTAGCGGTTGCTATCTTTACATTACCAATAAGTTTATTATTATATTTCTACTTTGACGATATTCCTTTCTTATTCAGAATGGGAATTAGTTTTCTATTGCTATCTTTAGTAATGTTTGTAGTGAGTATAAAAAATAAATCCGGAGCAAAAGGACAACCAATTGTTATTTCACCAGGAATGTTTAACACAAGCAAGCTGTTTAATATTAGTGCTGTTTTGATAATTAGCATATTAATTTTCCTTTATATTATTTTCTGGTAAGTAATTCTACATTCTAAAATAGTAGCATATGTTTAATATTTACAAAATTCCATTTGGTGAAGAATTTACTCTTATAAAAATAACCAATGAGCTAACGGGTGAATATTTCTCTTTTTTACCGGATTATGGTGCAAGTATGAATCAGCTTGTCCTTAGAGGAGGCAATGGTGAAATTTTTAGTCTTCTATATGAAAATTCTGATTATGAAAATCTTATTACAGAAGGACGCGATATTTATAAAGGTTCAAAACTTTCCCCTTTTCCTAATAGAATAAATTCAGGTGAATATTTTTATCAGAACAAAAACTATAAGCTTCCTATTAATAACAAACAAGACGGGCATGCCATCCATGGACTTATTTTTGATAGTAAATTTAAAATTATTTCTGAAAAAGCGAATGCTGAAAGTGGAGAAGTGATCGTAATGTATAATTTTGACAAGGAAAACGAAGGTTATCCTTTCAGGTTTAATATTAAGATTATCTTCGAACTTGACATTAATGGATTTACCTGTACAACAGTAGTACGAAACGATGACGGCAGCGAAATTCCTATAGGTGATGGCTGGCATCCTTACTTTAAGACCTCTTCTAAAGTTAATGATCTATTCCTTTCTATTCCCTCCTTTCAGGAGATAGAGATGGATATTTATAAAATTCCAACCGGAAAAATTATCAATACCTCTGAGTTCATAGAACCAACCATTATTGGAGAGAAAGATTTTGATACCTGTTTTAAATTTTTTGAAGACGCTGATCGTTCTGTAGTAAAAATTACTGATAATTATAATTCACTTAATTTAAATATTTGGATGGATTCAGGACATCAGCAATATAAATATATTCAAGTATATACACCATATTTAAGAGACTGCATTGCCATAGAACCCATGACGTGTATGCCTGATGCCTTTAATAATTACAAGGATCTCATACTCCTTAAACCAGAAGAAGAATTGAAATTATCCTGGGGTGTTTATTTAAAATGATAGAATTTTTATTGTGGTTATAGTTACTCTTTTATTACAATCTAATAATGTTCATAGCTACCATTCGTTAGACTAACAATATAAGTTCCGCTACTAAAATTCCCCCCAAAACTATATTCGTCTGATATCATTAAATCACTCAGCATTACTCTTCCTAATAGATCCATTACCTTGATCTTAGTTTCTGCAGGAGCATTGATTGTGAAGTTGGCATTAGGAGGGTTTGGACTAATTATACTATTAATAGTAATTAAAGTACTATAAGAAATATTTCCATTACTATTATACTGAGCAATGAGATAATAGGAAACTCCCTGATTTGGAGCGTCATCGTCGAAATTATAAAGGCTATTATTATAAGTATTTCCATGTCCGTTAATTCTGCCAATGGGCTTGAATATTTATCCATCAGTGGAACACTGTACTTCAAAGAATGAATTATTTATTTCAGATCCAGTTATCCAGTTTAACATTACTTTTCCTTCTTTTAAAACTCCATCAATTGATAGCCAATTGACGGGTAAGGAACAATTAATAGTTATGGGTGCGGGAGTTCTTGCACAGGTAGAAGGATGAGAAAATTGCCAGTTAAACAATGCAGGATATATTGTATTGGCTTGCCCTCCCAATAATGTGACCGCCTATAAGTAGAAGGGAAATATGTATTAATAACTCCATCTGCATATCGAAGGGTATAGAATAGTCCCTCAACACCGGTGATGCTAAACCAATAATTATGGTATCAGAATTATATTCATATTTATAGAGATCTTAAAATAATAATTTCCTGCTCCTGAAGCATTCCCTGGGAAATTTAATTGAACGGTTACAAAATTAATTTTTGCATTTTTTACTGCGGTAAAATTCATGAAATTTTGTCCGTGTACATTATTTCCCGAATAGGATTAGGTATTATATAATGTCATTCAGGAGGAAACTCTTTGATGTCGAAAAGGAAAATCTGATCATGACAGTTGTTGTCATCATTATCAAAGTCCAGGATTTATTATTAATGAATTCCCCTGACTGGTCGAAAGTCTTGTCAGGGAACAAGACACGGATATGTAATTTATTGAGGAAATAATTAAAACAATCATTTAGTAAACCTGAACCATTAAAGTTTATATGATAGCGCTATCATATAAACTTTGTATTAAGAATTTAATTTAGTACTAATATAAAAAATGCACTTGCAGAAAATCTACAAGTGCATTAAAAAATCATACTTAAGAATATCCTTCCGGAATTATTGTTTTATAATTTTCTGAGTGATGGTATCGCCTCCTGAAATTATTTTGACAACATATATTCCTGCTGATAATCCTGTAATATCAATCGAACCATTGGTCGTCACTTCTGCTATGGACATTACTTCAATACCATAACTATTGAATACTTGTACAGAGAAACTATTATTTACTGCAATAGAAACAATACCAGTAGTAGGATTTGGAACCAATAAATTGCTCACAGTGGTGTTATAAGAATCACTGGAAGTACTTATAGAGCCAATTCTTGCAGAAGAACAAGTCCCTGTTTGCATCCACGCATCGGTCCAGGCAGTGCCGTTACCCGGCCCATAGGCCCAGGCCGCACCGTTGCACCATCCTGAGTATGGGAAAGGTTTACACTGATAAATAACTCCTCCATTTTGCACAATGCTTCCTGGCACATATCCACTATTCTCTTTATATGGAGTTAAACCTGAACAAGTATTGGTAGTAACGGCATTAACTATCACAACGACAGTTTCCGAAATAATAGTGGCATTATTATTATCGGTTGCTTTAACTGTAATAGAATAAGTACCCGCTGCTACATTGTTCCAGATAAAACTGTAAGGGGAAGTGTTATCTGTTCCTAATAAAGTAGCTCCGTTATAGAAATCCACTTTACTTAATGCTCCATTGATACCGGAAGCATTGGCTGTGATCGTAATAGGAGCAGGTGCTATAAACGAAGCATTGTTCGCAGGAGAAGTAATACTTATAACAAGCGGTTGATTCGCCGTTACTGTAATATTATTTAAATTGAAACTAGCCGTACTCACAAGTACTTCAAATATGTGCTGACCAGCTGTCAAAGAAATAGTAGGAACAATAGTAGTAACCCATGTTTGCCATCCTCCAGTATTGGGTAGGTTCACATTACCTGTCACATTCACACCATCTGACAATAAGCTGATAACACTGGTAGAAGTTCCGGCTGTTCTGAAACTAATGTTATAAATTCCTGAAGCCGTTACATTCACCGTATATTTCAACCAATTACCATTGGCAATATAACCTACATCGTAACCACCACCTGCGTCAGTTGTAGCCTCAATGTCTACTCCGTCTTTTCGGTAAGCGCCACCTTGATTTATGGTATCGATATCATGATAAGAAAGACCTTCGCCACCGTTGTCATAGTTTTCGGCTTCAATAGTTCCTGGTATAATCCAGGCCTTACCGCCATAAGGTGTTTCAACAATAACAGGTGCTTCCACAGTGATCGTCACTGCAGCAGAACTGGTCGATGCATTGGAATTATCAGTCGCTTTTGCAGTAACAGAATAATTACCTACTGCCAGATTGCTCCATATAAAGCTGTAAGGAGAAGTAGTACTTGTTGCTAATAATGTTGCACCATTATAAAATTCTACTTTGCTTACGGTTCCATCAACATCAGCAGCTGTTGCACTGAGTGCGACAAACGCAGGTGCTGTAAAGGAAGTGCCTGAAGTAGTTAAATTTATACTTGGGAGTTGATTAATAATTACTGGTATAACATTCACAAAGTTTAAATTAAAACCACCTGTCACCACAAACAATCGGATGGTATGTGGTCCGGCAGATAAAACAACATTAGGGGAAGTAGTGCTAGCCCAGGTTTGCCAGCCACCGGTATTGGGTAAAGCAATAGAGCCAGTTACATCAGCACCGTCTACTTCAACTCTGATAGCAGAAGTGGTAATTGTACCAGCCGTTCTGAATCCAAAATTATAAGTTCCTTTGGTCGTTACATTCACCATATATTTCAACCATTCTCCATCCGCTATATAACCTACATCATAACTACCACTAATATCGGTTGTTGTTTCTATATCTACTCCGTCTGTTCTATAGACACCACCTTGGTTTGCTGTTTCTGTATCATGATAGGCAAGACCTTCTCCACCTAAATCGTAATTTTCTGCCTGGATGATTCCTGGCAGAGAAATAGCAGTTCCGCTGTAAGGACTTTCAATCGTTGTTCCATAGACTTCTATTTCATACAAAGAATATCCATAAACAGTTGCTCGGGAAGTACCGTAGATTCTTACATAGCGACCAGTACCAGATAAACCGGTTTGATCGTTTGTCGTTGTTATATTGCCTGTTATCGATTTTAATGTTGACCAGTTGGTATTATCAGAAGAAATCTGAATCTGGTAAGCGGTCGCATAAGCCGCTTCCCAGCTTAACTTCACACGGTTCACATTGTAATTTGCCCCAAGATCGATAGATATCCATTGAGGATCGGAATAGAGAGAAGACCAACGGGTAGCATAATTTCCATCTACAGCATTATTTGTCACATTCGATCCCACTTCAGTAGAAGCAACCGTGACAGTTTTCCCTGTTGCTAAATTGGATGGAACATGATTACTATTGGCTACAACCACCTGATTGATGGCTGTCAGTAAGGACTTGCCACCTGTAGCATCCATCGTAAGATCCCAAATCATAATACCTCCTCCATTTTGTATTGCAAAAGCAGTTTTTTGCTTAATCGTCGGAATACCATTATAGTACTCTGCATTAGCGCCTGATCCTACCATGTCTGAATTTTCAGCACCAGGATATTTGGCAACAATAGAAGCATAAGAATCTCCGCCTTGAGATCCTGTATAGGTACCCCATCCATAACCATAAAAGGGAACTCCAATGTTTATTTTTGATCCCGGTACACCTTTCGCATGCCAGTAGTTATAGTTGTCTACCGCAAATTGATAATCGCCGACAGTTCCAGGTTGATTGCTACCTCCAGGAATATGTTCATCGTAAGCCATCACCCCAATAAAGTCAAATTGCGCTACGGCGGCATTCGTCACATAGCCTCCAAACCAGTCTGCTACCGCTGCTGTCATGATTTTATTTTTAGCATGTAAGGCTGCACCCAATTGAGTTACAAAACTTTGGTATTGGCTACTTGTTACCTGGCTTCCATTTAATACATCTCCTTCAATGTCTACATCTATTCCCTCAAGGTTATAGGTAGTAGTATAATTCACACAAGCATTTACAAAATTAGTCATGTTTGTACTGTTGCTAAAAGCGGTATGGTAATAATTTCCAGGAGCACCACCACCACCAATGCACAGAAGCACTTTCACATTCTTAGTATGAGCCGCATTGACCACTGTCGTTACGGCACTATTGCTGACTTCGCCTACAACGAGTGCCCCTGAACTATTTGGATTTGCAAAGGCAATATTTAGATGCGTTAACTTAGTCAAATCAATGGTATTGATTGCATCGGGAAAATTTCTGAAGGTGGGAAAATACCCAACTACATTGGTTTGTGGAACAATTACAGCAATGCTTGGTGTAAAACTTAGATAGTTTAGATTAAACAAATCAGTATCCATTACAACTCGCATAACCTTTTGACCAGCAATAAGATTAACATTTGGTACCGTTACGTTTTGCCAAGTTTGCCATCCTCCGGTATTTGGTACAACGATAGTTCCAGAAATATTGACTCCGTCCATTTCTATATGAAAGGTTTTACCTACGGAAACTGCAGCTACTCTTACAGATAAATCATAATTACCGGCAGTAGCAACTTTTATAATATAGTTAAGCCATTCACCAGCCTGTATACCAGCGATGTTATAGCCACCTCCAGTATCGGTGCACGTTTCGATATCAACATCATCGGTTCTCAGACCTCCATAAATATTACCACTTGTAATATCGTTGTATGCGACTCCTTGTCCACCCAGATCGTAGTTTTCTGCCTGTATGGTACCAGGTATTGCTAACGCTATTCCGCCGTAAGGAGATTCAGGTATAGCTGCTATAGTACCGTATACTTCAAGTGCATAAATAGAATAACCATATGTAGTACCTCTGGCAGTACCATACATTCTTAAGTAGCGACCTATCCCTGCTAATCCCGTAAGGTCATTGGTTAAAGTAGTATTACCTGTTATGGTCTTTATGTTAGTCCAATTGATAGCATCAGAAGAGACTTGTATTTGATAGTCTTTACCATAAGCGGCTTCCCATGCTATCTTCACACGGTTTACATTATAGTTGGTGCCAAGGTCTACAGATATCCATTGTGGATCTGCATAAAGCGAAGACCATCTTGATGAATAGCTGTTATCGGTAGCGTTTGATGCTATATTGCTTCCTACCTCGGTAGAAGAAACAGTAACGGGTTTTGCTGTTGCAAGATTGACAGGTACCTTTACATTTCCCCAGCCGGGCATTTCATCACGTGTTATAATTCTCGGGTCGTTATATAGCGTTTGAATAGTTTGATTACTGTTGTCTTGTTGCAATAAATAAGACCAGTTCATAAAAAATGACATCCTGGATTGGTTCTGCAATTGAGCAACTGTTGGAAGTGTACCACATTCTCCAATTGCTACTACCTTATTTCCTGCTGTTGTTGTTAAAGCATTATAATAACTGCTGTTAGTAAAACCATCACTATAAACATCTAATGCTGCAATATCATAGTAATTAGCACCTGGATTATAATCACTGAAATTGGTGCTCATGTCCTGCACATCCCACACCCAGACAAGATTTGTAAGACCTTTAACATTGGTCATATAATCATGAGTAAGCTGATACAATTTTTGAGTGCCTTCAGGACCTGTGCGCCCTCCCCACCAAAAAGAACCTTGATTCTCTTCGTGCAATGGACGCCATAATACTTCAACGTTTTTATCTTTGAGGTACTGAAGATATTTTGCGATCTCATCAATTCTGGATTTCCATATCCCATTCAAATAACCACCATCGGTAGTCAAATCTTTCCATTGTACATCTGTTAGCGTACTTAATACTCCACCACCCCAGCTACAAACACTGTTTTGAGTAGGAGGACAAGTATGCCACATAAATTGGACCATGGCACCCGCATTCCACTGTCTTTCGGCTTCGTATATTATATCCCAACGAGGCTGACCGTCGCCGTTATAAAGAAAATCTGCACTATATAGAGCAGGATATTTTCCTGTTATACCGTTTACTAATTCAGTATAGGTAGATGCACCAGTTCCATCCTTTTGATCATTATGTTGTCCTGATACCGTTTGGGAACCAGAAATACTATAAAGGTAATTCAACGTCTTAAAAGACGTCTGGGCATGAATCGAAGCTACCAGCGTCGACCAGAGACAAATTGTAAATAGCGTTTTTCTCATATTAAATTTTGTTTATTTTATAATAACCAAATATATATAATAAAAATATTAATATGTCATAATAACACAACTATTATTTTAAAGAATAACTAAAGTATCAGAGAACGGCATTTATACTAACTTCCTTTGTCAGCATAAATGCCGTTTTTACGCATTTGACCAATAATTTTAAGATATGTTAAAAAAACACAACAAAATTTTTTTAATAAAAATATAAATAGTAATTTAGTATTATCATAAGCATACTAAATAGTTGTAGTTGGACGGTAGGTCTTTGAAATTATTGTTGGTAAAAAGCCTCAGGCCATTTTGAATTTCAAACGATTTGAAAGGCCTAGTATTTGTCATCTGGCATATATTGCTCGATGAATACAAGGCAATATGTTTTTGCACAGGTTATGACCTCCTTTTTGCAAACGATTTATAAGTGCATAAAGAAGCATAATGGCAATTTTAGTGTCAAGCATTTTACCTTTTGGAATCAATTGATTTGTATGCTATTTGGTATTGTTGCCATTATGCGTGAGAAGCTGAAACTAAAATACTAAAGGTATGAAATGTTACAGATTTTGAATATCACATTACTTAACAAAAGCTGAGTTAAATCATGCCTTCCAGAAGGAGTACCAATAAAATTTAAACAAATAAACACTAATCAATCTGAATATACTGATTGATGGTGATAACGTGGTATTATATTATTACTATTTAATTTTTAGAAGTGAAAAAAAATAAAAGAACTAATATGAGAAAGGCACTGATTTTTCTAATTTTAACAATTTCTTTTCAAAAATTTTGTTTCGCACAATGTCCTGCACCAGATAAAATTAAAATCAGGCAGGGAATCTATATTATGTTGCTGTTTATTTTTTCAATCAGCCAAAGTTGGGCGCTTAAATTAACAGTGGCTCCAGCATTAGCCGCATTCACTTCTGTTCAAGCAGCCATGAATGCAGCTAATGCCGGAGATACCATTTGGGTAAAAACTGGTACGTACAACGAAGCTGTTATCTTCCCTCGAAGCGGTTCGGCGTTGAATGGATACATCACCTTAATTGGAGAAGCAGGCTCTGTTCTCAATGGCACGGGTAAAGGCCAATTGGGAATTTCCATTTCCAGTAAAAATTATATCAAAGTAATCGGAATGGAAATTCAGAATTTCAAAGGTACTGGAACACCAATAGGCATTAGCATTGATGGAAGTTCGAGTAATCTTGAAATACGAAATAACAAAGTACACAATATTGAAAACGCAAATGGCAATGCGCATGGAATAGCCTTTTACGGAACAAGTGCAACGCCTATAAGCAATATTATAGTAGATGGGAATGAAATACGAAATTGTTTACTGGGGCAAAGCGAGTCGATGGTATTTAATGGAAATGTGACTACTTTTACCGTTTCTAATAATACTGTACATGACAATGACAATATAGGAATTGACTTTATCGGTTTTGAAGGTACAGGTCCCACTGGTTCAGACCAGGCCAGAAATGGAATATGTGTGAATAATACCGTATATAATATTTCATCTTTAACCAATCCTACCTATGGCGGAGGCCGAAGTGCTGATGGTATATATGTTGATGGCGGATCAAATATTACTATTGAAAGAAATACCGTATACAATTGCGACATCGGCATAGAACTGGCGAGTGAACACTTTGGTAAAAACACACAAAACATTACCGTGAGAAATAATTTCATCTCAGGTTCCTACCAGGCCAATATCATGGCCGGTGGCTATACAGCCAACAGAGGCAACTCGGTTAATATCTCTATCGTCAACAACACGACATACAAGGGTACTGGCGGAGAGCTCGCTCTTCAATTTAACTGTTCCAACATTACCATCAAGAATAATATTTTCTATGCAAAAGCCGGTCAAAATTATTTACAAGAATGGGGAACAAACAACACCGACATTACTGTAAATAATAACCTATATTTTGGAGAGAGTAATACTTCTGCAGGTACTTGGGGAGATGCGAACGCCAAATACACCAACCCCCAATTGGTTTCGGCCCCGACGAATATGCACCTTACTGCAATATCACCGGCAATCGATGCAGGCCTCAATCTTGGCAACGACGGCACAGGTAATCCTTTATCCGGTATCTTGGACATCGATAATTTGACAAGGGTAGTCAATGGTATAATTGATATCGGGGCGAATGAATACGATATTAGTCTACCTATCGGACTTCTTAATTTCAATGCTACAACAATTGAGAATGAATACATTCTCGTGCAATGGCAGAATGCTTGGGAATTAAATAATCATTCCATCGAACTACAGCGATGCCTTGATCTGACAAGTGACACTTGGCTAATCCTCAAAGTAGTGAATGGAGATGGAAATTCATCGGTCTTAAAATCCTATGCTTACAACGATTCGCTACACAACGTCACGACCTATTACCGATTAAAACCAGTGGATGAGAATGGACACTATAAATACAGTTCGGTCATATGCGTTTCGCCGAATCCTTCAATCAGCATCCTTACTGTTTATCCTAATCCCGCACAGAATAACCTGCAGATTCAGCTCGCTTCCCCACTAGAAAGTATATGTCATTATAATGTATTTGACCAATTGGGAAGAGTCGTCCTTCATGGCGAACACATGGTATATGTAGGACGTAATATGATGACTATCGACATTTCCATCCTCTTGCATGGCAGTTATATCCTTCAGCTTATAAATAGCACAGAAATAACAGATTTACACTTCCTGAAAGAATAAGGTCACACTTTAAAAAGGATTGAACTGGCTTTTTAAAATAACTTCTACCATCCTACTTTGAATTCATGGACTATGTGTGCGTGCCGTTGCCTTAGATCACTCGATATTTCCAGGTGAATATTGGATATGCTGGTCAAACTGACCATAACGTGCCGGAGCAAATTGACCACCTATTTTGCTGGCGAAGATTTTAAGTTCATGTACTGTTTTAGGTCGTTTTCAAATATATAAATTTACATTGTTGTCCGAGTAAATTACACATAAAAATCCGGTAGTGGTTCAAAAATGCAGGTGCTAAATCTGTTCGTAGTCTATGAGTGTTACTAGAACAACATCAAATATAAGTTTTGATCCATATACAGGTACAGTCACCAAAACGTCAGGAACTATTACAGTGACAAATAATTCTACTGGAGGTAATGATCCTTTGGGAGAAGATCCAGGATCAGGAAAAAATGGAGGATCTATGAATTTAGGTGGACCAACGGCTTCAATAAATGGTAATTCGTCATATAATTCAGGAAATACGGACGTTGAAGCTATTGTTAATTTTAAAATTAGCAACACAAAAATTGAAGTGAACGCATATACTAAATACAATACTACTACAGGAAAAGGTACGTATTCAGCTGTAGCAACTGGAGGATATCTTATTTCAGGTGAAATTAATTCTGGGAACGAAAATTATTTAGGAGATATAACTGCTTTAATAGTTAATGAAATGCCCCTAATTTTTGATTCTGGCAATAATAACCCTGCTAGCAATTACACTTTTGTTAGGAATGCAATTAGTTCAAGATATAATTCTTTAAAGGGTATTTATGATTCACAATTTAGTTATTTTGGATTAGCCAAATCTGGAGTTCGACTAGCATTGTATAATATGCAGAATCCATTGTCAGCTGGTGCTAATAAATATGTTAATATGGCATTTAATGTATTTAACGAGTATGCAATGATAACCGCTACTTATGACGAACATTCAGTATCAATTTTCGGTAGAGGGTTTTCAGTTGGACTGATTTATGTACAGAGTTTTATAATCCAAATTAACAAATAATGAATTTATGAAAAAAAAGTTAATTCCTATATTATATTTTATAATCTCTATACTGATTATTAAAATTTTAACAAATGAATATGTAATGTCTTATTTAAAGAAAACTATTTGTGAAAATAATTTCTTGAATAATTTTTTTAACTGTTCTGGTATTTTAGTTGAGGTCAGAATATTTGCTTGCATATGGTTTTCATATATAGCTATTTCATTCATTACCTTTTTAGGATGTATTCTATTTGCGAAGGAGAAAATAGATAAAATATATTATGCTATATGTATAATTGAGATAGCATTACTTATACTTGCAACTAAGTATATGCATTAGGTGCTAGTATATAGGGTAATGGTTCAAAAATGCAGGTGAGAAGATAAGTATTTGATAATGAATAATTAAAAAATAATCTAGTAATAAAAAATGATAAAGCAGATGGTAGAAAGTTAGATTACGTAGAAAAAAATAGGAGAGGTGGTACAATGGATCACCTCTATTGTATTAGAATAATATAAAACCTTCCCCATCCTTCCAACTTTATATATTATTGGAGAATTTTATTTTGGGGTAGAATTGAAAAGACAGTAGGTAGAATATATCGGCTGTCTTTTCAATTTTGGAGAAATATATGGGAAGTTATAGTTTTGAAATTTATTGAGGGTAAGGAATTTTTGGTATCTTATGTCTTTATTCAACTAGCGAATTACATTTTGAATAAAGTTTATTTTTTAAACCCAACTTACTTATGGCTAAAATTATTATTAAGAATTTAAAAAGTGTTAATGCATTAGAATTTGAGATTCCCATAGGAGGTGTTCATATTCTTACGGGAATTAATGGGTCAGGTAAGACTACTCTTTTAACATGCCTGCAAAGAATTACTGATAGTTATGCTTTTCAAAGACACTTTAGAACAAGTAGTAATGATCAATTTGATAATTTTCAGTCTTCGAGTATTACCTATGAGAATAGTGGTCATTCTGTTGAATATATATACAGAAATACTAGATGGTCTCCAACACCAAGAAAAAATTCTGAAATATTAAATTATAGAAGTAGGCGTTTGTTGACCCCTAAAATAAAAAGATAAATGCAGATATACTGCATAGGTCGGTGTTATGTTTAAAAAAAT
>JAYTHK010000216.1:0-4198 GCA_043732665.1 Cytophagales bacterium | reverse complement strand
TTCCTGATCTCTATATCACAAAGTACAACATAACTGGTGATAGAAAAATAATCCGTCAACTCTACAGGAAAAACAATATGAAGTAATTTATGGTCTAGGTTTCGATAACAAAATCTCCTTTTCCTAAAATTAAACTATTTTAACTTACTCCACAACTTTTTCGCCTGACCCCTTTATTGTCTAATCCAAAACTTCGCATTGAGTTTATACTCATTAACGCATTGCTACAATAAAATAGAAAAATATACTTGACTTAATCAGCAGGCTCTAACATATCCCATGGCATCTTATGAGCCAACCTCACCCGACGGTTGCTAGGATTCAATGCCCGAGAAAATCGAGATTCAAATCCTTCTAAAATTATTTGCGTTGGACTAACGTACGATTGCTTGGATGCACGGTTTTTATGAGCTTTTGCCATATTGCTTTGCACTTATTTCCCGAAATTATCAACAAATACATTGATAATCAAATAATATAGAGAAAATCAGCAGACCCTACTTATCAAACAACAATGTAAAGTAATTCTTATCGCGTACAACTCTGTCTCCTGAACTATTTTTGCTCCTCTTCTATACTTACTATTGCTTCTATAAAACATAAATCAAACCCACTTCCAGTCCATTTACCCATCGATCCAAGTAGTAATTTTTTTTATATTTCAGTGCAGAAGTCATATTGAATCTGGTAAACGGCTCAATGAAAAATTTCACACGACGATCGTTAAAAAAAATCGCTTTTATTCCAGCCTTTCCGCTCAATACCCAACCAGCATCTCTATTCGCCACACTATTATCAAGTACTTTAAATACATCTGTATAATCTAACGTTTTTCCACGACTTACGGTAAGTTTAGAGCCTATTAGTTCTCCAGCTAACATAAAGGAAATAGCTCGTTTTCGAAATATCCAATACCCTAATCCTAAATTTAGGTCAAGATAATTATATTCATTTTTAGCCTTAATAATAAAAGAACTATCATTTTTATGTTCAAAATTTTCATGAAAAGAAGTGTATGAAATACCTAACGAATAAACCAAATTTACTTTACTAGGTACATACATCAGATTTACGCCCATAGCATAACTAATACTAGTGTGAATACTTTTTTTTATTTCACTTTTATATTCTGAGCATTCTCCACAAATTCTATGAAAATTTTTATAACTAAACTCAGAGCCAGATACTTGTATAAACCAATGATTAAAAAAATCTTCCTTTTGTGTAATAGTTTGATTTACCACATAAGGTTTTTCATATATGTATACAATAGAATCTTCTTCACTAATAACATCTGATGATTTTTTTTGAGCAAATCCATTACTTGAACATATTAATATCCAAACAATTAAAATTGATATTTTTTTTTTAGGTGACATAAAAATTATCTTTTCCTTCTCACTTTAGTAGTATCGACAGTTATAATCGTATCTCTTTTTGTTATATACCTTATTTTTTTAACTATAGGTTTTACTAAAGAATCAGATTTCATTTTTACTATTGTGCTATTAGGATTCCCTTGATAATTTAGGGTTGTAGTATCTTTTAGGGTTTCTTTTTTTTGTAATTCTAAGTAATTATTTTCTTGACTCGTACTATCTAATTTTGTAATCGTTGGATTTTTTTTATTTTTTATGGTAGACTCTCTATGGAGACCATCTTTATTCAAATCTTTTTTTTCTTTCTCAAGTAATATAGATTTTTCTTGGGCTGATTCTACGGAAATTACATTACTCTCATTTGGCATAAAATAAAGAACAGCCAATCCAATCAAAGCAAAAAGGATTGCTGACAAATAATAAATATTGGAACGAAAAGGTGAAAAGCGCAAAAAAGCTCTCTTATCGAGTGATATTGAAATCTTATCCCATTGTTTATCAAACGAAGAATCAAAACTCAATTCTTCGTTTTTTGATTGGATAAATTCATCAAACTTATTATCTGACTGACTTTGCATTTCCTTGACTATTTATTTCCTTCAACTTCTTTGTCTCTGCCATACCAAGAAGTATAGATTGCAAAATGGTACGAGCCCTTTTGAGTCTTATTCTTGACAGTTCTTCTTTAATATTAAGGGTTTCTCCTATACTTTTATGTGAAAACCCATCTATTACACTTAAATTAAATACTATTTTGTAACTATCTTTTAACGAGTCAATCGCCTCAAATATCTCTTCTTTAGTAAGACCTGATGTATAAATTGAATCTAAATTCCGTTCATTTTCATTACTATTATGTTCCGTAAGGGAATTAAAATCGTTTAACGCACTTTGTTCCTGATCCGTAACAGCAGTATGCAACTTATTCTTCCTATTAAGAAAATCGATGGATTTATTTACGACTATCCTTCTTATCCAACCTTCCAAAGAACCTGTGCCCGTATAATCCGCTATTTTTTCAAAAACAAGTATAAAGCTATCGTGTACGATGTCTTTTGCATCATCATAAGAACTAGTATATCGGAAGCTAATAGAATTCATTTTTCCATGATATAACTTATAAAGACTCTTCTGAGCCTCCCTGTCAAAGATTTTGCAACCTGCTATAATTTCTATCTCTGATTTTCCTATATAAGACACCTTATTAGCTGTTTCGTTACGTAAAAATAACTTTTTTTTTAATAATTACTGTCACGAAACAAAAGATATCAGGTCTAGTATTTGTACATTAATTAAACTAAACGCTTTTTTATCATGAAAATTAACAAAATTTCAAATTTTGCACTTTTACTCTTAATTATCGCTAGCTATTCAAGTTGCAAAAAAAAATGCCCTGTAGTTGACCCAGTCACTACTACCAATGAAACTATTTCATTATCACTTAAACCTGATGCTACAAAAGGAAAAGATACGGAAATAGCTACAAATGCTTTTCAAGCTGACACCCTAGTTCATGGAACTACCCCATATATGGCTGCAGAAGTATGGACTAGTGGAGGCTTTCCTCAAACTCAGAGAGGACTAATTGATTTTGATCTATCTGCGATTCCTTCTGGCGCTAAAATTTCGAAAGCTACTTTAGTACTTTATGCTGATACTACCGAAATCATACATGGTGGCGGAACCAAAGCTGACAATGGTCATAATATTATGTCTGGATCTAACGCTTGGGTAGTAAAAAGAATAACTTCTAATTGGGATGAAAGTACCGTAACATGGATATCTCAACCTACTACAGACAATACCTCTATAATTAACATGCCTGCAAGTACTTCAAGAAGTGAAACCTATAGTGTCGATGTTACACACTTTATAACTGACCAATTAGCAAGTCCCTCCAAATATTATGGATTTATGTATAATTTATTAAATGAAAGTGCTTACAGAAGCGTCGTTTTCTGTACTAGCGACCACCAATACTCAAGCCTCCACCCAGAACTAAACATTACTTACACCAAATAAAATAATAGAATCATTAATAAATAATAATTCAAAAACACGTTTTCGTTATATTATCTATTGTTTCTTTTTAGCACAACTCAGCTATGGGTTGTGCATTTTTTTTAAGTTCAAATATCCTAACTTTACCAATTGAATAGAGTTTAATCAAATGACGAAAGAAAAACCCATAGGCATCTTCGATAGTGGCATCGGAGGACTTACTGTAGCCAGAGCAGTAAAAAATTTACTACCCAATGAAAATATCATTTACTTTGGAGACACGGCTCACTTACCTTACGGAGACAAATCGGCTGCGGCAATTCAATCCTATACAGTAAAAATTTGTGATCTACTTATCAAACAACAATGTAAAGTAATTCTCATTGCCTGTAACTCGGCTTCTTCTGCAGCATACCAACTTGCCAAAGAATATGTGGGAAGTAAAGCAAAAATCATTAACGTAATAGATCCCGTAATCTCTTATTTAGGAGAAACATTTGAAAACAAAACCATTGGACTTATTGGTACAAAAAGAACCGTACGTTCTAATGTTTATCAAAAAAAATTGGACAAACTTAATAAAAACATACAACTCCGATCGCTGGCTACGCCTTTATTGGCTCCAATGATAGAAGAAGGCTACTTCAACAATACGATAAGTGAGCAAATTATTCAAAACTATATCTCTGACCCAAGCCTATTCGATATTGAGGCATTGATTTTAGGTTGCACGCACTATCCTCTTATCAAAAAGCAAATCAACGACTTTTATAAAGGAAAAGTGGAAGTTATAGACAGTTCTCATATTGTGGCCTCTT
>JAYTHK010000215.1:0-4215 GCA_043732665.1 Cytophagales bacterium | reverse complement strand
TCAGATTCGATAGCGGTTATTTTTTGTACTTGTCCTTCAATGCGTACTTGTCTTTCAAGCTCCTTCCAAAAAAAAGTAAGTGCCGCAAAAGGATTTACAGCTAATTCCTGACCTTTTTTACTATCATAATTAGTAAAAAAAATAAAACCAGTTGTATTAATTTCTTTCAATAAAACAATTCGAGAAGAAGGCCTTCCTCTCGGAGAAGCAGTAGCGAGATTCATTGCGGTAGGCTCATTTATTTTATGATGAATAGCTTCTTCCAACCATTTTAAGGTCTGTTCAATTGGGTTTTTTAATACATTATTTTCGGATAATATATTCAGGTTATAATCATTTCTAATATTTGCAAGTATTCCCATGTAATTTATTTGTTACGTTTTTAAAATTAATCATAGAAATCATAATATGTTCTTAAAAATCATATTTTTTTTAATCTTTTTCAATTTAGTTGAGTTCAAAATTTAACAACTTAAACTAAAATGGTATATTTAGGGCTATTATTGCGGATGAGATACCTTATAAGCCTTAGAAGAAATTAAATTTTTACAATACTATTTTGAATACAATTATTATGACTGACAAAAAAGATGTCATCGAAAACGAGTTGAACGAGTCCTTAAATCTTATGGATTCAGTAGAAGAGCAGCATGAGGAGTTCAGTTCTTATACAAAAGAAGAATTGGTGAAATTTCTTGAAAATTTTAATCTGAAAGAAAATTATGTGAAAGCAAATCATTTCATGTCTCAGATTAAAATGAGTTTCGATAACCAAGTTTACTTGGAGAGAGATGAGGCGTTGCAAAAATTCATCACAGACGGTGGGGCAGAAGCTGATTTTGAATTTAAGAAAGATCCTCTTACGCAACGGTTCGAAAAAGTATTCGGAAAGATAAAAATAGATATATCAGAACATTTTAATAATGTAGAAAAAAGTAAGCAACATAATTTAGAAATAAAAAATGTGCTGTTGGAAAGATTGCGGAAGCTTATTGCTGCTGAAGAATCTTCGTTAAGTTTGGAAGAATTTAAAAACATTCAAGAAGAATGGAAAAAAACAGGGCATGTACCTGCTCCTCAATCGCAAGAATTATGGAATAACTATAAAGCGTTGGTAGATATTTTTTACAACAATCGTTCTATCTTTTTTGAATTAAAAGAACTTGATAGAAAGAAGAATCTTGAAACAAAAAAGGAAATTTGTGAGAAAGTAGAAAAACTCACAGAATTAAGTTCTGTCAATCAAGCGTTAAAAGAACTAAAAACACTTCATGAAGAATTTAGGGTAATCGGTCCGGTACCCAAGGAAGAGCAAGACGCTTTGTGGAACAGACTTAAATTGGCTTCGGATAAGATTTATGAGAAAAGAAAAGAATATCTTCATGAATTAAAAGGCCTACAAGAACAAAATTTGGTAGCTAAATTAGCTCTTTTAGAAAGAGCACAAACTTTCTCTAGTTTCGAATCGGGTAGAATAGACGACTGGAGAGTTAAAACGGCAGAGATGCTAAAGTTGCAAGAAGAATGGAATAAATCAGGTGCGGTAGCTCAAGAAAAAGCAAAAGAACTTTCTAATAAATTTTGGGATGTTTGTAAGGTTTATTACAAAAGAAAAAATGATTTTTTCAAAGAGCTTGATAAAAAAAGAGATGAAAATTTAGTAAGGAAAACCGAACTTTGTGAAAAAGCGGAAGCACTTAAAGACAATACAAATTTTGAAGTTGCAGCCAGAGAACTAAAAGAACTCCAAGCGAAGTGGGAGAAAGTAGGTCAAGTTCCATATAAGCAAAAAGATAAAATTTTCAATCGTTTCAAAGAGGCTTGTGATCATTTTTTTAACAAGAAACGTGAGCAGGTAGCAGAAGCTGAAAAAGAATTTTATGTAAATCTGGAAAAGAAAAATACTCTTGTTCAAGAAATTGAAAATTTTGCAGCAAGTTCCGACGTAAAATCAGTAGAGAAGCTAAAAGAATTTCAATCCGCATGGGATGCTATTGGTTTTGTGCCTAGGGATAATAAAAAAGAGATTACCGATAAATTTAATGGAGCAATAAGTAAATTTATAGACGCTTCAACAGAGATAGGGCAGGAGGCGAAAAAAAATATCCGTCTTTCTCTAGAAGTAGCCTCTCTCAAAGCTAGCTCGGAAGGCTCGGATATATTGAAGAAAAAAGAACAAGCACTTCAGAAGCGTGTTTCTGGTGTAAAAGCTGAAATAGAACGTTATAAGACCAATATTGAATTTTTTGGACGCTCAAAAGGAGCCGCACAGATGAAATTGGAGATTCAAGTAAATATAGATAAGCTTGAGGCAGAGTTAAAAGAACTTAGTCAGGAGTTAAAAATATTGAAAAGTTGATATAAAAGTGACTAAAAAGTTTGCATTTAAAATATAGCTCCCTATATTTGCACTCCGATTAATGAAAAAAGAAGCCTCCTTAGCTCAGCAGGTAGAGCAACTGACTTGTAATCAGTAGGTCGTTGGTTCGATTCCGACAGGAGGCTCAAAACAAAAAAGGCTTACATTGATTTGTAAGCCTTTTTTGTTTATGGGTGTACACTGGACGTGCCGGTGTCATAGACCACTTAATGCCGTCGCCAATTGACCAGCAATTTAAAATTTTTGGTTCTGGTTAATTTGTTTTATAGTTTAATGAATCGTAAGATGTTAGTTTATATACTAGGTGGCCAAATATCTCCAGCTTGCATTGACATGGAATTCTGGCTCAAAGCTGATCTATGGCACTGGCACGTCCACTCTGAGCATCTAATATTAAACCCAAACTAATTTCTCTTCTCTATCCTATCATAAAACCCGCCATAAGTAACATTTTTCACACCGTCTTCCAGGAAGAATTCGCCAGGAAAACCCAAATCAATTTTACTTACTTCATTTAATTTTTTCAGTTGTGAATCATTCAATTGTATTTCCATGGCTTTCAAATTTTCTTCCACCTGTGAAAGCTTAGTAGCCCCAACAATCGGTATCGCAGAAATGCCTTGTAGCGTAGTCCATTTAAGTGCAACGTGTGCTGCTGGGACATTCATTTCTTCTGCTATCTCCACTACTACTCTTGCAATTTTGTTACTGTTTTCGTTTAGCCTTTTGCTTTTTTCCGTCAACCGACCTTTGTCGCCTTTTAAATATTTTCCCGTAAGCGCACCGCCAGCCAAAGGAGCCCAAGGCATTAGAGTCAGGCCAAATTCTTTTGCCATTGGAAGTAATTCGCGTTCTGGAGTACGTTGCAATAAACTGTATTCTATCTGCATCGCCACAAAGCGACTCCAGCCCATCAGCTCCGCCATTGTATTCCCGCGACTTACGATCCAAGCAGGAGTGTCGCTGATACCGATGTAATTCACTTTGCCTTGTTTTACCAGATCGTCTAAGCCGCGCATTACTTCATCGATTGGCGTTAGATTGTCCCAGATGTGCAAGTAGAAGAGATCAATAAAATCGGTGTTAAGCCTTTTTAAACTTGCTTCCACACTACGCATCATGTTCTTACGATTGTTTCCAGAAGCATTGACATTTGTTTGATTGTCGTGCAAACTGTATTTTGTCGCCATTACATAGTGGTCGCGATTATTTTTAATGTATTCGCCAATTATTTTTTCACTCGTGCCATTAGTGTAAAGATTGGCAGTGTCTAAGAAATTTCCTCCTGCGTTTGTATAGGATTCCAAAATTTTAAAACTTGTTTCTTTGTCGGCACCCCAGCCCCATTCTGTGCCGAAACCCATTGTGCCTAAGCATAACTCAGAAACTTTCAATCCTGATTTTCCTAATAATTTGTAGTTCATAAAATAATGGTTAATTGTGAATGTGGCCTATGTTAATATGTCGAATGGCTATTTATTATATTGTAATACTATAAAATTAAAGTTACTATATTGTAAAGTTGTAACATAATTAAAACTTAATACCTTAAATTAATTCACAATCATGTGCAAAAAAATATTTTTAATTATTCTTTTGATTAATCAATACAATCAACTATCCGCTCAGAATTACAAAAATGCTTTCACCATTCAAAGTGGTATTACTTTGGGAATGGCCGATAGAACCTATATGGTTGGAACATTAGAAAATAAAAAACACCTTATTGGTATATCTTACACTGGAAATATAAAATATAATATTCGTCTTGTTGAAAATTTACATTTAGTTCTGGGAGGCGGAATCGTTAAACAAATTATAAAAGATGAAGCTAC
>JAYTHK010000214.1:0-4225 GCA_043732665.1 Cytophagales bacterium | reverse complement strand
TAATAGGAAATTATATTGGAGTTGGATCAGATGGGGTAACTGCTATCGGGAATAAAAAATTAGGAATCAACATGCAAGATGCTGGTGGTACTGGTACTGTTAATAACATAATAGGCGGTTCTCTAGCAAATGCCAATATTATTACTAATAATGGCTTTATAAATGCTGGAACTACTCCCGTTAATACAGGGGCAGGTCTAAGTTTAACCAACTCTTCTACTAAATTCAACGAATTTACGTTCAATCATATCTATTGTAATGCTGGTGCCGCTATTCTATTTACCAACTTCCCTAATATCAATTTGCTTCCTCCTGGCATTACAAGTTCTGGTACCAACTCTATTACAGGAACAGGAACTACTGGATATACCGTTCATGTATACCGAAATCAAAAAGGAGGACTAGGCTGTGATTGCGAAGCAGAAATATATGTAGGCACTGCAGTTGTAGCTGGAGGCACATGGACCGTTACTCATAATTTAGGATTATCTGTAGCTGGTGCATCATCCGTTACAGCAACGATAACCGATGTAAATAGTCCTGTACCAAATACATCTCCCCTAGCAGCCTGTAGTACACCTTTACCTATTCAATTACTTTTCTTCAACGCTACTTCTGAAAATAATACTTCAATTTTAGAATGGTCAACAACATCCGAATCTTCAAATAAATATTTTATAATTGAAAGAAGTAAAGATGGTATACATTTTGATTCCATCGGAGTTGCGTATGGAGGAGGAACCTCTAACTCTATTTTGCCATATTCATTTATTGACGCTACTCCACTCTCTGGCACAAATTATTACAAGCTTGTACAAATTGATTACGATGGGCGTCGTAATTATTCTTCTATTTCTATTGTACAAATTTCCAATAATTATGACTTTCTGGATTTGTCTCCTAACCCAGGAAAAGGTATTTATAAAATCAACACTCTATTGCAGCAGTCATTTGAAATTAGCTTATACAATTCTATAGGTGAGTTCATGGGCACTCAAACAATTTCACCAGGACAAAAAACACTTGATTTATCTTATCTGGCAAATGGCCTTTACGTCATTAATTTTGTATTGGATACTACTCGGAAATCAATCAAACTAATAAAGGAATAACCAATAGTATCGCAGTGGTTATCGTTAGGGTAGGGTGTGTTACCCCTTGCTAAAGAATCTTTTGACACATATATTTTGCATAAGAAATTAATGACTAAAACTATATAAACCTAATCGTATATAGCTTAGAATAATGCCCAATAAAAAATATTTATCTAAATCATTTCGACAATCTATATAGATGAAAAACAGAATAGCGATAAAATTGACGGATGTAATTATATTAATCATATCCTGTATCATTGGTTTGGATGCTACTACAAATATAGAAGCTCAAACGGTTAAGGCATGGGTTACTGAGGCAAACCAAAATTCCTTGTTGACGCTACAAGGGCCAGTCAGTTTTAACACAGCAGGCGGCTCTCCCACAATCAAGGTTACCCCTTCCACAACCTATCAAACAATAGATGGTTTTGGAATTTGTTTAACCGAAGGTAGTGCAGAACAAATCAACAGTCTAAATTCAACTCAGCAAACAAATATACTAAGCCAACTTTTTAATCCCTCTCCAGGCATAGCAATGTCCGTATTACGTATTAGTATAGGCGCTTCTGATTTAAGTTCTTCCAATTATTCCTACGATGATTTGGGCACAGGCACAGATCCAAGTTTAACGAATTTTAGTTTGGCAGGCCCAGATCTGACCAATTTAATTCCATTACTTAAAAAAATTCTTCTCATTAACCCTAACATTAAAATACTTGCTACTCCTTGGTCAGCTCCAACTTGGATGAAATCAAATAACGCATGGATAGGAGGAAGTCTCAATACAGTAAACTATTCTACTTATGCCAATTATTTCGTAAAATATATTACCGCTATGAAAGCTCAAGGAATAAATATATGGGCTATCACTCCTCAAAACGAACCTGAAAATGGTGGTAATGAACCTAGCATGACATTTACGGCACAACAAGAACAAGATTTTATTAACAATAACTTAGGACCTGCTTTACAAAGTGCAGGGTATGGTAGTATAAAAATCATTGCATACGATCATAACTGTGACGATACAATTTTCCCTGAGCAAGTATGCAACAATAGTACTTATGTAGACGGAGCAGCCTTCCATCTTTATGCGGGAAATATTTCAGCTATGTCTGCCGTTAAATCTAATACAGGAAAGAACGTTTATTTTACAGAACAATACACAGGTACAGGTAGCAATTTTTGGAATAATTTCAACTGGCATGTTCCTAATGTAATGATTGGTGCCACTACCAATTGGGGGAAAATAGCCTTAGAATGGAACCTCGCTACCGATGGAAATTCCACACCCGGCCCACATACTCCAGGAGGATGCACGACTTGCAGAGGTGCTGTTACCGTCAACAATAGTAACTCCTATACACTCAATGAATCTTATTATATAGTAGGACACTTTTCTGAATTTGTGCAACCAGGAGCTTTACGTATTGGCTCTACTTCCTCAGATGGCAGTCTTCCGAATGTTGCTTTTAAAAATCCGGATGGTTCCATTGTTTTGGTTATATACAATACTAATTCCTACGGCTATGATTTAACTATAGGTATAGGCTCTAAGCAGTCCCCGTTTCACCTGAATAGTAATGCTGCCGTCACTTTGTTATGGAGTGCCGCCATACTTCCAATAGAACTTATTTCTTTTACGGCTTCCGTAATTAATGACCATAATACGCTTTTAACCTGGAGTACCGCAAAAGAAACCAATTCAGATTATTTTGTTTTAGAAAAATCAACAAACAGATTTTCCTCCTCTTCTCTTGACACAATAAAGGCTCAAGGGAATAGCAATTCTTTAGTAAACTACACTTATACCGATAATTCCTTCTTGAATGGCACAGCCTATTATAGATTAAAACAGGTTGATAATAATGGGTCAAGTAGTTATTCAAGTATCGAATCTATAAGTAATAGCAATAATCAAATTTCAATAATCCCTAATCCATCTACAGGTATTTTCTTTATAAATTTTCATAAAAACACAACAGAAATTTATCATATAAAGATACTTAATTTACTTGGTCAACAAGTGTACAATGTATCCATAGAAGAAGGCGAGTTTATTTCCAAAGAAATAGATTTATCTCTGGAGGAAGCTGGTATTTACATTATAAGGGTAGAATCAAATACGACTCAATTAAATAGTAAGATTGAGAAATTTTAATTACCTATACTATGACGACATTCAACTTTCTTTTAAATGCCTACTGCTGCAAAGAATTTGATAAAAGAATGCTAGGTGGACTTTCTGGTGTCATAGCTCCTTGAGCCAGAATTCCATGTCAATGAAAGCTGGAGATATTTGACCACCTAGTATATAAACTAACATCTTACGATTCATTAAATTATAAAACAAATTAACCGGAACCCAAAATTTTAAATGGCTGGTCAATTGGCTACGGCATTAAGTAGTCTATGACACTGGCACGTCCAATATAGTGAGATATAAAATAGCTTATCTAATCGGTTTACAGTTTATATTTTAAAATGCCTTTTCGCTTGCCTGAATACATCATCAAACTTTAGTAGCTCATTCACTTGATTTTCCAATTTCTTTTGCCATCCCTGTTTTAAATTTTCAAGAACTAGGCTTGTAGTAACCGAATGCAGATATAGTGTAAAAAAGAGAATATAAATTAAGGCTTTTTTAATTTACTAAAATACACCCTATAACCAATTTGAATGCTAAAATATGAACCTTTGTTCGATAATAATGCACTTGAAGATTTGAAAGTGTCTGATGCTTCAACATAATTGTATATATAGAAATTAACTCTTAACCCTTGATTTAGTGATGCTTCCATAAGAACTGATGATCTTTTTTTTTCTCCCAATTTGTATTCTCCATTTAATCCAAATTTTATCCCATCAGAATATAATCCTGCAATACCTTGCCTATACCCTTTGATAATATTGGGATTTATAGTTTTCTGACCAGAATACGATAAGCCCCAATTAAGGACTATCCCAGGAGTGTATGATAATAAAGTATTGAATTTAAATCGTTCGGAATTGTAAAAAGTAAATTCTAACCCAATATCAAATTTCAACATTCTTGATTTAATTTCTTTGGTATATTGATTCTCATAATTTGGCATTCCACCTGTTTGGCCACTAGAGTCTATTGCAAG
>JAYTHK010000213.1:0-13296 GCA_043732665.1 Cytophagales bacterium | reverse complement strand
GTCGGAAGGGAATTTATAGAGGGTTCAAAAATCCCATCTTTTAGCCTTCAATCGTTTTGCATCTGAGATCGTATTGCCTGAAAAAGAAGCCAGGCATTTTGGCGCTTATTGTATCAAATGCATCGATTAGTTTTTGATCTATGAGTGTATTTGCAACAAGGAAAGTAGTGCCTCTAAAATGATTTCCAATAGTTTCCAGTATAATTGTTGTTCCTTTTTCAGGAACGGTATCGTAATTTAATTTTGAATTTAATCGATCGAATTGAAATCCTGCACGTGGGTAGTTTGCTATTAATTCTCCTATAGAAGAATGTCCATCGCTAGTTACTTTAAGGAAATCTTTTTTTACGATGGAAGAGATCGTTCTTTTGTCTTGATCTGGGAAACGGTAATAAAATATCCCTAACTCAATAGAGAAGTTGATGTATTCTTGAATCAATAAGTCTCCTTTGTTATTTTTTAGGTATTGAATTAATTTTTGTTCATTATTTATTTTTTCTACTCTAGTTCCTCTTTGGCCTACATTAGGTTTCGCAATGAGAGGATAAGAGATTTTATTCGCTTCTATTTTTTTGACTATTTCTGTAAGTTGATTGTCCTTTTGAAAAAATAAAGTAAATGCTTTCATTTCTTTCAGAATATTTTTTAAAATGCCAAATTTAGATTTGCCCATCATTCCTCCTGTTTCTATAGATGGGTTGGAAGCACTGAAGAAAAAAAATGATTGCGCCTTTAAGGAAAACCAAACCTAGTATATAACTGCAGGAGAATAGACCAATTCAAAAAGTCAATATTCCCAATATGTAATTTTAGTAAATAGTGATTTTGTCTTAGAAGAGTTCATTTTATTCTACCACAAAAATGGATGTTTCACAATAAGGAATTTATCGTCTTGCAGACAATAGAGATAGAATAGTTTACACAGCGTTTGTGCTCTTCGCAAAGTAAAATTTTTACTTTGATCTTATTCTACCCATAGTACAAGCCCTTTCAAGTATTCTCCTTCTGGATGATAAATATTTACAGGGTGATCTGCAGGTTGATGCAATTGGTGGATAATACGGACGTTTCTTCCTACGTCTGCTGCTGCACCAAAAATTATTTTCTGAAACAAATCTTTCGAAATATTTTGAGAGCAGGAGAATGTAAATAACAATCCTCCTGGTTTTATTTTTTTGAACGCACGCATGTTTATCTGCTTATACCCACGAGCTGCATTGTCTACCGCGCGAGCATTTTTAGCAAATGCAGGAGGGTCAAGTATTATAATGTCGTATTCATTTTCTGGCATATCTTTAAGATAGTCGAAACAATCAACGGTGAAACCTTTATGATTGGCACTTGGGAAATTGAGTTCAACGTTTTCTTCTGCCAGTCTCACCGCTTCCGCGGAAATGTCAACAGAATGCACTTCTGTAGCACCTCCCGAAAGTGCAAATACACTAAAACCGCCTGTGTAGCAAAATGTATTTAATACTTTTTTGTCTTTAGAATAGGTTCTAAGGAGATTTCTGTTTTCTCTTTGGTCAATAAAAAAACCTGTTTTTTGACCACCCGCAAAATCCACATTGAAAAGTAAATCATTTTCTTTGGCGATTACCTTGCCCACTCCAGAGCCAGCAAGCCAACCAGAAGTGCCACTAAGTTCTTCGATATTTTGAGAATTTGATTTCGTTTTCAGGTATAAATTTTCAAAACCATTTCTAAGAAAAGCTTCTATTATAAGCTCTTTTCTTTGCTCTATACCGCGCACCAATATTTGTACTACAACAACGTTGGCATATACATCAGCAATAATTCCAGGAAGGAAATCACCTTCGGCGTGTAATAAACGAAAAGCGTCGGTGCCACTTGGTAAGATGGATTTTCTTAGAGCAAGTGCCTGTTTGATTTTTTCTGCCCAATAATCCGCTTTTTCAAATTCAGAAGATTTTTTTTCCCAATCAAACATTCGGCAACTGATTTGACTTTTTTCGGAATAAAAGCCGTACCCAAGTATATCGTTTTGATGACTGCGTACTTCAACGATATCTCCCTCATTTGCTTTGGGTTTCCGCTCTAGTCCACCAGAAAAAATCCAGGGATGTTTAAGCAGAATAGAACGTTCGCGTTTTAATTTTAATTGTAGTATCGGATATTCCATTTTCTTATTAAAGTTAGCAAAAATAGTAAGTCTTTTTGTAAATTGCCCTTCTATGAAGCAAATATTATCTCATTTATTGGAGCACAAGACGCTTTCAAAGCAAGAAGCCGAATCTACCCTGCTCCGTATAGCAAGAGGAGAAGTTAATAATAGTCATATTGCCGCTTTTATGTCAGTGTATATGATGCGCAGTATTACCGTACAAGAACTGGAAGGTTTTCGTGATAGCATGCTCGAGCTTTGTTTGCCCGTTGACTTGAAAGAGTTTGATCCTATTGATTTGTGTGGTACAGGAGGCGATGGGAAAGATACTTTTAATGTATCTACTTGTTCGTCTTTTGTAGTAGCGGGTGCAGGACTTAATGTAGCGAAACACGGCAATTACGGCGTGTCTTCAGCAGTTGGTTCTTCTACTGTAATGGAACATTTTGGATATAAATTTACCAATGATATAGATACGCTGCGCAAACAAATGGATCAATGTGGAATATGTTTCATGCACGCACCTTTATTTCATCCAGCAATGAAAAATGTAGGTCCGATTAGAAGAGAGTTGGGATTAAAAACTTTTTTTAATATGCTTGGACCAATGATTAACCCAGCTTTTCCTAAGAAACAAATTGTAGGAGTATTCAGTCTTGAACTGGCTAGGCTATATGGTTATTTGTATCAGCAGACCGACAAAGATTTTATGATCGTACATTCACTGGATGGTTATGATGAAATCTCGTTGACTGGAAGTTTTAAACTAATTTCTAATAAAAAAGAACAAATAATAGAGCCAGAGTCAATAGGTTTTAAACGTTACCGTCAAGAAGATTTATTTGGCGGTGCTACGCTAGAAGATTCTGCCAAAATTTTTACCAATGTATTAGAAAATAAAGCTACCGAAGCACAAAAGCAAGTAGTTTTGGCTAATGCAGGAATGGCTATTTGGTGTGCGAGACCTCATTTAAAACTTGACGAAGCCGTTGCAGAGGCCAGAGAATCGATGGAGTCTGGCAAAGCTTTTGGCATGTTTAAGAAATTGGTTTCGTAAAAAAACCTACATAAATGATATGCCACAGCGATATAATAAAAGCTTAAATAAAATATTATTTCTAGTGTATATTTTTGAATAAAGTTGTAACTCAACTAAACAACTAAACTGTGATAATTCAAAATACGAGACCCCAATAATTTTCCCAGGATTCGGTACAGAAGAAGTTGATACTATTGAAATTAAGTTGTATAAAAAAGACCAGTCATTAAAAATTGTTTTGATAGTTTGTATCTATTTGTCGATGATGAAAATTATCAATATCCTCAAGCGGTATCTGTAACACCAAAATTTCCAATTTCAATAGATTGTGATTGGGAAATAATATTAAATGATACATCTGTTTATAGAGTTGAAAATATAAAAATGAGCGCTACACCAAAGTACACCATTCATAATGAGGCCTATGGATGTAATCTTATTAGTTGTAATTTGAATGACTCAATAATGGATAGAAAAAATATTACTATTTCTGTGAACCATCCTCGTAGAAGTTTAATTCATAATTATAAATAGAACACTTGTTAAATAATTTATTTCAAGCTCTTTCGGCAGGGTCAATTGTAATAAGAATCGGACATACACAATTGTCCAAAATTTGATTGGAGCGATATAAAATTATTTTCAGTCTCAAAATTTTACTCCTAAGGGGTTTAGATAACAAGCGGAGAACTTATTTCTATTAATATTTGACTCCGCTGGAGGACTTTATGTATTAAACTAAATCGTCTTACAACTAATATTATCAGAATTTTACCTATAATTTGCTAAATTTGTAGTCTTGTCGCAACATTTATATTGTTTGATTAATAATGAATATTCTTGATAAAATAATTACCTACAAAAAAATAGAAGTTGCAGAAAGAAAGAAACTGAAATCTGTCAAAGAACTAGAGTCTTCGGTATCTTTTTCTGCGCCAAATATTTCGCTAAGAAAACATTTGCTGGACGAATCCAAATCTGGCATCATCGCAGAACATAAAAGAAAATCTCCTTCTAAAGGAATTATTAACGACAAGCTTACGGTAGAAGAAGTGGTAAAAGGGTATGAAGCCGCAGGGGCTTCTGCAGTATCCGTGCTTACTGACACACCTTCGTTTGGAGGTTCAGACGAAGATCTTGTGCAGGCGCGAGCAGTGATAACGATTCCAATTCTTCGTAAAGATTTTATTGTAGATGAATTTCAGATTTTGGAAGCGCGTTCTATCGGAGCCAATATTATTCTGCTGATTGCAGCCTGTTTGTTGCCAAAAGAGATAGAATATTTGGCTAACTTTACAAAATCACTCGGAATGGAGGTTTTATTGGAAGTGCATAGTGAAGAGGAACTAATTCCCAATTGTTTTGATTCTATAGATTGCATAGGTGTAAACAACCGCAATTTGAAAGATTTTACTGTCAGTGTTGATTTGTCTAAAGAACTGGCAGCAAAGATTCCTGATGGGTACCTGAAAATATCTGAAAGTGGTATTTACACTTCCGAAACGATTGTTGATCTTAAAAAATACGGCTATAAAGGGTTTCTTATTGGTGAAAATTTCATGAAAACGAGTAATCCTGGAGCTGCAATGAAGGAGTTTGTGGAAAAGGTAGAGGGTTTAAAGTTTAAAGTTTAAAGTTTATGGCATTCAAGATAAAAGTTTGCGGAATGAGGCAGCCTGATAACATCAGGGATGTTGCGTCTTGCAATCCAGATTATCTTGGTTTTATTTTTTATGATAAATCTAAACGTTTTGTAGGAGAAGAATTAGAGATAGAAGTACTGAAGGGGATAAATCCTTCTATTAAAAAAGTTGGTGTATTTGTCAATCATTCAACTTCATATATTGAAAATAAAATAGAAAAATACGAATTGTCTCTTATTCAACTTCATGGAGATGAAAGTATAGAGCAATGTAAAGAGTTGAAATCAAAAGGATTTACAATCGTTAAAGTATTTCAGGTAGACAATGATTTTGATTTTAGAATTATTGAACCGTATAAAAAACAGGTCGATTATTTTCTTTTCGATACTAAAAGTGAGGGGTATGGAGGTACAGGCAAAAAATTTGACTGGAGTATCTTTGACCGCTATGACAATGAAGTTCCTTTGTTTCTGAGTGGTGGACTGGATATTGAGAGTATTGAAGAAATTAAGAAATTAAGCAAATTGAATATCCATGCTTTGGATATAAATAGTAAATTTGAGGTGGAAGCGGGGAGGAAGGATGTGGATTTAATTAAAAAATTTATTAAATTGTTAAAATGAATCTGAGTAAGTATCTTTTTTGGGATACAATATATAACGACATAGACTGGCAGAAGAACGCCCGGTATGTCATTGAAAGGGTTTTGACCCGAGGTACCTTAGAGGATTGGAAAAAAATAAAAGAATATTATGGATTAGATAAAATAAAAGAGGAAGCTATTCAATCAAGAATGTTAGATAAAATAACTCTTAATTTCTGTAGTGTATTCTTCGGAATATCAAAAGAACAATTTAAATGTTACACACAAATACAGTCGAACCAAACACCCTTGAATTATTAAAGAAACTGATGTCAATTCAGATTTTTGATGATTTTTTTCTGGTTGGTGGTACTGCTCTCTCTCTTCAAATAGGTCATAGAAAGTCTATAGATTTAGATCTTTTTTCCATTGAAAATTTTGATACACAGGAAATTTTAGCTTGCTTAAAGCCTGACCTAATAATACAAGATTCGAAGAAGATACTCCAACTCATTGTTAATGAAATCAGAGTCGATTTTGTTAGCCTTCCATATCCGCTTATTGACAAGTTAATGATTGAAGGCACAATACGTCTTGCTTCTATAAACGACATTGTAGCAATGAAACTTAAGGCAATAGCAGGTCGTGGCTCCAAGAAATATTTTTATGACATTTATTATCTTCTAAAGTATTTTTCGGTAAAAGATATGATAGTCCTATTTAAAAAGAAATATCCAGACCATGAAGTGTTCACAGTATATAAAAGCTTGTTGTATTTTGAAGATGCTGATGTAGAACCTGAGCCTATTTTATTTGAAAAAGTAGAATGGATAATGGTAAAGAATAAAATATCAATGGAAGTTAAAAGTTTTTTAGCAAATTTGTAAGGTTAAGATGAGCAATATGAAATACGCAGTTAATAAAAAAGGGTTCTATGGAAATTATGGTGGAGCATATATTCCTGAAATGTTGTATCCAAATATAGAAGAACTTTGCGAAAGGTATTTGGAAATCATGAACGAGGAATCGTTTCAGCAAGAATTTCAAGCCTTGCTGAAAGATTATGTAGGAAGACCAACGCCTTTGTATTTTGCAAAAAGACTTTCTGAAAAACATCAAACGAATATTTATTTAAAACGAGAAGACCTTTGTCATACAGGGGCACATAAAATAAATAATACTATTGGACAGATTTTGTTGGCTAAAAGGCTTGGCAAAAAAAGGATCATTGCCGAAACGGGTGCAGGACAACATGGAGTTGCTACTGCCACTGTTTGTGCATTGATGGGCTATCAATGCGTGGTATACATGGGTGAAATTGATATCGAAAGGCAAAAACCAAATGTTGAGCGCATGAAAATGCTTGGCGCTGAAGTGCGTCCAGCAAAATCAGGAAGTAAAACACTAAAAGACGCCACCAACGAAGCCATTCGTGACTGGATAAATAATCCTGTAGATACATATTATATTATTGGGTCTGTCGTTGGTCCACACCCATATCCTGATATGGTAGCACGATTCCAATCGGTGATTAGCGAAGAAATAAAAAAGCAGTTGAAAGAACAAACAGGAAAAGAAGACCCTGATTACGTGATCGCATGTGTAGGTGGTGGAAGTAATGCTGCAGGAGCATTCTATCATTTTCTTGAAAACGAAAAAGTAAATCTTATCGCCGTTGAAGCTGCCGGAATGGGAATTAATTCCGGGCATTCTGCCGCTACTACAGTGCTTGGAAAACCAGGTATTATTCACGGAAGTAAAACATTGTTGATGCAGACGGAAGACGGTCAGATCATCGAACCGTATTCTATTTCTGCAGGATTAGATTATCCTGGAATTGGTCCTATTCATGCAAATTTATTTGAATCAGGAAGAGGAAAATTTTATGCGATTACAGATAAAGAAGCATTTTTAGCAGCCGTTATGTTGAGCAGAACAGAAGGAATAATTCCTGCACTCGAATCCGCACACGCTATTGCTGTATTGGATCACATGAAATTTAAACCCGAAGACACTATTGTCGTAAATCTTTCTGGAAGAGGAGATAAAGACATGCAAACTTATATTACAAAAAAATCAGAGTATATGCCCGAGTAAGAAGTGTTATGGTGTTAAAGTGTTAAGGTTGGAAATGAATTTACAATTTATGTAGTACCTGTCAATAACCTTTAACTCTAACACTTTAACATCCTAACACTTTAATACAAAAAATATGAACACATCCATTAAAGTAACCAATCGTCTCACACAGCTTTTTGAAAAAAAGAGCAAAGGACTTTTGAATATATATTTTACAGCAGGATTTCCAATGTTGGACGATACACTGACGATCATAAAAGAGCTAGAAGAAGCTGGTGCGGACATGATTGAAATAGGTATGCCTTACTCTGATCCATTGGCAGATGGGCCAACGATTCAGGAGAGCAACATCGTAGCACTTGACGGAGGAATGACTTTGAAAGTTTTGTTTAAGCAATTAGAGGAGCTCAGAAAAATAACCAATATTCCTGTTTTGTTAATGGGCTATCTCAATCCTGTCATGCAATATGGTGTTGAAGCCTTTTGTAAAAAAGCTGCTGAATGTGGCGTAGATGGAATTATTCTTCCCGACCTTCCTTTGGACGAATACATTGAAAAGTACAAAGAACTTTTTGAGCAAAATAATCTTTCCAATGTATTTTTAGTAACACCTCATACATCTGAAAGTCGTATTCGTTTGATAGACGAAAATACGCAGGGATTTATTTATATCGTCTCCATGGATAGTACGACAGGTGGGAATGCAAAAGAAATTAGCGGAGCGGAACCTTACTTTAAAAGAATAGAATCTTATAAATTAAAAAGTCCAACGATGATTGGGTTTAATGTAAAAGATAATGCGAGTTTCTCTTTTGCTTCTTCTTATGCAAATGGTGCAATTATTGGAAGTGCCTTCATTAAAGCGATTCAAAATAGCAAAGACCTAAAAACGGATATTACAAAATTCGTAAAAATAGTGAAGGGATAAGGGAGGAGAATTGTTAATTCTAAGTTTATAATTAGAATCCACCATTTGTAAAAGGAGATATAATAAATTTCATTATCTCTCCTTTTATTTTGAATTGCAGTCCACTTTAATGAACTGTTTTTATTTGTTATGTTAGCCTTCGCGTCATAAAATCATCCACCTGTTGAAATAATATAGTAGGTAGCATCGTTCTCCAGTTTTCTATTTCCAAAGTCCCTCCAAAGTTAATATATGAATCAAGGTTGTATTTTTTCCATTCATCGAGTACATGTTCGCGGAAAGTGATAGCAGCAATCCAGCCTTCTTCTAGTTCTTCAAACCATTCTTCGTAATAAGAATCATCTGATCCATGGAAATTAAAAATATTGTCTCCTACAAAAATATACTTTTTTATCCCTTGCAGCGTGAGATGGTCTATGACATTACGTTTCAGATGCATGATGTCGTTGTGAAGTGCATCGTTCCATTCGCCAAATAGCTCTATGATTACAAATCCTGAATCGTAATCTGCAAAAAGCATTTTTATATAAAGTGTTTCAGAACCTATATAATCCCATAGCGGATGAATAAAATAACCATAGATCTCGTTGGTGTATTCATTGAGATTATATTCAACATCATAAAAAGGAGAAAGGAGATCTTCGCTACTGTTGTAGTAATGCTCCCAATTATAAAAGGGTTCAATGTCTTGCATTTTCAGTTTCTATCTAGATCTGTTAAGTTTTCTATATCTAATAAATCTTTTAGTCTACCACTTGATTTTTTACCCATAATAATCAATTAGTTTCTCTTTACAATCGTATAAAAATATTTATCTATTTTAGGAAGCTTTGAATTTAAGAAGCCGCAACAAACAGCGTTTAACAGCATCGCGTATTCGAGACGTTCATTAGGTATTTTATTTCTAGAGTGAGCAGTATCGTCATCCGCTTTAATAAAACTGGTAATTTCAAACGATGTACGATTTAATTTTAAATTTTTCATGGTTTTATCTGTTTTATTGAATTTGCTCTATACCAGTCTACCGCTTTTCTTACACTTCCATTTTCTTTTAGTATTTTTTCTGCCAACAGAGCATCAATTCCTAACTCTTCAACGATCATATTTGTGGCACGTTTTACCAATTTTAAATTACTGAGTTGCATGTCTACCATCTTGTTGCCTCGCACACGACCAAGTTGAATCATAATAGAAGTAGAGAGCATGTTAAGTGCGAGTTTCTGTGCTGTGCCTGCCTTCATGCGGGTGCTACCTGTTATAAATTCTGGTCCCACAATCACTTCAACTGGAAACTCTGCCGTGGCGGCAAGTTTTGAATCAGGGTTGCAGGAGATACAACCCGTCAAAATATTGTTTCGCTTACAGGCTTCCAATCCCCCTATTACGTAGGGCGTTCTTCCAGAGGCTGCAATGCCGATGACAGTATCGCGACTATTGATTCCTTTTTCTTGCAAATCTATCCAGGCTTGTTCGCTGTTGTCTTCGGCAAATTCTACTGCTTTTCTAATGGCAGAATCTCCTCCTGCAATAATCCCAATAACCATATCATGCGAAACGCCAAACGTGGGAGGACATTCGGAAGCGTCTACAATCCCGAGCCTGCCGCTCGTACCAGCTCCTATATAGAAGAGCCTGCCTCCATTTTTCATTCTTTCTACAGTAGCCTGAACTAATTTCTCAATTTGTGGAATAGCTTTCTCTAATGCAAGTGGTACAGTTTTGTCTTCGTTGTTTATGTTTTGTAAAAGGTCTTTAAGGGGCATCTGCTCCAGTTGATTGTAGTGCGAGGATGATTCTGTTATGTTCATATAATTATCTTTTGTAAGTGGAATTTAATCATCCCTTCCATCGGGTTCGCTACTACTTTATCTATTTTCAAACCTTTGTCTTCTGCGACTTTTTTGAGAATGGGACTTAGGTGAGCAGCTATAGAACCAATGAAACGAATTGGTAGTATTTTGTGTTTTTCGTAACGTTGAATACATTTATCAAATAACCCTTGAAAATTTTCATACGCCATCTGAAACATATATGGATCTTTCTGGTGCTGGATTACGAATGGAGCTAGTGATGCAAGATAACGGTTGGGAAATGGTTTTTTATAAACCTTATCAAGGATATCTTCTTTACGATCCGGCGTATATTTTTCAAATTCTTCCATAAGATATTCAGGCAATGCTTTTCGCAGATAGTCGCGCGCTAACATTTTTCCTAAGAAACCGCCACTCCCTTCATCGCCAAGTGCAAGTCCTGGTGAATAGATGTTTTCGATAATTTTATTGCCATCGTAGCAACACGTATTTGCGCCCGTACCAGCGATGCATGCAATTCCTCCTGTATTTCCGAAGAGTGAACGTGCGGCGGCCAACATATCATGATCTATCGTTACATTAGTACTAGGAAATGCTTTTTGTAGTCCTTCCGCTACAATTTCTTTTTGAGAATCCCTTTCACATCCAGCACCATAAAAATAAATATCAGTTATAGGTTCTTTAGAAAGAATTTGTGATAATAAATCGTTCGTAACAACAAGATAGATTTCTTCGGAATTTTGATAATAGGGATTAAATCCTACGGTTTTATACTCGTATTGCTTTAATGATTTATCCACAAATACCCAACTTGATTTTGTCGAGCCACTGTCTACGATTGCAATCATATTACTATTTATATAACTACTTCAATTTACCGATTATTTTAAATTTATCAAAGACATTCTTGGTATGTGGAGCATCTTTTAGTTCGTTGGTCAAATCTTGTCCTGCCCAGTGTTCGTAGTGTTTTCCATCTCTCCATAATTTTGATTTTGTAACGTCATAGATAAATCCATCGTAAGCGCACCAAATCTCCTCTTTGTCTTTTCCATTTCGCAAAGCAAGCTGGGAGATGGTATATATTTTTATAGAGTCGTCTTTTTTTTCTGACATTAATTTTCGTGGTTGTAATAATTAAAATCTTTTATAAGAGTTTGCAAAGTTCGGGCAGAAGACATCGTATTATTTTCTATATCTAATATCTCTTTTACTTTTTTCGCAAGTTTATCTATATGCTTCGAGTTGTTATTTTTCTTATAGATTTCCAAAGCTTCTTTAATCGTATTTATATCTTTATCACTAAAGCGAAGTACGTCAGCAAAGACAGGTTTGTAATGGAGCTCAACTACTTGGAGAATGGTATCTTCAAGAGACGCTCTCTTTTTGATCTTTACAACAGTTGTATTCGCTACTATATCGCCTAGGCGTTGTTCTTTTTTAGAAACAGAAATAGTAATGATTGCGGTTATATAAGTGAATGGCAAAGAATCAATAATTCTAAAAAGCCATCGCAAAACATAATCTCCAATATTGGGTTGAGAGCCATCTAGTTTAATTACTTTTATTTTCATTATTTTTTTCCCAGGAGATTGCCCGTTCATGAAAATTTCAAATAGAAGATCGTAAAATCCAATCGGAACGTAGAGGAGAATAAGAAATATAAGTAATCCTGTATCAGAGGTGATTATGTTTTTGACGTTGAAAATTTCAAAAAAGAAGAGGTAACAAACAAAAGCATAAGCTACTTCAAAAAGCAAGTCGAGCAATCCTGCAAGAATTCGGTCTCCTGACCCTGCAAGGTCAAATTCCAGCATTACATTCTGGGTTGTTTCTAGATTTATTCTGGCCATTATTTTTTTATGCTGTTTTCAAAAATAAGTAATTTTTCAATTAAAATTTCTATATTGAAATGATTATTTACCTTTAAACTGGAATTATTAATCCGAATCTCAGAGCTTATAACCACTAGATTCATTTGTCTGCAAGCTATGAGGGAAGTCATATTTTTAAGGAAGAACGAAAAAAAATGGAGAGAGATAGAAAGTATGCTCTCTAAAAATAGTTCTATCAATCCAGATAGGCTGGCAGATTTCTATATTGAAATGACAGATGATTTAGCTTTTGCACAAACGAACTATCCAGACAGTAAAACCACCGTTTATTTGAACGGGATAACGGCAGAGGTCTATCAGGCTGTTTATAAAAATAAGAAAGAAAAATCAAATCGATTTATGAATTTCTGGGCCTATGAATTGCCAAAGGAATTTTATCAGTCACAAAAACAGTTGTTGTATTCTTTTATTATTTTTTCTGTTTTTGTACTTGTTGGCGCAGTTTCTACGTCGTATGACGAAAATTTTGTAAGAGTCATTCTTGGAGACGATTATGTAAATATGACGCTAGAAA
Source organism: Cytophagales bacterium (assembly GCA_043732665.1). Taxonomy (GTDB): domain Bacteria; phylum Bacteroidota; class Bacteroidia; order Cytophagales; family Cytophagaceae; genus JANYCO01. The sequence goes on along the minus strand of JAYTHK010000213.1, from coordinate 679 downwards.
ATATTGAAAAAGGTGATCCAATGGCAGTTTACAAAGATCCAGAAGCAACGTCCATGTTTTTTCAAATTACAATACATAATATACGAGTTTCATTTTTAGAGTTCGTATCAGGGCTTGGATATGTAGATTTTTCAAGGCCTATGATATACCCTTTTACCCTAGGTACTATTTATTTGCTTTTCAAAAATGGAATAATGCTTGGATCGTTTCAGTGGTTTTTTTATCAGAAAGGACTTTTTGTAACGTCTTTCCTTTCTATATGGATTCATGGCACGTTAGAAATATCAGTTATTATAATATCGGGTGCTGCGGGTTTTGTTTTGGGCAACAGTATTCTATTTCCAGGAACGCATAGTCGTATCGTTTCTTTAATTAAGGGTGCAAGAAGAGCTGTAAAAATATGCATGGGATTAATTCCTATATTCATCGCTGCAGGATTTTTGGAAAGTTATGTAACGCGTCTTACGGATCTACATATCGCTGTCAAACTTGCTGTCATAATAGGGTCTCTCAGTTTTATTCTTTATTATTTTGTAGTGCTGCCAATTCTTCTCAATAGAAAAAGTATACTAGGCAAGAGAGACCTAACTATTGAAGTGTTGCAAGAACAATTGGAAAACGAAGCTGTACAAAAAATCGCCTAACCAAGTGAAAAGAATTTTATATATAATTATTTTTT
>JAYTHK010000212.1:0-4233 GCA_043732665.1 Cytophagales bacterium | reverse complement strand
TTAGTATTACATTTTTTCAAACATAACACCGACCTATGCAGTATATCTGCATTTATCTTTTTATTTTAGGGGTCAACAAACGCCTACTTCTATAATTTAATGTTGTATTCTTTGTGCTAAATCTTAGCGTTACTAGCGTTTAAAAGACACTAGGCATTAAACGCTAGGAACGCTAAGATTTAGCAAAGAACGCAAGAGATAAGACAGTTGATAAAACCAAATATATTGTCTCCTTATTTATTCGCCATCGTCACGATAAACAATCTTCCTCCATCTTCATTTGAAAGTAATATTTTTTTACCGTCAGTTAGTTCTACCATTGAACCCATAGGTACTGGCTTATCTTCTGTTACATCTTTCATAGAGGTAAGTTTCTGATTTACGAAGACCCATTTATTTTCATGAAAAGTAAAATACCCTACCGGAACTTTTTGTGCATCGGTAAGTTTTTCGTTGCGAATAATTTTTCCGTTTACATGCCATTGAAAAATATATTGATCGCGGTACACCATCAGCCGCTGGTTTTCGGGCTTCCATACTGTAGGCTTAAACTGGTAATAAAAATCCAAGACAGGTAAAGTACCTTTATGCGGTGTACCACAGAAAGGACATTTCGGGGTTGTCGTGTTATCAAAAACATACCATTTCTGTTCGCAGGCATTATTGCAACAGGGTTGCATGAGATCGGTAGTTTTTAGCAACGCTTGCTCCCACTCGTCGGCAATAGGGCGTTGAATCGGATTATGTAATCCTTCTATGAATGCTCTTTCGAAAAGTGCTTTAATATAAGGACCTACAATTGTATAAGGAATTTTAGTAACATCAGCCCAAGGTAATTCCCATTTGGAAACCTGATTCATTTTTGGTCTATTCGTTGCATCTTTAGGATGCTCAATAAACATTGCTTTCTCCCCCATCGAAAGAAGATCGTCTTTTTCAGTATCAAGATCGTGTACCTTTCCTCCTTTCAACGGGTGACGGTGTAATAAATACATATAGATTAAAACGGCCAAGGCGTGAAGGTCTGTTTCACGCCTTGGTAATTTTCTATTCGGATCGTCTTTTTTAAGATGTTTAGTAGAGAGCACTTCTGGTGCAATAAATTCTGCTGTACCAATTACTTCTGCAGGAAACAGCCCTGGCACCACCAATCCATCAAGATCGATCATACAGGCAGATTTGGTAACAGGATCTACAAGTACATTGTTATAAGAAAGATCAGAATGTGCCAAACCCATCGCGTGCATTTTCTTTACACCTCTTGCTATGTTTACACAAATCTGAAAATAACTCAACCAGTTGCCAATCTCTGATTTAGCTAGCCTAAGCGGGAACTGTGGGTTTCTAAATTTTGCTCCAGCAAACCATTTTCCATTTTTTTCTTTTCCTTTTATTAAATCACTTGTCTCATATCCTTTCTGGAAAAAGAATTTTGCATTGTAGATCGGTACTATAATTCCAGTAAGCCCATTAATTTCTATTACATCCGTAGGCCAACGGTATACTTCGTTCAGATAATAATCGGCTCCTTCTTTTGACTGGATCTGGGGTAGATAATAATTGGTAATTTTATTTAATCTTTCTTTCTGATTAAAATCAAGCTTATCGCGAAAAATTGCTACTACATACTTTCTATCAGGACTAAAGTACACATCCTTCACACCACCGCGCATAGGCTCTCCTGTATCAATATACTGATAAGTTTTGCCTGTTGCGACAGAAGAAACGTTTATCGTTTTATTCATGAATACTTTAATTTAAAATACGATTGCCAAGGTTCTGTCGTCATGATTCCCAGCACTCCAGAAATCCATCCAAGTAGATAGTTGAGTGGCTAACTCTTTATTCTTCGAATCTAATTCTACTATAGAACCATCATTATTATTGCCTTTTAGATCTTCGATAAGTTCTTTCCACTTTTCTATTTTCTCAAGATTCGCTTCTACAACAAATTTAGGATCGTAAATACCGTCGGTCATTAACATTAAATAAGAAAAATCATCTACCAGTTTAAATTTAAAACGAGTAAAAAATTTATCAGAAGTGAAAATTTCTGGCATTGTAATAAATCTTGTACCGCCGCCAAACTCACCAACGTCGAGCCAATTCATTAGAGTGACCTCAGTGACCTCTTTATTAATAAGCGCTATAGGACAATCACCAACTCCAAAGGAGAGTACCGCATAACCAAATTCATATTTTTTAAATAAAGTAAATATCAAAGTGCTATGCAATTCTTTCAAAGTAACGCCAATCGTATTGGCAAATTCTTCTAATTTTTTATGAACGCTTTTCGCAGCACTTCCGAGATTATTATATACAAAATGACTAATTTTTTTCTGTGCATCTTCTCCTTTACCTTCCTTGTAAGCATTCATCAAACCATCAAATTCTTCAGAAAGTACTTCGGTAAGATTCTCGGAAAAATAATCCACCACACTCTGACAAGCATGGCGAGAGCCTGCTCTCGATAATTTAGAACTTCCTGCACCGTCTGACACTGCAACAACAGCCCAACCGGTAGTTTCAAAATAATGAAAGGCAAAATCATCGTCTCGAAAAGATCCTACATTAGCATGGGATCGACCTCTTTTAGAAGCGATCACAATATTTTTACTTCCTAAAGAATGTGTAACAGCCACATTATCTTCTTTCCAATAAGGATCTGATTTATCACTCTCTTTATTTTTCCATAAAGATTTAGGATCAGGATTTATAATCAGAGACAATTGCCTTTCGTGCGGCACTATGGCCTCTTCATCGCTGACGATCTTAAATTTTAATTTAAGTTTAAAATCACCACTTAGTATTGGAGTTCCCGATATTGTCTTGGAATCTGCATTATATAAAAGTCCTGTTTCTCCAAGTCCTTCGACTTCAAAAAAAACAAAATCATTCCATCCAAGTTTTTCAAAATCAATTAACCCTGAATATATCTTGCCAACAGACGCATTGGGAACAGATAGGGATTGGTTTTGGATGTCGTATATTCTTACTTTGTTCATAAATCTTGCAATTAGACTATTTTGATTTTCAAAAATCTGATTCACTATAAAAACAGTATCTTCATCAGCAACAAAATTTTCAAAAAATATATTTTTAGAGCCATCAGTATAAACTCCTTTTTCAATTAATAATTTTTGGATAAATGTTTTAGTGTCTGTCATTGAATTCTTGATAATTTAACCTTGAGTTCTATTCACATCAAAACCACCAGAACCTATTTCATAGCGGCCTCTGTTTCCGCACCATGGACAGGTACTTTCTCTTTCTTCTCCAAGACAATGAATTCCTCCACAACTGCACATTGCAAAACCGATTTGATTTCCGCAACAGGGACAAGTCGGTGATCCTACTAATTCATCTGTATGAATAGTTTGTTTAGAAGAAGAATCGTCAGACAATTCAAAATAAGTATTGTCCGCCTGAAAAGCTCCTACTAACCGATAAGAAAGAGTTTGAAGATCTGAAAATCCTGAAGGACTTATCGACTTCCTATACTTCATTAAATAAGGTCGTTTTGTATTCTGACATTTTCCTACTAGTACTACAAAATTTTTATCTAAGAATTGCTTATTCAACTGATTTTTGGTCGAATCAACTTTAACAATAGTATCGCCGTCCAATTTCGACATTTCAAAACCAGTAGAATTATTTTCAACACTTACACTACTTGTTTTTATAGAATCTGTTACCCATTTAAAAAAATGTTTGTAGGACGATGCATCTGTATTTTTAAAATACAAAACATTTTCAGTAAGCTCACTCAATAAAAGAGTATCTGTTTCACTTCCAAAAGAAACCGCAATCATATTGGCTGTATGTTGCCAGTTTTGTTTCCATTCTGTAATCGCAGATTTGGTATCGTCCGTTGGGACTCCGTCGGTAAAAAGAAATACGATTGGTTTCCAATCACCTTTTTGCTCGAAAGTTGTTTTAACAATATTTTTTCTAAACTCAAACATCAAATGTCCTAACCCTTTGCTCAGAGAAGTACCGCCACCAATAGGAAATTTAGGTGGGTAAAAACTTACAATTTCCTGTAAAGGAACAAGAGTCTTCGATTGTCCGGCAAAAACGATAATGGAAACCCAGACTGTTTCAATAGCAGCAGGATCAGTTTTCAACGCTTGAATAATAGTAGCAAGCCCCTCTTCCACTTGTTGGATAGGCTCACCCACCATAGATTCCGAAACATCTATCAGAAAATATATTGGCAATCGTCTCATAGTT
>JAYTHK010000211.1:0-13344 GCA_043732665.1 Cytophagales bacterium | reverse complement strand
AAATCGTGTACTATTAAAAGACTCGTCACGGTGCGCTCTCCTCCAACAAAGTCTAAAAAATGTTTTCCTGTTCCGATTTCCTTATTTGAATAGCATTGCTGCGGATACCAGCAAAGTATAAAGTATCTTTTATATTCAATTATCAGCAAGTAAAATAGTCTGATAGTCTGTTAAATAAAACTTTTAATGTCTAATATATAAGCTCTAAAGTCTACTATTTATCCTCTTAAAGCAACAATTGTTTATTCCCCTATATTCGGTTATATTTGAAAGATTTGTTAGTCTTCAAAAAGGTATAGAAGACAGAAAGAATAAAAAGTTGAAACAGGATAATAAAAGACATATTGCGATATTAGGCTCCACAGGCTCTATCGGTACTCAAGCTTTGGATGTTATAAAGCAACATCAAGACAAATTTGTTGTCGAAGTACTTACTGCACAAGATAATGCTGACTTATTGATCACACAGGCTTTGGAGTTTAAACCTAATGCAGTGGTAATTGTTAACGAAACGCTTTACGATAAAGTTTTTTCAGCCTTAGATCCTGCAGGTATAAAAGTTTATTCTGGTATAAAATCGCTAACTTCTGTAGTCGAGATGGAAGTGATTGATATTGTCTTGACTGCATTGGTTGGTTATGCAGGACTGCAGCCAACAATTAAAGCCATTAAAGCAGGTAAGCATATCGCACTTGCTAATAAAGAAACATTGGTAGTGGCGGGAGATATAGTTACTAAATTGGCTCTCGAACATAAAGTAGACATTCTTCCTGTAGATTCAGAACATTCGGCCATTTTCCAATGTCTGGCGGGAGAGTTTCACAATCCAATTGAAAAAATTATACTTACAGCTTCTGGTGGTCCATTCAGAGGCAAAGACAGAGACTATTTAAAAACCGTTACCAAAGCACAAGCCCTCAAACATCCCAACTGGAGTATGGGCGCAAAAATTACGATTGACTCTGCTTCTCTTATGAACAAAGGGTTGGAAGTGATCGAAGCGAAATGGTTATTTGGATTGGAAGCGAAACAAATAGAAGTAGCGGTGCATCCTCAATCTATTGTACATTCGATGGTGCAATTTGTAGACGGCTCCATAAAGGCACAAATGGGATTGCCAGATATGAAATTGCCAATACAATATGCTTTAGGTTATCCAAACCGTTTGACTTCAGAATTCCCAAGATTCGATTTCAACCTTTCTCATACGCTTACTTTTGAAAAGCCAGACTTAGAAACATTCAGAAATCTTGGATTTGCATTCGAAGCTCTGGATAAAGGAGGGAACATGCCTTGTATTCTTAACGCTGCAAATGAAATTGCGGTGGCAGAATTTCTCAACGATAAAATATCCTTTTTGGAAATCTCAGATGTTCTGGAAAGGTGTATGGCAAAAGTTAGTTTTATTAAAAATCCATCACTGGAAGATTATATCAATACCGACACCGAAACTCGGATGTTGGCTCAAAATTTAATTATCAAAGTTTAAAAATTATATATAATGGGAGTTACCTGGGTACAAGTTGTACAACTTTTTATTAGCTTATCAATCCTTATCACATTGCACGAGCTAGGTCATTTTGTTGCGGCAAAATATTTTAAAACAAGAGTAGAAAAATTTTACCTCTTTTTTGATTTTCTTTTTCCAATTGCCACAGTATGGAATTTTGCTTTATTTAAGAAAAAAATTGGCGACACAGAATACGGATTAGGATGGTTTCCTCTTGGAGGCTATGTGAAAATTGCTGGTATGGTAGACGAGTCGATGGACAAAGACCAAATGAGCAAACCTCCTCAGCCTTGGGAATATCGTTCGAAGCCAGCTTGGCAACGGCTGATTATTATTATGGGAGGAATTTTGGTGAACTTCTTTTTAGGAATGATCATTTTCATTTTCGTAATGGCGATATGGGGAGAAGAGTATTTGCCTAATGAAAACGTAAAATACGGTATTGCATGCGATTCAATTATGTTGAAAGCTGGTTTGCAAAATGGAGATAAGTTAATCACTATTGATGGAGAAAAAGTAGAGAATTTCAATAAAGTGAATTCTATTCTTATGATTGATAGTCCTAAGAAAATAGAAGTAGAAAGAAACGGTTCAAAACAAGAGATAACACTTTCTAAGTTCATGGACGAAAAAGCGCTGGCAAGACTAGAGAAAACCAGAAAAGGATTGGTAGACTTTAGATTTCCTTTTGTAATTGACAGTGTAACAAATAAGTATTTGGTAAATGCGGGTATGAATCCTTCAGGAGAAAAACTGATCAGTGTGAACGGTAAGAAAATAATGTACTACGACGAATTTAAAACGGAGGTGGAAAAAAATAAAGGTGAAAAAATAAAATTTATAACAGAGCGTGCTAACAAAAAGGAGATGGAATATCAGATGACCGTTCCTAAAGATGGAATTATTGGATTTCGCCCTAAGTCTCCAACGGAGTTTCTTAAATTTGAAAAAATTAATTATAGTGTAATAGGTGCAATACCTGCGGGAATTAGAATGACGTTTTCAACCCTTAGTAAATATGTAAAAAGCCTTTCCCTATTGTTTGATAAAGATGCTCAGGCTTATAAATCTATTGGAGGATTTGGAGCAATGGCTTCTCAAACACCAAGGGATTTTTCTATGGAAGGCTTCTTAGTATTCACAGCGCTTATATCTATTATATTAGCCTTTATGAACTTTCTGCCAATTCCTATGCTGGACGGAGGATACGTAGTATTTATTCTTTATGAAATGATAACCAAAAAACAACCAAGCGATCGGTTTATGGAAATAACCAATACTATTGGCATGGTTTTCTTATTTGGCCTAATGATATTTGCCAATGGGAATGATTTGTACAAGTGGGTTTCGAAGTTTTTGTAAATAGAGATATTGGAAAAGATTGAACAAAAGTTATGATGAGAAAATTTAGCACCATTCTTTTATTTGTTTTAATTACAGGAGCAATCGTTCACGCTAAGATAATGGACTCTGTGGGGGTAACCAAAATTAGCGAGAAGCTTCACGTTATGTATATGGTTTCTCCGGGCGAAACCATATATGGTATTTCTACTAAATATGGAATTCCCGTTTCTGATTTGTTGGAAATAAATCCTGAATTAGAAAGTGGTTTGAAAGTAGGGCAGGTGATCAACATTCCCTATAGTCCTGAATTGAAAGCCAAATCTGCAGATGATAATTCAATAGTGCACAAGGTACAACCAGGCGAAACGCTTTATGGAATTGCAAAAAAATACAATACCTCGGTCAACGAATTGATGCGGCTTAACAACATGCAACTGAAAGCGGGACAAGATTTGGTAGTGGGATATAAAAATAAGTCTCAAGACTATGCCAACACGCCTTCATTGCCGCCTCATGTTGAACCTAAAGAAGTAAAGAAAATAGAACAGCCTCGCGTTAAGGATTCTGTTAAAGTAATTAAAGAGCCTGTTATAGAAATTAAGGAAGTAGCGAAGGTGCCAGCAGAAGAGCCAAAGCCATTGAATACAATAGTACCTTATGAATTTGATAAAGATCGGAAACAAATTTTGGTCATTCCGTTTGATCCATACCTCTATTTTTCTGATGCCGATGCAGAAATTGCTGCTAAGTCTAATATTGCTATGCCAAAAGTAAGACAACTATTCAGAAGAAGGTTGAACGCGCTGCTTGACGTGCAAGGATATGAAATGATTCGTTTGTTGGGTGGTAAAACAAAAGATTCCACCAGCGATTTGAATAAAATATACAGCTCTGTTACATACGGCTACCAGGATGAAATATACAGTCCTTACAATCCAAACAATGCAAAGTATAAGGTACAGGACGATGTTTCCCAAAAAGAAAGTAAAACCTGGTTTGGGAAGCAAAAAGACAAACTGCAAGGAACGAATCAGGCTGCGGCTACAAGTTATAATACGCCGAAAGACCATGGTAAATATTTTGGAGTAAGAATAGCGAATCCAGAATTTTTCAATTATTTTAAACAGAAATACGATATTGATTATTACATTTTTATTAATCAGTTTGAAGTAAAAACGAATTATGAAAATTGTTTAGATAGGGCCGCGTTGAATTACGAAAGAACATTCACAACACACTATTCTATCTTCGATGCAACTGGAAAACAAATAGCGGGAAATAAATTTAAAACGCGCTACAATTCCAACTCCAATTATATTTATACTATTGTGGCTGAAAATGCTCCCAAAATAGTAGAGCGCATCATGGCGGATATTCCTCCTCCGAATAAGGAGTAGTACGTTTGTATTTGTGAATACTTCCTTTGTATCAGTATAATATGGATTATCTATTGATACATTTTCAACTAGATAAAGACGAATCAATTGGGCTCATTTTCCAAATCAGGGAATATAAAACCCTGTTTTAGGGTTAAAGGATTTTCAAATAAAAGGTGCATGGATTATGGAGTAGAAACAGTTTGCTAGACTCTTTAGAGAAGATGCTATTTTTTGTAGCATCTTCTCTAAATTAAAGCCCGCCGATGCGAAGTACTCAGTTGACAAAATCTCCAAAGTTCCCTTTCAAGAAGTTTCTGGCCATTCGATGATCGTGTTTCAAATGTCCTATTATGATTCCTAAAGTGCATTTTCAATTTCGCCTCAGCTGTTTTTTTGGCATAACTTTGATGCAACTTCAAATTAGATTTATCGGTTAATCTCCAACATTCTTTGAGTATGGCTGCCGCAAGCTTAGCATCGGAGGGATAGGTAGCCGTCCCTTAAAAAGCTACCTATGCCCTACGATTGTTGTTGTATAGGATAAAAAAAGTGTTTATTTTCCTCTAGGATTTAACACCTGTTTGTGGTTAGTTTTTCATCCATAGCCCCTTGCTTTAGTTAGGGGTTTGTAATATAATAGCTATTGGGCTCTAGCCAAAGTTTGTGTTAATTACTAATTATTTTCGAAGATGGTACCTCTATTTCCTTCAACAAAAACTAAAAGCTACTATAAATTATTTCTCTTCATCCAATCGTCGTTATAAACTTTACCTAGATAGCGGGTGCCATGATCTGGAAGAATGATGACCATCGTATCATTTTCCTTTAAATGGTTTTTTGCGTATTCCAATCCTCCATATACTGCTGCGCCGGATGACCATCCTACGAATAAACCTTCTTCACGTGCTAAACGGCGAGTCATGCCAGCAGAGTCTTTATCGCTTACTTTTACAAAAAGATCAATTAAATTGAAGTCAACATTTTTCGGCAAAATGTCTTCGCCAATTCCTTCTGTGAGATAAGGATAAATTTCATTCTCATCAAAAATTTCAGTCTCTTTGTACTTTTTAAAAACAGAACCATAAGTATCTATTCCAATAGTTTTCACAGCAGAGTTTTTCTCTTTAAGAAATTTAGATACGCCGCATATAGTTCCTCCCGTGCCAACTCCAGCTGCATAATGCGTAATCATACCTTCTGTATCTTTCCATATTTCAGGACCTGTAGTTTCGTAATGCGCTACCGTGTTAGAAATATTGTCGTATTGATTTGGATAAAAAGAATTTGGAATTTCTTTGTTCAAACGTGCTGCTGTAGAATAGTAAGACAAAGGATCAGAAGGTGCTACATTGGTGGGACAAATCACAACCTCCGCACCAAGTGCACGAAGCACATCTACTTTTTCTTTCGATTGTTTGTCTGTAGTCGTGAAAATACATTTATATCCTTTCGCAATAGCAGTAAGTATCAATCCCATGCCAGTATTGCCAGAAGTGCCTTCGATAATCGTACCACCAGGTTTCAGCAGGCCAGCTTTTTCTGCATCTTCCACCATCTTCACCGCCATGCGGTCTTTCACCGAATTGCCAGGATTAAAATATTCTACCTTTACTAAAATAGTTGCCTTAATGCCTTCGTTCACTTTATTTAAACGTATCAAAGGTGTATTACCAATTGTTTCTATGATGGAGTTGTAAATCATATCTTTTGAGTATACTGTAAATTTGGAATTTTTATTGTTAAATAAAAACATTTAGCAAAAATCTGCTGACGGTTATACTTTAATCTCATTGTGGCATAACATTCATGGTGTGCAATTAAACACACACCATGAATGTTATGCCACAGACAGACTTATTCAATTTTTATATCATATTTATAAAGTAATCCTCCGATTTCTGTTCTTAAGAATTTTGCCCTTTTTATTCGATTTATTGCTGGATCTATGGAAAAATTATAAGAAGTTCTGAAATCTGATTTCTCTAATAGCGTATTTTCAAATACTGCTCTAGCAAAATCACAGTTTTCAAACGAAGCACTTGTCAAGTCTGTTTCGACAAAGTCAACTTCTTGTAGATTACAATTCTTAAATTCTGTTCCTTTTAATTTGAGTTTAAAAAACGAGGCCAAATTTAAAATACAGTCTTCAAAAGACACCGACAACAAAAAGCTATTGCATTCGCCAAAGTTAATTCCCACAAGCTTGCAACTTTTGAAACGGATAGTTTTAAGTGAGGTGTCTTTTATATTCGTCATACTCAAGTTACAATCCGTGAATGCGCAGTCTGTAAAATTTATACCTGAGAGCGTTGAGTTTGAAAAAATGCAATTGACAAATCGACAATTTTCATACTCTCCTTTTGGCAGACGTTCTTCTTTGGAGAATGTAAGTCCACGAAATTCTTGGTCTTCGATAGTAAGATTGTTCATTTTTTATTATTTAATCTATGGTCATTCAGGAGAAACCTCTTTATTAATAAATCCTGAGGTTAAAAATTACCAAATCACTTAGCTGATATATTTCAAGCTATGGGATTTATTAATAAAGAGGTTTCCTCCTGAATGACTTTTGCTATTTTCATTTCAATAATATATGTTATTTTATTTTTTCCTTCCAATATAAATTAAATCCGTCGTCACAGTTCCGTCTGTTTCGGGATAGTCTTTGGTATAAAACTTTTCAATCACGAATTCATTCTCAAAAAGCTTTTGCTCAATGTTATCTCGTTGATGATAATAAATATAAAGTTCGTTGTCTCCAGTAAAGCTTGTTTTTTCAAAACCTGATTTATCCCTCGGACCTTCCATAAAACTTAGGTAAACAAATCCATCTTCTTTGGTTAAAGCTTTTAAATTATAAAAGAATTTATTCAACTCTTCATAAGATAAATAAGGCAAACAAAATGCACCAACGACAATTGAGAACTGTTGTTTTAGCTGATCCGCATTTCTTATATCTAGCAATTGAAAGTCTGCTTGAGGATTTATTTTCTTGGCTTGCCTAAGCATTTCCGGCGCAAGATCAACACCTAGAACAGTTAAGTCTGGCCGTTTTCCTAGAAAGTAATTTATGACATTTCCAGGGCCGCAGCCCAACTCAAGCAGAGTGCTATCTCTAGGGAAAAGCGCTAAAAGAAAATCAAATGTATCGTTGTATAAATCAAAATGCATAAATTTTTTGATATACTCATCAGCGTAGTTGTTATATATATCTACCGTTTGTAATTGATTGTCCATTTGATACTATTTTAATATTTACGCTTTATTTTTCTATTAAGAATAAATAGATCATTTACTATCAAATTTATTTACTATAAACCAATAAATAAATTTAACAAAACTATCGAACAGTTGCATTAAATATTAATCTGCCTGTAATTAATTTTAAAATAGACTAAAAGTTCGTTTTCCAAATTTCAAGATAGTTAAGATGTAGTTTTGATAACCTTATTGAAAATTATTCGTACAAATTCTGACTAACTGATGAGATTATATGTGGGATTGGCGATTATTAGTCGTATTATTTTGTTTTGTTTCCATTACTATGACAGAAGCTCAGCTTCTAAAAGGGAAAAAATCCGATGCTAAAAGCAGTAAAAATAACAGCAACAACGGTAATAACCAATACTCTAACGATATAAATTATTATGCATCCGGAGAGACCTCTCTTTCAAAAAAGGATTATGTTGGAGCGCTGAAAAATTTCGAAAAAAGCAGATCGGAATTTGAAAAAGTAAGTAATACTGTCGGCGTTATTCAATCCGCTCAGAAACTGGCAGAAACTTATAACGCTACTGCCAAATATTCCAAAGCAATTAAAGAGTTGGAGTATGCACTCAAAAAATCCGTAAGTGTCAAAAATAATGGTTTGGCAGAACTCTCATATAAGGTATTATACGAAACATATCAGAAATCTGGGAACGAAAAGAAAGCGGCTGAATATTTTGGACTCTACAATTCTTTCAAAACGAATAGAGCCAATAACGATCTTGAGAAAAAAAATAAAGTCAGCCAACTTCAAATCAACAAGCTTAAAGAGCAATCATTACTTAACGAACTTGGGAAGAAGGAAGTCGAAAATCTTTTAGAAGCACAAACTTCAAGACTGCTTAGAACAGAAGATTCATTGCTTGTGCTGGATATTATGAATAAGCAAACGCAAGCGCAAATTGATTTATTGCAACAAGAAAAAGAATTAAAAGATTTAAAAGTAAGAGAGCAAGACGCCAAGCTGAAAATAAGTTCGCTCGCTCTGAAGAAAAAAGAGGCAGAGCTGGAAACAGAACGAGCTATTCTTTTAGGGCTAGTACTCATTATCTTGATGGTGACAGTGTTTGGATATGTGTTGTACAAAAATATCAAACAAAAGCAGGTCGCAAATGCAAAAATTGAAACCCAACTTGGCGTAATTCAGTCGCAGCATTCCAATATTACCAACAGCATTAACTATGCACAAAGGATTCAAAATGCGATGCTTCCAGGAGAACCCAGCTTGAAGCATTTGATCAAAGATTCCTTTGTTTTATTTAAACCAAAAGATGTCGTGAGTGGAGATTTTTACTGGTTTTATAACATCAAGACAGGTACTAATCTTAACGAATTTGATCCAGAAACAAATATAGGAGTGGAACGTCTTCCAGATGCTAAAGAAGCTCGAAAAATAGTAGTGGCAGCTGTAGACTCGACAGGGCATGGAGTACCAGGAGCTTTGATGTCTATGATTGGTTACAATCTTTTAAATATGATCGCTTCAAAAAATATTTTCGAGGCAGATAAAATTTTAGGGGAACTACATAAAAATGTCCGCTTTGCTCTACAGCAATATAAAAATGACAACAAAGACGGCATGGACATGGCGCTTTGCGTAATTGATAAAGATGCAAAAACAATGGAATTTTCTGGTGCTAAAAATCCACTTGTTTACATCCAAGATGGAGAATTATTTCATATAAAAGGAGATTCTCATCCTATTGGTGGCTCGCAAGGTGACGCAAAACGGACCTACACAAAACATGTGATCTCTATAGAAAAACCAACCTCCTTCTACCTATTCTCTGATGGCTATCCTGATCAATTTGGTGGTACAGAAAATAAAAAATTTATGATTAAAAACTTCAAAGAACTTCTCTTACAAATACACCCACTGCCTTTTGAAGAACAAAAAACAATCCTCAACAATACTATTGAGGATTGGAAAGGGGATCACGAAAAACAAATTGACGATATTTTGGTAATGGGAATGAAAGTTGGCGGGTAGGTATAATATAACGCACAACGTTAACTATTGTGCGTTATATTATATTGGCAAAGACGTGGAATTTTTAATTTCTCCCATTACAAATATGCTATGCGCACTGCCTATGTTTTCTATAGAACCTAGCCTGTTCATCACAAATTCCTGATAACACGGCATATCTTCCACTAATATTTTCAACATGAAGTCGTACTCTCCTGAGATATTATAACACTCTACAACTTCTGGCAAAGAAATAATTTCTTTTACGAACTTCTTCCCTATATCTCTGGTATGTTGCTTGAGCGACACATTACAAAATACGACCAAGCCTTTCTTAAGTTTTTCTTTATTGAGCAGCGCAATATATTTTTTTATATACCCTTCCCGCTCCATCCTTTTGATACGTTCATATACAGGAGTAATAGAAAGATGCAATTTGCTTGCGAGCTCCTTTGTGGTAGTAAGTGCATTTTCCTGTAACTGTCGGAGTATCTCCAAATCAATTTTGTCTAACGAGTCCATAGATAAATTTTCTATTTGTGTTCTATTTTTGATTCAATTTTAGATATATAAACTAATAAATAGTATTAGTAAAGTATAAATTACTTATTAATTGGCAATATAATAGATTATAAATCTATTATAATAATTTTGTGTGGTAAAAATATCTAAAACTACTTTTAAAAATGATTACACACAACTTAGGATACCCTAGAATAGGGGCTCACAGAGCGCTTAAAAAAGCTTCCGAACTCTATTGGTCTGGACAGTCTACGCAAAAAGACCTTATACAGACGGGCAAAAATATTCGCCAAGAAAATTGGCTGCTTCAAAAAAATGCAGGAATAGAATTAATTCCTTCCAATGATTTTTCTTTTTACGATCAAGTACTAGATATGTCTTTTACGTTGGGCGCAATTCCAGAACGTTTCAACGACGTCATGCTGAACAAAGAAAATACAGAGTTAGACCTATACTTCGCTATGGCAAGAGGGCTTCAGAAGGACGGAGTAGATCTCCCTGCAATGGAAATGACAAAATGGTTCGACACCAATTACCATTACATTGTTCCTGAATTTCACAAAGGGCAACAATTCAATTTATTTTCTAATAAAGTAATTAATGAATTTTACGAAGCCAAACAAGCTGGAATTCTTACAAAACCTGTATTGATAGGACCTGTATCGTATTTATTACTTGGCAAAGAAAAACAAGCAGGATTTCACCGGATTGAATTGATCAAAAATTTACTTCCTGCTTATTTAGTATTACTTGAAAAGCTGGAAGCCCAAGGTGCGAAATGGATACAATTAGACGAACCTTTTCTCACAATGGATCTTTCCGAAGAAGAAAAGAAAGCTTATCACTATGTTTACGATGAGATAAGAAAAAAATGCCCTTTTCTGAATATTATGGTAGCCACCTATTTTGATTGCTCTGGCGATAACCTTGGGTTGTCAATTGTATTGCCAATAAATGCACTTCATATAGATCTGGTAAGATGCCCCGCACAGTTAGATGATATTTTGTCTACTCCTTTTCAATTGTCAGAAAAAAAATTGTCGCTAGGATTGGTAGATGGAAGAAATATTTGGAAAAATGATTTTAAAAAATCCTTAACATTTATCAATAAGGCAATAGAAAAACTTGGCAGCGATCGCGTAATGATTGCTCCGTCTTGTTCTCTGCTTCATTCTCCTTTTGATCTAGACTTAGAAGAGAAGGAAACAGTTTTAACAAAAGAGATTAAAAATTGGATGGCTTTTGCGAAACAAAAATTAGCAGAAGTAGTGGCTCTCAAAAATTTATCCGATTTGGAAACGAAAAATAAATTTGACGAATTACTTCAGGAAAATAGCATTTCAATTGAAAGCAGAAAAAAATCCACTTTGATCCACAAAATTCATGTAAAAGAAAGAGTAGCTGCTATTACAGAAAAAGATTCTAAAAGAAGTAGTGCATTTTCTATTCGCCAAAATAAACAAAAGGATGCTCTTCAACTGCCTTTTTTTCCTATAACCACGATTGGTTCTTTTCCTCAAACTGATGACATCAGAGCGCTGAGAGCGAAGTTGAAAAAAGGTGAATTGTCAGAAGCAGAATACGAAGAGAAGATCAAAAAAGAAATTGACAGATCTATTCAATGGCAGGAAGAAATCGGCATTGACGTATTGGTACACGGAGAGTTTGAGCGCAATGACATGGTAGAATATTTTGGCGAGCAATTGTCGGGTTATGTATTTTCTCAAAATGGCTGGGTGCAAAGTTATGGCTCTCGTTGTGTGAAACCTCCTATAATATACGGAGACATCGAGCGCAAAGAACCTATGACGGTGAAGTGGTCTGCGTATGCGCAATCTAAAACGAAGAAATTAATGAAAGGGATGTTGACCGGTCCAGTCACAATTCTTCAATGGTCTTTCGTGCGTGACGATCAACCAAGAGAAACTACTACGATGCAACTGGCATTGGCAATAAGAGATGAGGTCTGTGATCTTGAAAAAGCAGGAATAAAAGTAATACAGATCGATGAACCCGCTATCAGAGAAGGCTTGCCTTTACGCAAAAAAGGCTGGCAAGCTTATCTTAACTGGGCCGTGAAAGCATTCCGTATTTCTTCTTCTTCTGTAGCAGATGAAACACAAATTCATACGCACATGTGTTACTCGGAATTTAACGACATCATCAGTAACATTGCCGATATGGATGCGGATGTCATCACGATCGAGACTTCCCGTTCACAAATGGAGTTGTTGGATGCGTTTGCGGATTTTAATTATCCAAATGAAATAGGCCCTGGCGTATACGACATTCACAGTCCACGTGTGCCGTCATCAGAAGAGATTACGCATTTGCTTAATAAAGCATTGGATGTAATTCCTGCACGAAATTTATGGGTAAATCCTGACTGCGGATTGAAAACGAGAAAGTGGCCAGAAACAGAATTAGCACTTAAAAATATGATCGCTGCTGCTAAAGTACTTCGCTCAATGGTTAAGGAAAAAAGTATTATGTAAATTCATAAAAAAGGACTGCTTTTAAAAACAGCAGTCCTTTTAATTCTTAATTCAAAAGTTAAAACTTCGCTGATTTTTTACAATCTTACCAAGTTTGCCTTGCAATTCTTGGAACAACATATTTGTTGCATCTTCACATAATGGTTGAATTTTTTCAGGCTTCATAACAGGTATACCACCTATAGCAGCTACCTTTTTTGTAGACTTACCCATTTCTCTAATACGGAATACTTTGCTGCCATCTTTATCCCAAAGAGACATATTTAAATAAGCCGTTACATAAGCAAATAAACCACCAAAACCAGCCGTAATTTCATAGTCAACACTTACTAACATTACACCATCACAATCTTTCTGAAATATTTTATAAAGATTTACTTCGTCTCTGTTTGCATCTTTAAGCAATCCTGCTCCACCGTTGAATGCAAAAACAAAGCCGTCTACGACAGCATATTGAATCCCTAATGCTTTGTTAATTCCTTTTGTAGTATCCACCAACCATTTAGATTCATACTTTTGGTATTCTGGATTTCCTGTTACTACAGGCTTGTCTATTAATTTAAAAGGAAAGTCTTTTGCGAACTCTGTTGTAAAAGTAATGTATGCTTTATCTATAATTGGTTTTAGGTTGAAATTGGGATCATTCGATAAATTACTGGCTACAGTAGCCACGCCAGCACCACCTATTTTTTTGTCGCAATAAAAAGTAAAGGATTAGATATTTTATTCGCCCATGCAGATATACTGCGTTGTGTATGTTTAAGATTGTATCAAAATAAGAGATATAATGGAAAGATACAAAGGTAAAGATATTCTATCCTTTAGTGATAGGTTTAATTCGGATGAAGTTTGTTATGA
>JAYTHK010000210.1:0-4270 GCA_043732665.1 Cytophagales bacterium | reverse complement strand
TTTCAGTCGTTAATTCCTCTGAAGACAGAAATTTTGGTACAGACGATTACCTCTATGCTAAAAAAGCAGCACGCTTATACAACAGCGATCATCATGAAATTTCTATTGACTCGTCGATATTAAAAACCACGGAAGAGCTGTTTCATCAGATCGATCAGCCGATAGGAGACAGCGCATTGTTGCTTACTTGGCTGATTTCCGATAACGCAGCAAAAAATATACGAGTGGCGCTTTCAGGTGCGGGTGCCGACGAATGGTTTGCTGGGTACAACCGTCATTTGGCCTATAAAAATTATCTAACGTATTTTTATGGAAATAATTTATTGATAAAATTATCAGGATTATCAGCAGACTTTTTTCTAGATGGATTTTCACATCCGCTGCGCAAGCAAGCGAGGCTGTGGAATAAATTTGCTTCGTGTATTTCTTCCAATCCACTGGAAACGTACGATAATTTCAGAAGGCAAAATTCCTTTGATACTGCTATGCCTGCTGCTGAATATAGTGTTGAGCAGAAAATTTCTACAGAAAAATTTCTACAACAAGCTCTATCAAAAGACCGCAACGAATACTTAGTTTCTGATATTTTAATGCTAACAGATAAAACCTCTATGTTAAAAAGCCTAGAGGTACGCGTACCCTACTTAGACAATGATTTGACAAATTATCTTTCAAAATTGCCTTCTGAATTGCTTCTTAAAAATGGTAGAAAATGGATACTAAAGGAACTCTTACAAAATATGGGAGGAAAGGAATTTACTTCTAGAACGAAAGAAGGATTTGGAATGCCTGTAGGGAAATGGATAAAAGAAGAAAAGAATAAATTTATATTGGAACATATTCGAAATAAAAATAGTTACATATACAATTATATACCCTACGAAATGGTGGATGAATTGTTGATTGCTCATCTATCTGGAAAAAAAGATCATACGTCCGCACTTTGGTCGTTGATTGTACTCACCAATTGGCTACAAAAAGAGTTTTAATGAAAATTTTATACTTACATCAGTATTTTCTAACACCTGAACAGGGAGGCGCAATCCGTTCTTATCACTTAGCGAAGGCTCTGGTGGAGGCTGGGCATGAAGTAGAAATGATTACTTCTCACAATCATAAAGCATATCATTTTGAAGTAATAGAAGGAATAAGAGTACATTATCTCCCCGTGTATTATGAGAATAATTTAAAATACATCGGTCGTTTTGTATCCTTCATTAAATTTATGTACCGTGCGTATGAAAAATCGACGGAGATAGAAGAGGTTGACATCTGTTATGCCACATCAACACCTCTCACTATTGGGATTATAGCGTTATGGTTAAGAAAACTACATCGTATTAAATTTTATTTTGAAGTACGCGATCTTTGGCCAGAAGCACCTATTCAAATGGGAGCGATTAAAAATTATTTCCTTAAAAAATATTTATACAACCTCGAAAAGAGAATTTATAAACGAGCGGAGAAAATAATAGCCTTGTCTCCAGGCATACTTGAAGGGATAAAGAATAAAGTTCCTCAAAAAGAAGTGCATCTGATCCCTAATTTTTCGGATTGTGTGTTTTTTCATCCTGAAGAAAAAATAATTAAAACAGAAGAAAAATTTGCAGTAAAAGGAAAATTTGTAGTGAGTTATTTCGGTGCATTAGGGAAAGCAAATCATCTGGATTACCTTATCAATGCGGCTATAGAACTTTCTAAAAATAAAATAGACCATATACATTTTATAATTGCTGGAAAAGGATATGAACTGCACCTGATTAAAGAGAAGGTGAAAGAATATCAACTTCGCAATATTAATTTTATTGGTTTTATTAACAAAGAAAGCCTCCACGAAATGTTAAACGTGACGGACGCCATATATATATCTTTTGCCAATAAGCCCATTTTAGAGACGAATAGTCCAAATAAATTTTTCGATGGATTGGCAGCAGGAAAGCTTTGCATTACCAATACCAGAGGTTGGATGAAAGAGTTGATTGAAAAAAATGAATGTGGATTCTATTACGATCCTGAGCAACCAGAGTTATTTTTAGATAAAATAATACCGTATACGAACGATCGAAATTTATTAAAAACAGCACAAAAGAATGCTCGAAAATTGGCTGAACATGATTTTTCAAAAGATATAATGGTAGAAAAATTTTTGCAATTGTTTAAGGAATAGATGGAATTTTTATTTCCTTAAAAGGGGGATAAAATAATAGTTCTATCTCATCAAAGAAACATTAGTAGTGGTTTTTTCATTGATGATGATAGCATAGTATCCAGAAGGAACTTCAAAGCCAGTCTTATCTAAACCATCCCAATAAGCAGGTGTAATGAGCTCTTGAATCAGAGTGCCATTTTTATCAAATATTCTAGCCTTGCCTGGCGTACTTATAAAATAAGTGTCTACTACTCCATCACCATTAGGGGAAAAAACGGGGTCACAGTTTGTGCCTGAAACAAATTGACAAAATATAGAAGGCGTTTCGCAACTGGCTGCGTCTTTTAACATAAGAGAATATTCTCCCTCTTTTATACCAGATAGTATTGTAGAAGAAGACGCAAGTATTTCTCCGTTTGAAATATTTGTCAATAGATAAGTGTAAGGAGTTGTACCACCTGATATACCATTATCGTTAACGATTATACGAAAACCTTCTTTGCACGAAATAGAAGTGTAGCTATAAGAAATACCAGCGCCAGAAAAACATTCTGCTACTTTTAATTTTTTGACAGTACTCACCAACGAATCGCCAGAAAATTTCGGATTGTTATTGTGAACTACTGCATAATAACTCCCTGTATCCAGAAATGTAACATTAGTTAAAGGATATGAATTTGTATTACTGGAAGATAAATAGGTGCCGTTTCGATACCATTTGTAAGTATTAGTTGTACCTAAGGAGGCATCTATTAGAAGGTTAAAATTGAAAGTGCCCGCCTCTTTTATTAGAGTGTCGTCATACGCTCCAAAATTATTCTGAGGAAATAATTTGAAGGTTACCGTTGAGTAATAAGTATTATTTACAACGGGTAATAAATCTTCAAAAGTAAGATTGTTATAATTCAGGTAAACTTGAACAGGAGCAGCTGTAAAAGGCAAGGCAGGCAAATTTGTTATTTTGTTCGTTGTTATTCTTAGCGTATTTAAAAGTGTGCAATTGCTCAAATTCGGTAAGCTGGTAAGTAAATTATTGCCACAATATAACAATTGCAGTTTAGTAAGATTATTAAGAGAAGGAAGCGTAGTGATGGAATTTGTACTGCAATAAAGATTTTCCAAATTTACCTGCGAATCCAGATTTGGAAGTTGTGAAAGTTTATTTTCTGAACAGTCAAGTGTCGCAAGATTACTAAGCCCATTTAAGTTCGGTATAGAAGTTAAATTGTTAAGACTACAGCTCAAATAACTAAGATTAATTAATCCCGAAAGGGGAGGTAAACTTGTTAAATTATTCTTACGGCAACTTAATCCCAGAAGCGTTGTAATTGAATTAAGTTGTGGTAAACTGTTAAGGATATTAGTGTCACAGTGCAGTTGTTGGAGGTTTACGAAATTTTTTAACGCGGGAATTGAAGAGATAGAATTACTATTGATGTTTATAATAGTAAGTTGTTTGAAATATTGAATGCCTTCTATACTGGAAATTGATTTTGCTCTGCAGCTGAGCGTACCGGTTTTACTGGCTGCTACCATTGTATCCATCATCGCACCAGACATTAACCCTGGGTAAGTAGTGGATAGAAAAGTTACAAAATTGGGATCTGGGATAACCGTAGTATAGGCTGAATAACAGAACTGAGTTCTGAATAAGAGTAATAGAAACAATATGTAAACCTTTTTGGCTACCATTTATTCTATAAATTTAACGATTTATTGTTAAATATCCATATTCTATTGTACCATCTGACTTTTCTATTGTAACGTAATAATAACCAGCGGGAGTTTCTTCTCCTTTAAAATTAATTCCATCCCATTCAGACGGTTGCCCATTTTGAACTACTATTTCATGCACAACTAGTCCAGCTTTATTTTGGAATTTAAATTTCCCCGATTGTCCAGCCTCTATTGGAAGTTTCCAAACACTTTCTTGTGAAGGGTTAAAGGTCGTATTGAATGGTTCATAGCAAGATTTCGTTTCTATTTTTATGGGTTCTTTAATTTTGAATATGCAACCCTCGCTTTCCTTTATACTCAAGTAATATTCTCCCACAGAAAGAAAATTAAATTTACCAGACGTAGTAAATCCTTGTTTGCTACTTATAGCATATTTGTAAGGAG
>JAYTHK010000209.1:0-32870 GCA_043732665.1 Cytophagales bacterium | reverse complement strand
TTTTTAATATTTTATCATTATAGTAAGCACCCAACACTAAAGCAATTAGATATGATTTGGGAAGAGTTTTAATAATGCTACTGTTGGTTCATACTGGAAAAATATAAAGACAGAATAAAATAGTTACTCAAGACACAATGTGGGTATATTAACAGGAAAACCATTTTGATAATAGAATGACTCTGCATGAATAGATTGATAAATAAAACAGCGTTTTCCAAATACTTCCTTTTATAATATAAAATGCTAGTAGTCATTATTTAAATTATTAGCATTTTTACATATTTTGTACGATTAATGTACGATTGTATCTCTAGATTCAACTTGGGCTAGAATTCTATGTCACTTTAGGCTGTAGTGTATCTCCATAGTAGAAGTGCCCAAGCATAAAATACAGTAGGAATGGGGCTTTTTATACAATACGGTCTATTTTTTTCTCATAGTACCGTTTTTTATTGCTAGCAGACGGATCAATATACTTTACATCTTTTTGTATTTTTTAGTTATCATCAACCAATATAAACAAGGTATAATAAATGGAGTGAATAATAACGTAGAGAATAGACCTCCGATAATTACAGTTGCAAGTGGTCTTTGAACATCTGAACCAATTCCAGAAGAGGTTGCCGCAGGAATAAGTGCTAACATAGCTACAATCATTACCATCATTTTTGGTCTTAGTTGTTCTCTGCAAATTTCAATAACAATATTTTTCATCTCAACTAATGTTGGTTTCTGATTAAGATCTATTTTATCTTTCTTAATTATTTCTTTAATGGCATTGTTTAGAAAAGAAATAGCCATGATACCAGTCATTGAAGAAATGCCAAATAAAGAAATAATACCAACTCCAGCAGAAATGTTAAAATTATATCCTCTGGAGATTAAAGCAATGACCCCTCCTGCCACTCCCAAAGGAACACAGGCAAATACAATCATTGTATGGGTTATATTACGGAATAAAATAAATAAGAAAATAAATACGATTACTAATGTCATAGGTATCGCGATGCCGAGTCTTTTTGAGGCTCTTTCTAAATTTTCAAATTGCCCCCCATATACTATTCTATATCCATCGGGTAATGATATATCTTCATTTATTTTTTTTCTCAATTCCTTGACAAATCCTCCCTGATCTCTTTCTCTGATATTAGTCCTCACGGTTATCATTCTTTTGCCATCAAGTCTGTATATATTCGTTTCTCCATCCACATAATTAATAGATGCAACTTCTTTCATTGGAATATAGGAGCCATTTGCGGCAGGAATCTGCAATAATTTAATGGCTTCTAAAGTATTTCTATTTTCTGGATAATACCGGACAATAATATCAAATCTTTTTGCTTCATCATAAATAACTCCAATTTCTTTTCCTCCTATTGCTGACTCAATAATAATTTGTATATCACTTACATTGATACCATAACGAGCTGCCAATTTACGATCTATTTTGATAGCAATTTGAGCCTGTCTTCCCTCCTGCTCAATATTACATCCTTCAGCACCTTTCATTTTTTTAACGATATGTAAAATAGAATCTGCTTTTACCCGCATTAATGCAAGATCAGAACCGATTACCGATACAGCTAGATCTGCGGCGCTTCCTGTTACAATTTCCATAACCTGATCAATAATAGGTTGACCAAAGGAAAGATATGTTCCTGGTAAATTATTTTCTAAATCAGTTTGAATTAATTTAACAAGTTCTTTTTTTGAAATCGTATCCGTCCAATATTTATATTCTTTCAGTCCTATAAATATTTCAGTTCTATTAGCAGGAAGAGGATCTGTGCCGTCGTCATTTCTTCCTGATTGTGTAACCACTACTTCAACTGGCTTATATTTACTTACGATTTCTCTGATTTTAGGAGCTAGTTTAACCGTTTCCTGAAGCGTTACTCCAGCAGGTAAATTGCATCGGAGCCATATACTGCCTTCATCCAGCCTTGGCAAGAATTCTGTACCAATTCTCATTATGAATAAAGTGGCGACGATGAGAATGATGGCCATAAACCCCAATACTAGTTTGTGAATAGTTAAGAGACGATTAAGTAGTGTTGCATAGCCATTTTGGATATGTTTGAAGGGAGATAGTTTTCCAAATATTCCAGAAGAAACGTGGTGTTTAGTAAAAGCATTGGAATATGCCCAACTGATTAAAGCTGGAATAAGTGTTAAAGCGCATATCATCGAACCAAGCAACGCAAAGGATAGTGTCAAGGCCATAGGAGAAAACAATTTCCCTTCTACTCGCTGCATTGTAAAAATCGGAAGATATGCCACGATGATTATAGCGACACAGAAAAAGACTTCACGACCAACTTCTTGAGCACCTTCAGAACATATATACAATAAACCTTTTCTTTTTTCTATTTCATTAGCTGTCTCAATTCTGCGAATCATATTTTCAGCAATCCTGCCAGCTCCATCTACGATAATTCCAAAATCAATGGCTCCTAATGACAAAAGGTTAGCAGGTACATTAGTAAATTTCATCATAATAAAGGCAAACAATAATGAAAAAGGAATAGTTACCGCTACCACCAAGGCAGATCTCAAGCTGCCTAAAAATAAGAAAATAACAATTACGGCAATACCTATACCTTCAAGAACAGTATGACTTACCGTTTCCAAAGAATGATTAATAAGGAAACTTCTGTCATATAAAACTCTTAACTTAACATCTTTAGGGAGGTCATTTTCCTCTAAATCTTTTATTCTTAATTTCAGCTCTTTTAATACTTCGCTAGGATTTTCGTGCCTTCGTAAAAGGATAATACCTTCAGTGCCCGCGTTAATGTCTATTTTTTCATCAGGGACAGTAACGCCCAATATTCCTGATGGTGGAGGGGGATTTATTTCGACACTGGCTACATTTTTGATGTATATTGGTACCCCATTACTGGTAGTCAATACAATATTTTCAATATCTTCTGATGTTCTGATAAACCCCAATCCTCGAATGGCAAATCCTTGTGCTCCTCTGGCAATTATATTCCCACCCGTATTCTGATTATTTCTACCTATTGCATCAATAATATCCTGAATATCTAGGTTGTATTTGCGGAGGTTGGTAGGAGAGGTTAGAATATGAAACTGTTTTACCGGTCCACCAAAAGTAGCAATATCAGCAAGTCCAGGTGTTTGTAAAAGTTTTGGTACAATTACCCAATCTTGCAATATACGCAAGTCCATTGGGCTATAGGAAGAGGGAGCCTCTATTACATAACGGTATATTTCTCCAACAGCAGAGGTTAATGGAGCAACAGCGGAAGTAACTCCATTGGGCAACTCTGCATCAGCGAGTCTCTGAGAAACTTGCTGTCTAGCAAAATAATCGTCTGTCCCGTCTTCAAAATTTAACTGTACAACTGATAAGCCAAAAATCGTTCTTGATCTTCTTGTGGTAACATTGGGCACACTGTTAAGCACTCTTTCAATAGGTATAGTAACTTGCTGTTCTACCTCTTCTGCAGCCTTTCCATTGTATTTAGTAATGACCATGACATTAGTATCAGCAATGTCAGGGTAAGCCTCTATCTTAAGTTGGTAGAAAGACCAAACTCCTGCTGCCATTATCAATACTGAAAATAAAACAATAGCCCATCGATTCGTAATGGAATAGGTAATAATATTTTTAATCATTTTATTGGAATTATTAATATCCGAAACTTAATCCTTTGAGTTGCATTACCCCTTCAACCGCTACTTTTTCGCCTTCTTTAAGACCATTGAATATAATGATTCGATCATTTATTTGTTGACCCGTTATAACTTCTCTTCGTTCGAAAATATTAGTGCCAGTTTTTATGAATAAGTATTCTTTTCCCTGAACAGTAACTATCGAATTTTTAGATACACTAAGAAATTCACCTTCGGACACATTGAAGTTGACATTTGCAAACATGCCTGCTTTTATCTTACGGTTACTATTGTTAACGGAAATTCTAAGTTTAACCATCCTTGTAATATTATCAACAACTTCTCCAATGTCCTCTATTTTTCCATGAAATACCTCGTCTTCAAAAGACTGAAATGTAATATCACAAGTACTTCCGATTTTTAATTTATTTGTCTGGTCTTCTGGTATATCACAAATTATCCATACTATCCCAGGCCTGGCATCTTTCAATATTTCAGGCTCCAGACCTGCTAAAAGAAATTTTGCCTCATTTTCAATAATGGCAGCTTCTTCATTTAAAAGTTGTGTTTGAGCTTCGATCACATCTTTTCCTGTCGCAGCTCCGCTTTCAAACAGGTCTTTTGTTCTACTAAGATTTACCCCATAAGTCCTGATATTAATAAGCCTTTCCAGATACATAGAAAAATTGGCAGTCAACTCAGGGTCGCTAAATAAAATGAGGTTATATTCTTTATTGTAAATGTCTTTTATCACACTGGCGATTACCCTAGCTGGAGCATTTAGATTTTCGCTTAATTTTTCATTATTGGCTTCAATCGTTTTGAAATAATTTAATGTTGTAGAATCTTTAGGAAAAGAAATAATTTTCCCAAGTTCCGTTACTTCTGGTTTGGGAATAGATTTTATTTCTTTTTTTTCACCTCTCTCTTGACAGGAGACTGCGTATAAAAAGGAAATTGAAATTGATAAAACAGTAAAAATTTTATTTCTCATTTCTTAATTTGGTTAATTATTGGAAGCTAAAAGACCTGTTGCAAATAATAATTGAAGATAACTTTTTCGGTATGTTAAAATGGCATCGTAATAACTTTTCTGAGTTTCATACCAGGTACTCTGAGCATTTAAAAAGTCTAGAAAACTAGTACCTCCTCTCAGATAGCTATATCTTATTACCTTCAATACTTCATTAGCATTGGCAACTATTTCTTTGTAGCGCTCTACATTTGCTTTGTTTACTTCATATTCTTGCAGAGAATATGTTATTTCATTTTTAATCAAAGAAGCTGTAGCATCAACCTGACTTTGAGCCTGTATTGTATTAATTTTAGCTTTCTGTATTTCTCCTTGATTTCTACTAAAAATAGAAAGTGGCATTTGAAAATACCAGCCCGCATAAGGTTGTATATTTTGAGGATTCGTTATCAATCCAAATTCAGGGTTGGGATATGCCAATGTTTTTTGCATACGGACATTGGCAACGGAAGTTTCCTGAAAAGCTCTGTCCGATATAATATCGGGTCTGTTATTAAGAGCATAATTTAAAAGGCTATCTTTATTATTAAATAGAACTCCCTCATTAAAGATCATCTCGTCTGACTCTACTAATATGCTATCGCTTGTATTAATTAGAAATTGCAATTTTTGTATTTCTGTTCTATATAATTGTTTGGCTGATATTAATGAGGTAGCGTACTTTTCAGCCACAATTTTATTTCTTAAGTATTCTTCCCTTGGAATAACCAATTTTTCAAGTCTTATTTTATTGATTCCTAAAAGTGTATCTATATTCTTTTGGCCAAGCGAAATAATACCCAAACTTACCTGAGCATACCAAACGTCAAGCCATTTTTGAGCCGTTTGATAGGCAATGTTATTCGCATATTCAGCAAAGTCTTTTTCGTAAAATAGAGCATCCTTTGTTTGAAAATTTATTTTACTCTTTCTCTGTCCTGCCAATTGGTAATTTTTGGTCAATTGAAACCATGTCTGCCTAACATAAGGACTGGTAACAATATTGATATTAGGTCCAATAGCATTAATATATTTCCTATCCCATAAGAAGAGCGATTGCTGATTGAAAACAGGGTTAGGTCTTAATCCAGCTGTGATAATATCTGTTTTTTCTCTTGCAATAATATATTTATATGTTTTGATATTGATGTTATTCTCCTTTGCCATATTCATGGCTTGTTTTAATCCTAATTTAATTTGAGAATAACTTGGTGTTATTTTCAAAAGGAATATTAGAATAAATAGAAAGAAGTGTTTTTTCATAATTGAACAACTATACATATTTATTTTTTTCCTTTAGTATTAAAACTATATGCTACCCCAATACTAAGTCTTGGTGTGATCCATAACCCAGAATAATGATTGAGAGGTAAAAGTACATTTTCAGCAAAATTTACATTAAAGTAAAGAGAGGGAGAAAAGCTGAACATTATACCAACCGATGGTCCTATGCCTAAGCTGCTCGTATTAATACTGGACAATACGCTACCAGCTGCATTAGTACTAATACTGTCGGCTGTGTAATGTAGATAATAATAACCCATTTCTACTCCAATGTAGGGTTTTAACACACCGTCGGAAAAGATATAATTACCCGAAAGTGCAATTTTACTTAAAGACGCATAATAGTTATGAATATCCAATACACCGCCTTGTATAGGATTCATTTTCCAAAACCCAATAATACCTCCTAAACTTATTTTTCTTGATATTCTCCGATGATAGTTTGCTTCTAATCCTAAACCACTGTGATAATTTCCACTGAAAATTGTAGATGTATTTATAATAGGTGGAATATTGTAGGCAAAAGGATTGAGTGAACTTACACTTAATCCGATTTGATTTTTATTATAACTTGTATCTTCTTCCAGTTGTTGTCCTGAGGATATTAACGGAATTAAGGCTATGTTAAAGAAAAGAAAAAACTTGAATAATTTCATTGTTAATTATAATGATTTAATACAATAAAAGGGCTTAGCTATATCTATATAAAATTGGAAGGAATGACCTTTATGGATTTTGTATGTAAGAAGATTCGCTTTACACTTAAATCGTTCACAGTTGTCCATCAAATGCTCATTTTTCACTTTTTTAAGCATGTCATACATGATATAAAATTAAATCATTCTTTACTAAACTATCGTTAGAAATATATTAGAATGTTATTAAAAGAATGTTAGAGTAGACTTATATGAGCCATTTCTACTAAGAATAATGAACCCTCGTTAATTTCTGAATGAACAGAAATAGTTCCGTTATGCAATCGGATTATTTTTTGAGTAAGTGATAATCCAATACCATTTCCATCTGCAAATTCCTTATTTGTTCCACGGTAAAATGGATTAAAAATATTTTCTAAATCCTGTTTGGAAATACCTATTCCTTTGTCGTAAAACTTAATTACTACCAGATCATCCTTGATAGCAATATGAATATCACAATGATGGTCACTTGAAAATTTACAGGCATTTTCCATGAGGTTAGCAAAGGCAGTTTTCAATAAGTATTCATTTCCTTTTACTGTTGTAAAATCATATTCTACATCATTATCAAAGCCAATGCTAATTTTAAACTTAGCATTGGCTTTGATAACTTCTTGTTGTGCATCTAATAAGATTTCGTCTAAACGAACTTCCTTGAAAGTAATTTCTAAAGGGTCATAACTTGCTTTAGCAAAGTCAAGCAAACTAGAGGTTAGTTTAGCCAATTTACGTGAATCGGATAAGGCATTCCAGATGGCCGTTTTATATTCTTCTATTCCCCGTTCCTTAGTAACAGAGAGTTCCAGTTCAGTAATAATTGTTGAAAGAGGAGTCCTTAATTCATGCGAGATATTAGAAACAAATTGCTTTTGAGCTTCAAACGAATGTTCAAGTCTATTCAGCATCTGATTAAAAGTAATAGCCAATTCTGATATTTCATCTTTGTAGTTTCCTTCATTGACTCTTAAATGCAAATGAGTGGCGGTAATTTCTTCTACTTCACTAACCATTTTTGTTACAGGTTTTAATGCCTGTTTGGCAAAAGACCTCCCTGCAAATACGGTTAATAAAATAGCCACAATAAATGCTACAATAATGGTATATCTTAGATTTTTTATCTTTGTTAGCCCGTATTCATCAACTGCTGCTGCTATAATTACATATGTTTTTCTGTTATGTTTTATTGTAAAACCAATTACCTGATGATCTTCCTGCCAAAATTTTATTTCTTTTTTTTGTAAAATAGCGTTTATCATTGATTCAGTCTCCTTAACAAAGTCAATATCTACGGCATCATGATACAAAAGATAAAAAGTGGTATCGTAAATTGCTACCTCTTCATGAATAAGAGAGTGAGCAGAATTTTTGTAAATAGTCTGAAGAATTGAAGGCGCAATTTTTGTTTCATAAAGTAGTGAAGCCCTTATTCTACCTTGTTGTTTAAGCCGTTTATAAAATTGTTCGTGTGTGTCGTATTTATAAAAATAGTAAACACTGAGAGCAAAAAATAATAGAATTATCGCAAATATTCCTGAAAATAAAATTGCAAGTTTATTTCTAATCGTCATGTTCTATTTTTAATATAAAACCTATGCTGGGTTGGGTATAAATTAGTTTGATTGAAAAATCTTTATCAATTTTTTTGCGAAGATAATTGATGTAAACGTCGATAAAATTAGTGCCAGTATCAAAATGGGTGTCCCATACCTTCTCTGCTATTTCGGTTCTAGACAATACTCTCCCGCTATTTTGCATCATATACTCTAGCAACTTGAATTCTTTCGGAGTTAAATTTATTTTAATACCATTTCTTTTTACAATTTTGGTTTGTAAATGCAATTCAATATCTGCAAATCGTAAAATAGATCCTGTATTTTTTGATAAGCCGGTCTGTCTTTTTATTAATGTTCTTACACGAACATGTAATTCTCTAAAGTCAAAAGGTTTTACTAAATAATCATCTGCACCAGCATCGAAGCCTTCTACTTTATCATCCGTTGTACCTAGAGCAGTTAACATAATTATCGGAATATGAGGCAATGTTTCCCGTAGTGCTTTACATAGATCCAAACCATTAATCTTAGGCAAAACAAGATCCATTATAATCAAATCGAAGGTATCATTGAGTGCCATTTTTTTGCCCATTAAACCATCGTAAGCTACCGTGACAGCATATTGTTGCTCCTCAAAACCTCTTCTTATGAGATTCGCTACGCGTTCATCATCCTCAATAATAAGAATTTTCATTCAATACTTCATTAAGAAATTACAAGACACAAAGATACTTAAGATAACAGAACAATCAGCTTCAATTATTCTGTTGACTGATTATTTAATTTTTTGTCAACGAGTGTTTTTATTTAATTATTGCTAACCTAATGTGCTGGTATCATAGACCACTTAATGCCTTCGCCCATTGACCACCAGTAATTTAAAATTTGGAGCTTCGGTTAATTTTTTTATAATTTAATGAATAGTAGTATATTATTTACAAGGTTAGCTTGTCAAAATCTCCTGCCTAAGATGTTTCTAATGAGAAACATTGAAAAATAGAGTGTTCTTTGCATAAATCTTGTTTAGAATTATTTAGGATAAGAAAACTTGAAAAATCAACCACCTCATAACTAGCAAATTTGGTATAAAAAAGTTCGATAATCTGGTTCTCCAGTCTACAAGTAAAATTTGGTAATTTTGAGTCGAATTTGGTAAATCTCTATCAAATCGGCTTTTTCTTTGTACCCCTGCACAATGCTATTCAAATAAGGAAACAGGAACATATTTTTTCCTTTGTTGTTGGAGAGTGTACCGTGACGAGTCTTTTAATAGAGCCTGATTTCCTCAGAAGGGGAATAACCTAATCGATGCTCAATTAAGATTAATCCTCCTCAGTGGAAATCGCTTGTGGATAAAATAGCCAATATTCCTTATTTGAATAGCATTGGTCAGGGGACAAAGTACGGTGGGAGAAAAAATAAAGAAAATCGAATAAGATTTAATAGGTTAAATAGTGAAAGAGAGATTTATACTATTACCAAAACAAGGTTACGAATAGAATATTTTTTGTTTAATATTGCTGTTTCTATGAATATCGCGACTTATCGTTATTTTGTTCTTCACAAACCTGCTGGTATAGTCTCGCAGTTTGTAAGTGACTCGCCGAAAGTGAAACTGCTCGGGAGTCTAGATTATGTCTTTCCTGAAGGCACGCACGCTATAGGAAGGCTGGACAAAGACTCGGAGGGATTGCTGCTCCTTACTACCGATAAACGTATCACTGGACTTCTTTTTAATACACCTAAAAAACATGTTCGTACTTATCTGGTCATGGTAAAAAATGCGGTAAGTGAGGAAACACTGAAGCGATTAAAGGAAGGTGTCTTTATCCGAATCAAACAAACAGAATTTCATCACGCAGTGCCTGTCGATATTCGTGTGGTGAGCGATCCGCTCGTGTATTATCCGTATGCAGAAGACCTACGTTGTCAATATCCACACACCTGGCTACTCATAAGTCTTGTGGAAGGGAAATACCGGCAGATCCGGAAAATGGTTTTGTTGGTAGGTCACCGCTGCCAGCGTCTGGTGCGACTTTCCATCGAAGACATGACGCTTGGTGCTACCAAGCCTGGAGAGGTGAAAGAATTTCCGAAAGAGGATTATTTTCGCTTGTTGCGGTTGGAAGAGTAATTATTTGGGTAAGAATAAAAAACTGTTCGCAAATATAAAGTATGTTGTATCTTATAAAAACGCATTCTTGATATTCACCATCGGGATTTGTCTCATTGTCTTGTCTGAAAACTTAATGTATAGTTAAGTGCTTAGGCGCAGCCTACGTTAAACGGAGAGAGAGCACATCTAAGATATTTTAAAATGTGTGAATCATATAACGTATTCAAGAATTCCATAATACTTTCAGTTTTTATTATCTTAACTTTGTTCAATTGAACATGATTTATACTAATTAAAAAAACATGAAAACAGCGTTTTTAATTTTGATAATCTTCTTAATAGGAAGTTCCGCCTATGCACAAAAAATAGAAAAATCAGAAGTGCCAACTTCTGTAAAAGAAACATTTTCCTCGATTTATCCTAATGTTAAAGGAGAAAGATGGAAAAAGGAAAAGAGAAATTATGAAGCTATTTTTGATAACGATAAGACAGAAATATCCTTAATTATCGACCCGAATGGCATATTAATCGAAACAGAAACAGGGATTAATAGTTCTTCGCTTCCTAAGGTTGTAAATGATTATTTAGAAAGAAAGTATGATGGTGAGAAAATAAAAGAGGCAACGAGAACTACTTATGCTAGCGGCAATGTAATATATGAAGCCGAAGTTCATGGAATAAATATATATTTTGATTCCATTGGTGCTTTTTTAAAATCAGAAAATAAAAATAGTGGAGTCTATATAACCTTTAGTGATTATTTAAATAAAAAACTTAGTTATGAAATTAATTGCGAAACCGAAAAGGAAGTTTTTCGGTCAAATGAATTTCTTAATGAATCTTATATAACATTGATAGATAATAAGTTAATAGGTAAAAAATTAAAACTATATAAGGATAGTCTTTATGGATTTATAACTTGTGACAAATCTCTGGTTAGATTTCAAGATAAAATGACTTATTACCTAGCTGAAGAGGGGACGATTTGGATTTTTTATCTTGAGTTGGATGAATTACCTAAAAAAGGATATCTACCTGAAAATCCATATCATTATTCAACAGAAAAAGAATATTATTTTTCTACAAAAGGAGACGGAAAATTGCTTGCGTTGACTGTTGACAATGTAAAGCAAGCTTATCTTAATAATGTCAAGGTTCAGACTATGATTGATACTCAATTTAAGAACAACGCCATAAGTTCATACGACTCATCTAGTAAGATGTTCAAATTGAATTACCTTTTGATGCAAATAAAATAATTTACCCGTTTGCCACAAGCTTCGCCTACTGCAAGCGGGTAATGAAACAAACAAAGCGCTCGTTACTATGAAACATACAATATAATACTCATTTTCCTTTTGTAGAAAGATATAAAAGAAAGTGAATTTCATCACTGCTATTTTTTGGTTCAATTCTGAGATAATATTTTTTTGGGTTAAAGAATTTCCCCTTAATTTTAATTTTATCATCCATTGGTCGACTAGGATCTCTGAATGCCATTAGCATAAATCTGTCAAATTCTACTTGGCTTTTTTTATCAATAATTTTTATTGTAGTATTCAGGTTGTTCTCAAGATAGGGATCTAAGAGTAGAGCTCCTGATAATGTTATTTCAGTTGAGTTAATATAATCATACAATTCATACTTGCCAGAGTTGCTTATTCTAAGTGGTTCCGATATTGTTTTTGTATTCTCCATGGGTGTTGTCGTCGCAATTTTATTCAAGATACGGAATCAAATCAGCGAGACAAATAATATTCATGTAAGTATGTGAAATTATTCCGTACTTATAAAACCAAGTGCCAAAGTGATGAAACGGATTTTAATGAAACGGATGAAAATAATCAGTTTTGGGATATACCAAATTTGATAGGCATAAAGCGGAAAAATGAATAAAAAGCAGCCCGCCTATTTTTATACTTTTAGTGTTTTTAAATCTGCCAAAGTCGTGTAACTTTGTGATAACTTATTACTATGGCAGAAAATACTTATAAAAAGCCTAAAAACACTTTCGAAAAGAAAAACAAACGTAAAGGAGAAACGGCAGAAGAGGAGATAGAACCAAGAAAGCCGCTTTTTACATTACGATTTGTAAAAGACAGAAGATTTCAACTGATAGCAGGATTCTTCATTTTAATTTTCTCGTTTTGTATGGCTTTGTCTTTTATATCCTACCTCTTCACTGGTAGCGATGATCAGAGTGTGGTAGAAGCATTCTTTGGAACCACAATTTTAGATTCTGGGAAGGAAGCACAAAATTTATTAGGCTTGGGTGGCGCTATTATGGCGTACTTTTTTATTTTCAAATGGTTTGGAATAGCCTCTTTCTTATTTATACCAATAGTTTTTCTGTATGGATTTAGAATAGTTTTTGAAAAAGACATAATCGATTTTTCGAAAACAATAAAAACGAATGTATTTTTTATTCTATGGATAAGTTTTACGCTAGGTTATATTGTATTGAAAGTAGATGGGGAATTAAACCTTTCTTTCCTCAGCGGTGGAGTAGGGTATGTCTTGGCAGAATTTTCAGACGCCTTGATTGGTTGGGCTACTCTCTTGCTTGCTATTTTAATGGGAATTGGATTTGTTGTTTATTTTTTCAACATCACTACCTTTAAAACGGAGCAAGCAGAGATAGAAAATGTAGAGGAGGATACCATAGTAGCTGCGCTAGAAGAGGAGGAAAATGAGGACGATGAAGTATTCGTAGAGGAAGAAGAAGAAAATGAAGAAGAGATTGAAGAGGAAGAAGATCCGACTCAACAATGGGAAGTAAAAGTTACCCCGAAAGACAATAAAAAACCTGAGAAAAAGGAACTGGAACTTATGATAGAGGAAATTCTAGAAGAAGTTGTTCCTGAACCTAAAGTTGAAACTATTGTAGATGCGAATATAATCGTGGTAAACGATAATTTTGTAGTGCCTAACGAAGAAGATATTGAACAAAAATACGAAGGAGCATTAGAAAACTATGATCCTACATTAGATCTTCCACATTATAAATACCCAACACTTGATTTACTGACCGAATACGAAAACAATAAAACGGGTATCGTAACCAAAGAAGAGCTGGAAGCCAATAAGGATAGGATTGTAGCGACACTAGGGAATTATAGTATTGGGATAGCAAGTATAAAAGCAACTATTGGTCCTACGGTTACCTTGTACGAAATAGTACCTGATGCAGGAATTCGTATTTCGAAAATAAAAAGCCTGGAAGATGATATTGCCTTGAGTCTTTCGGCACTTGGAATTCGTATTATAGCGCCGATGCCAGGCAAAGGAACCATTGGTATTGAAGTACCCAACAAGAACAAAGAAATGGTGAGTGTGCGCTCCGTATTTTCTACAGAGAAATTTATTTCAAGTGACAGAGAGTTGCCAGTAGTATTTGGTAAAACTATTTCCAACGAAATATTTATTATAGACTTAGCAAAAATGCCTCATCTATTGATGGCAGGAGCCACAGGTATGGGTAAGTCCGTAGGGCTAAATATTCTGTTGGCGTCACTTTTATACAAAAAACATCCTTCGCAACTTAAATTTGTATTGATAGATCCAAAGAAAGTGGAGCTTTCAATATACAATACAATAGAAAGGCATTTCTTGGCAAAGCTGCCAGACAGCGAAGAGGCGATTATTACCGATACTAAAAAAGTAGTGCATACACTAAATTCTCTTTGTGTAGAAATGGATGCACGTTATGATTTGCTTAAAGAAGCAGGCTGTCGAAATCTGAAAGAATACAATGCAAAATTCGTAGAGCGTAAATTGAATCCCAATAACGGGCACCGCTTTTTACCCTATATAGTTTTAGTAATAGACGAGTTGGCAGATTTGATGATGACTGCGGGGAAAGAGGTAGAAACGCCCATTGCCCGACTGGCTCAGTTGGCAAGAGCTATTGGGATTCACTTGGTAGTGGCTACTCAGCGCCCCTCTGTAAATGTGATTACAGGTATTATAAAAGCAAATTTCCCTGCTCGCTTGTCGTTTAAAGTAACTTCCAAAATAGATTCCCGAACTATTTTAGATGCTAGCGGTGCAGAGCAACTTATAGGACAAGGTGACATGCTGTTTTCTCAGGGCTCAGATGTCATTCGTTTGCAATGTGCTTTTGTGGATACTCCGGAAGTAGATCGAATCTGCGAATATATTGGTTCTCAAAAAGGTTATTCTACCGCCTATCTATTACCAGAGTTTAACGATGCGGATATGGAAGATGGTCAGCAGAAGAGCGAAAATTTTAATTTTGCAGACAGGGATAAACTATTTGACGATGCAGCACGTTTAATAGTGTCTACCCAGCAAGGCAGTACTTCGCTTATCCAACGTAGAATGAAATTAGGGTATAACAGAGCGGGAAGATTGATTGATCAGTTGGAGGCAGCTGGAATAGTTGGTCA
Source organism: Cytophagales bacterium (assembly GCA_043732665.1). GTDB lineage: Bacteria > Bacteroidota > Bacteroidia > Cytophagales > Cytophagaceae > JANYCO01. The sequence goes on along the minus strand of JAYTHK010000209.1, from coordinate 18,156 downwards.
TTTTGAAGGAAGTAAAGCCCGCGAAGTTTTAATAAAAGATGAATTTAGTTTGGAACAATTATTGTCTGAACTAGGCAAGAATGCTTAATGTTATCTTATAAATTAAGGTAGAAGTAAGTTTTAGAAAGATAAATGTTTAATATTGCAAGTCATCTTCTTTATATTTGCATACGGTTAAAGAGGATTTACAAGTTAAAATATAATAAATTACAGGAAATGAGAAAGTTATTTAGCCTTGTTGCATGCCTAGTGGTATTAGGATTTTCGGCTACAGCACAAAACGATTCTAAAGCTCAAACCATCTTGGATGCTATGAGTAAGAAATATAAAGATATGCCTTCTTTTAAGGCTAAATTTAGTTTTACGCTTGATAATCCTCAGGCAAAAGTGAAAGAATCATCAGAAGGAGATATCGAAGTGAAAGGTGCCAAATTTCACTTGAAAATGGGAAATCAGGAGATTTTTAACAACGGTACTACTGTTTGGACTTATTTGAAAGATGTGAATGAAGTAAATATTTCTTCTTATGAGCCAGAAGAAAATGAAGTGACGCCAACCAAAATTTATACTTTATATAAACAAGGATACAAATATCATTTTCTTGAAGAAAAATCTTACAACGGAGCTGTGTATGATGTAATAGAGCTAAATCCAGAAGACATTAAAAAAAGTAAATTTTTTAAGATAAAAATTGAAGTTGGTAAAGCCGATAGAGGTGTTCGTAGCTGGAAAATCTACGAAAAAAATGGCAGTGTATATACTTATATGATAAAATCGTTTACTCCCAATTTAAAACTAGAAGACACTTATTTCAATTTCGATAAATCTAAATACTTAGGGGTATCGATTGAAGACCTCCGGTAATGAATAAGCAAACGTTAATAAATTTTATAAAGCAGAAAAAATCGTATCTCTGCGTAGGGCTTGATACTGATATAAAAAAAATCCCCTCTTTTCTACTCAAAGAAAAAGATCCCATTTTTGAATTCAATAAGAGAATTATTGATGCTACACATAAATTTTCTGTGGCATATAAACCCAACATAGCTTTCTACGAAGCCATGGGGGCAAGTGGTTGGGAAAGTTTGGAGAAAACCCTTGAATATATTCCAAAAGATATTTTTACAATCGCTGATGCAAAGAGAGGTGATATAGGAAACACATCAGGACTTTATGCACGTGCTTTTTTTGAGAATATGAATTTTGATTCTATTACAGTAGCACCCTACATGGGAGAAGATTCTGTAAAGCCCTTTCTGGAATTTGAAGGAAAGTGGGCTATTATTCTTGCGTTGACGTCCAATGTTGGCAATAAGGATTTTCAGGTATTAAAAACGGGAGAAGACCAAGAGGAATTATTCGTTAAAGTTTTGAAAGCCGCAGCGCATTGGGGAGACGATTCTAATATTATGTTTGTGGTGGGTGCTACGAAAGCAGAAATGTTTACTGCTATTCGTAAGTATGTACCTGATCACTTTCTTCTAGTGCCTGGCGTTGGTGCGCAAGGCGGTGATTTAGGAGAAGTGTCAAAATATGGAATGACAAAGGACTGTGGTCTGTTGGTTAATTCTTCGCGAAGCATTATCTATGCTTCTTCTGGAGAAAACTTCGGAAAAGATGCAGCAAAAGAAGCGGCGAAAATACAACTAGAAATGCAGGGATATTTAGAAAAATATCTTTAGTATAATTTTTACTTTTTATTATTTTTTTAATTTTAAAACATAATTTTTATGAATGAATTTTTTTTGCACTTCATCTGGCAATACCAGTTTTTCGATAAACAGGCATTGAAAACAACTAATGGGGATAAGATTACTATCTTAAATCCTGGTCATCACAATACCGATCAAGGACCTGATTTCTCTCATGCACGTATTTTGATGGATGATATGGAATGGCATGGTAATGTAGAGATTCATTTGAAAGCTTCGGACTGGTTCTTACACAAGCATCAAAAAGATAAAAATTACGACACTATTATTTTGCATATCGTATGGGACAACGATCGCGAAATAAATCGAGAGGATAAAAGTGTTATTCCTGTGCTAGAGTTGAAAGATAAAGTAGATATTGCGTTGTTAGATAAGTATAGGACGTTTATAAATTCTGGGATACAACTTCCTTGTCAATATTATCTTAAAGGAATTCAAGAAGTGGTTGTAATAGGAATGTTTGATAAGGTTTTAATAGAAAGATTGGAAAGAAAAGGAAGTGAAATTTTGGACTTATATATATTAAATAAGAATGATTGGGAAGAAACATTTTGGCAGACACTAGCTCGTAATTTTGGATTTAAAATAAACAATGATGCTTTTGAACGGCTTAGCCGTGCGGTGCCCTATAAATTATTGTTGAAGCACTCAGATAATATAATAAAGCTGGAAGCTTTATTATATGGGCAGTCAGGAATGTTGGAGGAAGCGCCAGAAGATTCGTATACAACATTATTAAAAAAGGAGTATGCATTTCTTTCGCATAAATATTCTTTAGCAGATAAAAAAATGCCCGCTCATACATGGAAATTTCTTCGTACGCGTCCTTATAATTTTCCCACCATTCGCATAGCGCAGCTTGCAGTAATGTTGAAGAATAGCGATAAGCTTATTAATTTGATTTACGAAAAAAAAGAAATAAGGGAATATATGCAGTTTCTTAAAACGCCCGTTTCGAACTATTGGAAGGAGCACTATAAGTTTGGAGAAAAAATGAAAACTGCAGTGCCCGGTATAACGGAAACTGCCGTGTATAATATTATTATCAATGTGGTTATCCCTTTCAAAACCGCTCGTTATATGGCAGGCATAAGTGAAAATTTCCCCGATGAACAGTTTGGGTTATTAGAGAAATTACCTTCAGAAATAAATAAAATAGCCAATGAATGGGAAGGCGTGGGTATAAAAATGAAAACAGCTTTTGATTCACAGGCAGGAATAGAACTCTACAATCAATATTGCTTAAAGAGAAAATGTTTATATTGCACTATAGGGACACATATTATTAGACATTAAGATGGAATTATTCCTGCTACTACTGCAAATACCGCTGTTAATTTTTATTATTAAATACATAAGGAAGTTACATTCTGATCCTTTGTTTGTGAATGCATATTATTATCTCTTGTCGTTTAAAGTCACAGCAGGATTGGTTCTTGGAGTGCTTTATTTTAGCTATTATAAAGGGGAAGGAGATACGATTATGTATTATGAACACTTCGAACTATTAACAAGTATATGTTACTCCAATTTTCAAGAGTATGTAAAATTTATTATTATGGGTGAGATACCTAATCAATTTAGTAATTCAAATTATTTATTTGATCAGGAAAGAGCCTTTACTTTTATTAAAATATGTAGCCCATTTTATATTTTGTCGGGGAGTAATTATTGGATTTTGTCCATTTATTTATCCGTATTTTCTTTTTTAGGATTTTGGATTTTGTCTAGTACTCTTATTAAAGTATATAAGTTAAAACCACTATCGGTATTAGTCTCTTTTTTTATTTTTCCATCGGTAGTTTTTTGGAGTTCAGGAGTCATTAAAGAAAGTCTCGTTTTAGGAATGATGTGCATTATAATTAGTTTAATTTTAAATTTGATTACTCGACAAGAAAATTTGTTTATTCGTAAATGTATCATTTTACTTGTTTTCTCTTGCGCCCTTTTATACATGAAATTTTATTATTTTGCGGTACTCTTCGCTGTTGTCATACCTTATGGATTGGTAAAATATTTTTCTAGCAAGATAGAAGTTATGAGAATAAATAAGTCATATCGGATATTTTCTTTTCTTTTTTTATTATTACTAATGTCGATAATAGTATCATTCATACACCCTTTACTAAATATTGATGCAATTTCTGAAGCTATATATTGTAATTACCAAGCTACATTGAAATATTCTAATATTCTCAATTCCTATACCTTTGAAGGTCTTTCTTCCGACCCTATTAGCTTTTTGAGTCATATACCTAAGGCGCTTTTTTATGGATTATTTAGCCCTTTTTTGTGGCAGTGTAAAAGTGTGATAACAATGGTCAATGGAATAGAAAATACGATCTTGCTTATTTTATTTATTACGTTCTTGTTAACTAATTTCAGGAAAGAGAAACTTGTGAAAATTGATATTGAAGTAATTAGCCTTGTCGTTTATGTCGGTACTCTTGCTATTTTTATGGCTTTCGCTTCGCCGAATTGGGGCTCATTGGTGAGGTATAAAGTTGGTTATCTACCGTTTTTTCTTTTGTTGATTTTGAATAATAATCCTGCTATTATTCAGCTTGAAAAGATGTTTAGCTTTTTAAATCGGTCAGAAAAAAAATCATAAATTTCCGTCCAATCAAAAAAGAAAATATACACAAGTATCCATGGGTTTAAAGGAATGCCAATATTCATAAGGATTAACGTGCCTGTATGAAATAAAATACCGCCAACAATCCAAATCCATTTTAACCTTGGTATAAAAAGAATCAGAATAAAACTTAGTTGGAGGACGAGAGCACTGCTGCTCAGCAATACACATAGAAAGTCATTTTGAGCAATTATTTTCGATAGTTGGGTTTCATGAAAAGATAAATAGGTTTTTAAATTGTCAGCCTTTATCCATGAAAGGTGTGAGATAAATATTTTTTCTAAACTGCTCATAAAATAAACCATAGCAATAGAAATTCTTATCAACTGTAAAGACCATGAATCAAATATTGGTGCATTTTTTCTTTTTTCATTTAAGAGAAACGGGACTAATAAAAAGGTATAGGTAATAGTGGCATACCCGTGATCTACTTTTTCAAAACTGAAGGACCAACATTGAAATAAAAGAAAAATAAGCAAGCTTAAGCTGGAACACAAAATAACTCTAATATTTAAGATTAGTAAACAGTTTAAAAGATACCAAAATCCACCGATCAACAATAGCGCATAATGGTTAGGAAAGGGGATATTGAAAAAGGAAAGTAAATAGACGGGCTTATAAAATAAACGTAGCGATTGATTAAAAATTAGTCCTTCTATGATTTCATAGCTGAAATAAAAAAAGTAACTAAAGAAAATTACACGTAAACTAGCAATATTTTTTGAAGTTGTTTTAGTATAAAAAAAGTTGTTTATTTTTAATTTTAAAAAGGTGTTGGTTTTATAAAAATAAAGTGTAAAAAGTAGTAAGTAGTAGACAATTGAAAATCTATAGATTACTTGATCTGCCTTGGTTAGAAAAAAAGGCAAATCGAAGCGTTCTTTTTCAATAGTAAAACGTGGATATAAAGTGTCTAATATGAATTTTAAAAAAGCATCGGGTTCACCATTATAAGCGTCAACTATAGCAGGACGAAAGTATAGATATTGAAGTAGTAATAAAGCCAATGGAATCAAAATCGCTATTACAAGAACTATTTTGCCTCTGTTATTCATGACGTACGAAAACTCCAATTTTTAAGGTGTCAGTATTTCCTGAGTTTATTGTAACCATCGTTTTTAATAATTCTAATTTCTGTAAAGAATCGCCAGTGGATTGGAACAACTTGTCTATAAATAATTTCGTCTCATTCCGATAGTAGTAATTCCTACACAAGTAATAAAACGTATTAGGATTGATGCCAATTGCTTCTGGATTAAAAATGGATCTTTCGCCTGTTGTATTAGTTTCGTACAGAATGAATTTCTCCGTTTGTATGTCTTTTTTTATTGGTTCTGCAAACATGCCAAAACGAAGAAAGGGGTAAAGGTCAGTAATTAGTATAAATGGCACTAATAAACCAGACAATAGGATAGTTGTCATGATATTTTTTTTATTAAGCACCATTTTGATAAATTGAGGAATAATTAATCGTTTTAGTTTTGAAATCAATTGAATACATAAAGATAATAACATTTGTGGTTAAACCATTTTTTATCCTTGCGCTACTATTGTCGTTAACTCTTTTAGGGCTACTATTCTATTATTCTTATGATGAATTTACAACAGTTCTTCTCGGGATTTATGGTAAGTTGGATAAAATAGAAGAATTTCGTTTGAGTTATTTTACAACGGCAACATTTATTTTTGCTAGATTTTTAGTATGTATTATGTCAATTTTACTGCTACTTATCTTTACAAAATTAGATGTAGTGTCCGGCTTTATTTCATTAAAAATAAGTTCAATTTTAAATTCTGTAAATTATTTTTGTAAGTATTTAGGAGAGAGTTATGATAAGTTGGCTGTTTATGAAAAAATAATTTTTCATCTCCTAATACTATTTATAGGACTAGTAAAGTTTTATTTTCTTCCTCGCTTCCCTTTTCATGTAGACGAAGTAGCTTCGTATTTATCCTTTGTTAGAAAAGGTTTTTTTGTTGCTATTAGTTATTATCCAAGCCCTAATAACCATATATTTTATTCAGTAATAAGTTGTTTATTGCAACCTTTTTTTTCTAATCCCTATTATTTAATGAAGGTTCCTTCATGTATTATAAGTATCATCACTTCATGTATATTGTTGCTTTTTCTTTTGAAAAATTTTAATTTTTCAATCTCAGTATTTGGAACGTTATTATTCTCTTTTGCCACAAATTATTTTGTATACTCTGTTTCTGGTAGAGGTTATGCTTTGATGACTTCATTGACTATCGTTTCTACTTTTCTAACGTCGGCAATTATTTCGGGTAGAAGTGAAAAATTTCTATGGCACATATACGCTGTCTCTGCCATACTCGGCTTTTATACGTTATCGGTTTTTTTATATCCCTTCGTTTCTTTGTCTGTAGCTATTTTTATTTATATTGTTAGAGAAAAAAGCTATAGTCTGTTACGACTTTTTGTCTATTATAATTTCTTAATTATTTGTGGCGTTTTGTTTTTGTATACTCCCGTATTTTTAATAAGTGGTCTGTCGTCTATCACTTCTAATTCATGGATGATTAAATTAGGTTGGGGAAACTATTTTTCATTGTTACCTAAATTTGTGACAGGAGCCTTTGAATTTATTCTAGGTATTGAAAATTTCGCTACTTTGATTGGATTAGGTATTATTCTTTCTACTTTGGTTGTTTTGATAGTAACAAAAAGGAAAGAATGGTTTTTGTTACTATTCATTTTCTTTCTAATACCTATTTTATTGTTGACACTACAACGCTTGCAACCCTATAACAGAGTTTGGTGTTATCTTATTTTTCCTACAAGTTTATGTTTAGTCTTTATATTTGATTATATTTTTTCTTTAGTTGCTAAAATTAACTATGCTAAAATTTTATTGGTGGTTATAAGTTCATCTATACTGATTGGATATACGCTAATTCATTTTTATGAAATGACTGATCATGGCTATTTCATGTATGACAATGTTGGCCGAATAACGAGCTATATTGTTTTGGAAAAAGACGTTAAAGTTTATACCAACGACGATTCTTATAATTTATTTCTCCGTTATCAGTCTTCACAAATAGGGAAGGATGTAGTTCCAGAAATGGCTGTGGTACCTGCGACAGGAAATTTTAACTATGTATTGCTTACGAGAGGTGCTCCTTTTCCACCACCTATAGATAAGAAAAATTATGTATTAAAAGAAAAAGATGGTTTTATTGAGGTTTATAAACATAAATGAAAATTCATACAACTATGAAATACGTAAACTACACGGTAGATAATAGGATTGGTTACATTACGCTCAACCGGCCAGAGAAAAGGAATGCACTCAATCATCACTTTGTTTCGGAATTAAAACAAGCTTTTGTTCAAGCGGAAACAGATGAGACTGTTAAGGTTATTGTATTAAAAGCAGCAGGCGATTCCTTTTGTGCTGGTGCAGATTTAGAATACCTGCAATCGTTGCAGAAAAATTCTTTTGAGGAAAACCTTCAAGACTCTATACATCTTATGGAGCTGTTTAAACTGATTTATAGCTTGAGTAAAATTGTGATCGCGCAAGTGCAGGGACATGCGATCGCAGGTGGCTGTGGACTGGTGTCGGTTTGTGATTTTTCTTTTAGTGTACCAGAAGCAAACTATGGCTATACTGAAACCCGAATTGGTTTTGTACCTGCTATTGTTATGGTTTTTCTTATACGTAAAATAGGAGAGGCCAAAGCCAAAGAATTATTGTTAACAGGCAACGCTATTAAAGCGAAAGAGGCAAAGGATTTTGGTATTGTTACTTGGATAGTGGACGAAAAAGAATTAGAAGGGTCTGTTAAAGAGTTTGCAGAAAAGCTCTGTACTAATAATTCGGGAATCTCTATGCAGCTTACAAAAGAAATGATAGCGGAGGTACAGTCTATGTCGCTTGATGAAGGATTGAACTATGCCTGTAGGAAAAATGCAGAAGCTAGAAATTCTCAGGACTGTAAAAAAGGTATTGCCGCATTTTTAGCAAAAGAGAAAATGGTTTGGTAAAATCAAGTCCTTCAAAAGGAACCTATTTAACAATAAATCCTGATATTTATTGTTAAATATAAATGTAGAGTAACAATTAAAAGCGTTACTCTACATTTATGCTAAGGTTCTCCTGAAGGACTATTTTACTGTTTCGTTGGCGAGACGCCAGCGAAGGCTAAGCTTCCCTTGCTGGCGTCTCGCCAGCAAGTATTCTGAACTATTCAAAATGGCATCAAATAACCAAACTATAGAGTAGAGTTATTTTTATTTAATATTCTCAAATTCTATTTTTTTAGAATCAGACAATGTTATCGCAATCACTGAATCTTTTTTCACATTTCCTGAAAGTATTTCTTTAGAAAGTTCGTTTAGAATTAGTTTCTGCATTACTCTTTTTAGTGGTCTAGCCCCAAATTGCGGGTCATATCCTTCTTCTCCAAGCATATCTAGTACATCGTTGGTTGCTTCTATTTTTATACCACTTTCATCCAAACGATTTTTAATAGATTGAAATTGAATGTCCACTATTTTTCTAATTTCTTTTCTGGAAAGAGGTTTAAACATAATTACCTCATCAATCCTATTTAGAAATTCAGGACGAATCGTTTTTCTCAGTAATTCAAAAACTTCTTCTTTTGCTTTTTGGGTATATTCTTCTTCATAATGTTCTTGCATATTATTTCCCATCGAAGAAATTTTATCTTTCATAGCGTCAAAATTTTCTTGGATAAGATGCGCGCCAATATTAGAAGTCATGATAATGATGGTGTTCTTGAAATTTGCTACACGACCCTTGTTATCGGTAAGTCTTCCATCGTCTAAAACTTGTAAGAGTACGTTAAATACATCCGGATGTGCTTTTTCAATTTCATCTAATAAAATAACAGAATAAGGTTTTCTTCTCACTGCTTCCGTAAGCTGACCGCCTTCTTCATATCCTACATAACCAGGAGGTGCACCTACAAGCCTGCTTACCGCATGGCGTTCCTGATACTCGGACATATCGATACGTACCATCGAATTTTCATCGTTGAAAAGAAAATCTGCCAGTGCTTTTGCCAATTCTGTTTTACCTACACCTGTCGTGCCAAGAAATATAAAAGAACCAATAGGCCGTTTAGGATCTTGCAATCCTGCACGACTTCTTCTTACGGCGTCTGATAAGGCTTGTATTGCTTCTGTTTGACCTGCCACACGTTTGCCAAGTTCATCTTCGAGGTGAAGTAATTTTTCTCTTTCACTTTCCAACATTCTCGCCACAGGAATTCCTGTCCATTTCCCTACCACTTCGGCAATGTCCTCTGCTGTAACTTCTTCTTTGAGCATTGTAGTACCTTCTTCAGAAAGTTGAAGTTGAAATTCTTTTAACGAGTCTTCGCTTTCTTTGATTTTACCATAACGCAATTCTGCCACTTTACCATAGTCACCAGAGCGTTCGGCCTGATCTGCCTGTAGTTTGAGAGATTCGATGGCTTCTTTTGATTTTCGAATTCCATCAATAATGTTTTTTTCATTTTGCCATTTTGCTTTCAGATCATTTCTTATTTCATTGAGCTCGGCCAATTCTTTGGTTAAAATATTTTCTTTTTCTTTATCATTTTCTCTACGAATAGCCGCACGTTCAATTTCGAGTTTCATTATTTTTCGTTGCACCTCATCTAGTTCTTCTGGTAAAGAATCTATTTCTATACGAAGTTTGGCTGCGGCTTCGTCCATCAAATCAATAGCTTTATCAGGAAGAAAGCGGTCAGAAATATATCGACTTGAAAGTTCTACCGCAGCAATGATAGCATCGTCTTTAATGCGCACCCCATGATGGAGTTCGTACTTTTCTTTAATACCACGAAGTATTGAGATCGCATCTTGTTCTGTAGGTTCATCTACCACCACCGCCTGAAAACGTCTTTCAAGTGCTTTGTCCTTTTCAATATATTTTTGATATTCTTTTAACGTAGTAGCACCAATAGCATGAAGTTCGCCTCTGGCTAAAGCAGGCTTTAATAAATTGGCAGCATCCATAGCACCTTCGCCGCCACCTGCGCCAATGAGTGTATGAATTTCGTCGATGAATAAAACGATTTCTCCATCAGAATCGGTTACTTCTTTAATGACAGATTTTAATCGTTCTTCAAATTCGCCTTTGTATTTAGCTCCTGCTACCAATAAGCCCATGTCTAAAGAGATCAATGTTTTCGTTTTCAGATTTTCAGGAACGTCGCCTTGTACAATTCTTTGCGCAAGACCTTCTATGATGGCTGTCTTTCCTACACCTGGCTCACCAAGTAGAATTGGGTTATTCTTAGTTCTTCTGGAAAGAATTTGTAATACTCTTCTTATTTCTTCGTCTCGGCCTATTACAGGATCTATCTTTCCTGCTTTGGCGAGCTCGTTTAAATTTTTGGAATATTTTTCTAGTGACTTATATTTTCCTTCAGCATTTTGATCGTTTACCTTGCTTCCACCGCGTAGTTCTTTAATGGCTGTTTTTAAATGAGAGGCCGTTAAACCAGCGTCTTTCAATACTCCAGCTATTTTATCTTTTCCATCTAACAGGGCAAGTAGAATATGTTCTATAGCCACATACTCGTCACCAAATTCCTTTAGATAACTAGTTGCTTTTGTCAATGCTGCGGAAGCATCGTTGGATAGATAAGGATTTCCTCCGGTTACTTTTGGATAAGTTTTGATAATTTCGTCTATTTTCTCGTCTACTAATTTTTTGTTAGCACCCGTTTTTTTAAACAAAAATGAAATCATATTTACATCGGACATTAATGTAGCCTTGAGAAGATGTCCTGTTTCTATTATCTGCTGTTCTTTAGCGGCAGCCAATTCGGTGGCCTTTTGAATAGCTTCCTGAGATTTGATGGTATAGTTGTTAAAGTTCATATATTTTTATTTACAATTGATCGTACACTAATTCTTATCTCTCTTCAAATTAAAAACCATCTTATTATTTAACGGTATATAAGCCATCTTGTCTACTGGTAGTCTCTTTCAAGCGCAATAGAAAGACATATTGACATACGTTAAGCTTTTTTCTATATAATTTTAATGTCACTCTATCATGTTTATCTTTATTTTGTAGTTACGCTAGAAAAATAACTTTTTTAGAATTTTTTCGTATAATTGGCTTTGTTAAGTTTTGCTACTACACCTAAACCAATAAAAGCATAATTTTTTATGAGTAAATATAAAAGATCAATTATTTGGGATGCCTTGGGTACCACTTTATTTGGAATACTCTTTTTGGGGGGAATAAATAAATTTTCAGAAGCAGAAATAGTTAATTTAGATATTATTAATCCTATTTCTGAAATGTTTGCAGACTTTGAAGTTACGGATTTGGTCTTTTCAAAGATAAGAGAAAGCCCACCTGTGGATGAAAGAATTGTATTGGTAAACATTGGTAATTTAGGGAGAAGAGAGATTGCAGAGCAAATTAATATTATAAGTAAGGCTAAGCCAAAAGTGATCGGAGTAGACGTTCGTTTTTTTAGCGAAATACGAACGGGAGATTCGACTGAAGATGCTGTAGCGATTCAGACGGACAGTATTCTGGCAGATGCATTCAAAAGAGCTGGAAATGTTGTTTTGGGCTGTGAGTTGAAGGCAAATGGAGATGAAAACCGTGTTGATAGTGTGCAATATGCCATACCAATTTTTGATAAGGTTACTACACCTGCTTATGTAAATATGATTTCAGAAGGATTAAGTGAATTTAATACATCAAGAACTCATTTTTTAAGACAAAAGCTTGGGGATAGTACTTATATGTTGTCTTTTGCAGCCCGAATTGCGAATATGTATAAGCCGTCCTCTACTAATAAAATAATAGAACGAAACAGAGATACAGAGGTTATTAATTATTATGGTAATATTATGACTGCTGGTAAAAGTGGCCCTTCTAATTCAAAAATTACCTTTGGAGCATTAGATGTCAATGATGTGTTTAATCCAGAATATCCCAAAGACAATCTAAAAGATAAAATAGTGGTCATGGGTTTTATGGGACCTGATTTTCAAACCTATTCTACAGAAGACCGTTTTTTCACTCCTCTTAATGACAAATATGTAGGAAGAGCAAATCAAGATATGTATGGAGTCATTGTCCACGCAAATATTATCGCCATGATTTTGAATGAAAATTACATCGACGAAATGCCAGAAAATTGGACTTTTATAATGAATATCCTCATTATATTTGTAAATATTATATTTTTCCAATATTTATATACTAAGCTAGAATTGTTTTGGGATGGAGCTACTTTATTAATAACTGTAATTCAGGCGTTACTTTTTATCGGCATTATCGTATATACATTTAGTTGGTACAATTACAAATTGAATTTTGGAGTAGCAACGTTGGCATTATTCTTGATGCCAAATATTATCGAGTTATATTATGGTATTATCAAACCAAGTATTATTAAAACAATCGATAAAATAGAAAATAGAAAAAAACGAAAGATTATAGTAAACCCTGAAGAAGAAAACTTATGAAAAAAACATCACTCTTATTAGCTCTATTGACAATATTGTCGATAAACTTTACCTACGCTCAGGATGAGCTATTTAAAGTATTAGCCTCCTCTGGAAGTAACAAAGTTCAAGCACAAGGAACTACTGATTGGAAACCTCTCTTTTTTGGTAAAAAGTTAATGAAGGGAGATCAAATAACTGTTGCAGATAAAGGTTATTTAGGTCTGGTGTTTAAAAATGGCAAAAGTATCGAAGTTAAAAAAGCAGGTACTTATAAAGTTAGTGATTTAGCTGGTCTAGTAGCTAAGCAAAATGCTTCAGTAAATGCTAAATATACAGATTTCCTTGCTGGAGAAATGGGTAAAACAGGAAATAGCGATATGGCTAGAGATCGTTACAAATATATGTCTGTAACGGGTTCGGTTGTTAGAGGGGAACATGAAATACCTGTATTCATAGATTCTAGCAAAGCTGCAACAATCTTAGGAAATCAGGTTTTGATCAAATGGGAACCAGAAGTAAACACTAAAACGTATATCGTTCAGTTAACAAATTTATTCGGAGATGTTATTTCTACACAAGAAACTACGCAGTCTGAAATCATAGTCAATGTTGACAGCAAAAAAGAAAAAATGTACATCGCTACGATTTCTTCTAAAGAAGATACAGGTACTAAAAATGAAATCAGAATTAGCTATCCTTCTAACGATAAAGTTGTTGAATTGAATAAGCAATTGACTGAGTTGAAGGCTCAAATGCCTGAAGAATCTGCTATAAACAAAGTTATTCTTGCGTCTTTCTACGAAGATAATAAACTATATCCAGAAGCAATGCAAACGTATGAGGCAGCTATCAAATTGGAGCCAAGCGTTGAAGATTACAAAATTGCCTACAATCAATTCCTTGAAAGAGCTAAAATTGCTAAACCAGTAGTAGCTTCTTCTAAAAAATAATTTTAAATATATATTACAATAAAAAAACAGTCAGGAGCACATTACAACGCCCTTCTGCCTGTTTTTTTATTGTAATTATTCCAAGCTTTTCGAAGTTCTGATTTTTTCTCTGAATTTATCTTGGATAATTTCTTGTACAGAGCGTTTTTCAATCTTACTTTCCAGCCAGGAAATAATATCGAAGTAGATAAAGGCCCGTTTCTCAAAATCGCTGTTTACTAAAGGAACGAGCTGTATCTTCAGTTTTTGAAAACGGTCTATTAGATCTTTGTTGCTTAAATTGGTGTTAAGTGTTTTTAAGAAACCTAGTATATATTTTTGGAAGAAATGTAAATCGTCTTTTTTCCAAAGAAATCTGTAGGTAGAAATGATATAATATTTTATGACATCAAAATTTCCTAATTCATAGTGACAAACCAAGTTTAAAATTCTAGCAAAACAGTGTAAATCTTCTCTAAAGTCAATCCCTTGGGTGTTTATAATTTTATTTAGCCAACGTATGGACTGGTTGAAATTTCCTGCTCCAAAATAGAGACAAGCCACTTTGTAACTAACTACCATTGAAGAGTGACGGTCTATTTTACTCATCAGTACATTTATTTCTTCGCCTTTATTCGTCATGATAAATTCGATTCCTTTGTCGAAATCTCCAGTCATGAAATAATGGTTAATCTTGTTGGTGTAATAATATTTGAGTAATCTAATGCGCATGCTCTCGTTCATTTGTAGTTTTTCTTGAGAACTTACATTTTGTAGTTTTTTGTTGGTTTCTTCAAATTCATAGTAACGGAATAGCTTGTATTGAGAAATGAGCAGATTGTTCAACGCCTTGATATAATCTTCGGTATTGGTCTCTATGAGTGAGGTAGAAGTTTCAAATACCGCCTCTAGTTTTTTTGAATACAAATAGCCATTTTCAAAGTCTTGCACGAAAAAATAATACCCTATATACAATCGGTACAAATATATTTTCTCGATAAGAGAAAGGCTATCTTCTTCAAAACTCGGAAGACTGGAGTAGAAGTATTTTTTTGCGTAGATATAATCGGCTTCGTCTCTTATATAACCGATACGGGTGTAGAATGAGTTTAGTTTAATAAATAAATTCGAAAATTCGTTAAGATTGTTGATCTGAGAATTTATACTTCTTACCTCCGTAATGATGTCGTCCACCTTGCTTAGCCCATCTTCGGTAGTTTGAGTGAGTACACTTTTTTCAAGTTTAATGATCTCTAGTTGTAACTCCAAATTATTGTAGAGTTTGGCCATTTTCTTGGCTTTTTTCAAACAAGATTTACCTTGATCGTATAGTCGTCTTTCAAATAAGAGTTGTGCGTAATCTATTTGTTCTCGTATCTGGATATCCATAATTTTGGGCAAGTGAAATTGCCGAAGACTCTGAAGTATTCGATCGTGTAAGTAAGCTTTGAGATTGGATAATTGGGAAGCCTTTAGCGATGGATTTTTTTTAAGGATTTTATCTTCGTCAAAATCATCTTGTTTATTTATCTCATCGAACAGCAGTAATACTTTTTTGTCATCCGATTCTTCAGAAAATGAGGTAGTTACTTTAAAATACCGCTTCTCATTCTTGTTCATCGACTTGATGAGTTCGTAAAGATTTCTCGATTTAATTCTAGGCACCAGACCGTTGATTAAGGGGATTAAATGACTGTTATAATTATAAAAATAGTGAAATTATACGATAGTTAGTCTCTTGGGAAGCGTAAATATAAAAAACGACCGCTGATTCGTTTGATTTAATGATTGCGCTGATTTGTTATACAAACTCTACTCAACGTAATCATTAAATCAAACAAACCAGCGGTCTCTTGGGTGGATGATGGGGCTCGAACCCACGACCCTCGGTACCACAAACCGATGCTCTAACCAGCTGAGCTACAACCACCATGTTAATTTGGACTACAAAGATAACGTTTATTGCTAATTTGACAAAAAATGGAGCCTTTTATATTTAATTTATCTAAGATCTGTTGAAAAGAAGCCTTTCCCCATTTTTGCTCTCATCAAATTTTCCCTCAGAATAAGCCAAATGGCCTGATACAAAGGTATGTGTAATCTCAGATTGAAAACTATATCCCTCAAAAGCAGACCAAGCGCATTTATAAAGGAGATTTTCTTTATTTACAATCCAAGGTTTGTGCAAATCGACAAGTACAAGGTCGGCGTGGTAGCCTTCGCGGATATAACCGCGTTCTTTTACTTGAAAACAATCTGCCGGAGCATGGCACATTTTTTCTACGATTTTTTCCAATGTTATTTTATCTTCATGGTAAAACTCCAACATAGTAGTAAGGGTATGCTGAATTAAAGGTCCTCCTGAAGGAGCTTGCCAGTAGTGATTTTGTTTTTCTTCCCAGGTATGCGGCGCATGGTCGGTAGCGATAATGTCCAATCGGTCGTCGAGCAGGGCTTTTAATAAGCTTTTTTTGTGTCTTGCTTCTTTTACAGCTGGATTCCATTTAATGAGATTGCCAAAAAACTCATAATGTCTTTTATCAAACAAAAGATGATGGATACATACTTCTGCGGTAATTCTTTTTTCCTTTAAAGGAATATCATTTCTAAAAAGAACCAATTCTTCTTCTGTAGAAATATGGAGTACGTGCAAACGGGTATTGTGTTTTTTTGCTAGTTCTACTGCCATAGAAGAAGATTTGAAACAGGCTTCTTCGCTTCTTATTTCAGGGTGACAATGAGGAGGAATGTCGTCTCCGTATTTTTCCTTGTACAAAGCCATATTTGCCTTGATCGTAGCCTCGTCTTCGCAGTGTGTAGCGATTAAAAGATTGGCATCGCTAAATATTTTTTCAAGTGTAGACGGATTGTCTACCAGCATATTGCCAGTGGAAGATCCCATAAATATTTTTAACCCGCAAACCTCATGGATATTGGTTCTCATGGCTTCGTCATAATTGTTGTTGGAGACACCCATGAAGAATGAATAGTTGGCTAGCGAAGTCTTGGCGCCGATTTGGTATTTATCCTTTAGAAGATCTTGGGTAAGCGTGTTTGGTATTGTATTTGGCATCTCCATAAAGCTGGTTACTCCACCCGCTACTGCTGCTTTACTTTCGGTATAAATTGTGGCTTTATGCGTAAGTCCTGGTTCACGAAAGTGTACTTGGTCGTCTATAACACCTGGAATAAGATATTTTCCCTTCGCATCAATCACAGTATCGGCTTTTATGGAAGCTAGGTTTCTTGCTATTTTGCTTATTCTTCCTTGCTCTACATATACATCCGACTCGTAGATTCTCCCTTCATTTACTATATTTGCATTTAGGATAAGGATACTTTTCATTTTAACGTAGTATTTAAAGTGTCAAAAATACGAAATAGTATTAAGGTGTTAAAGTGTTAAGGTGTCAAAGTTGCAAAATTGTGTTAAGGTGTTAGCGCTGTTTCTACTACATTAATTATAATTTCAACTATTACATCTAAAAATATTCTGGCATCCTACTACTTTAATACCTTAGCGCCTTAACATTCTAATACTTTAATACCCAAAGCCTCCATGACTTTCGAAGATTTTAAATTAAATAAACAACTCCTTAGCGCCGTGGCCGATTCGGGTTACACAGAGCCTACAGAGATACAGGTGAAAGCCATTCCACAAATCTTGGCAGGGCATGATATAATGGGAATAGCGCAAACGGGTACAGGAAAGACAGCGGCTTATCTTCTTCCGATATTAATGAAAATAAAGTTTGCCCAAGGCGATTTTCCTCGGGTATTAATATTGGTGCCTACGCGGGAATTGGCAATGCAAGTGCAGGCAACAGTTATAGAATTGGCGAAATACACCGATATTCGTTCTGTAGTAGCCTACGGCGGGGTAGGACCAAAAACGCAGATCGAAAATATTCAAAAAGGAGCTGATATTATTGTAGCGACTCCTGGAAGGTTCATGGATGTTTATCTTAATAGAATATTGGTGACCAAACAAATCAATACCTTGGTGTTGGACGAAGCCGATAAAATGATGGACATGGGTTTCATGCCTCAGATCCGAAGAATTTTGGAAATAGTACCTCGTAAACGACAAAATCTTCTTTTTTCGGCAACTATGCCAGAGCGGGTAGAACGCCTTACTGAAGAGTTTCTGGAATTTCCACTGAAAATAGAAGCTACTCCGCAAGCTACAACTGTAGATACGGTGACACAAGTGCTTTACCATGTTCCTAATTTTAAAACCAAGATCAATCTTCTTCAACACTTTTTAAGGAAAAAAGAAGAATTTCACCGTGTGCTTGTATTTGTGCGAACAAGACAAAACGCAGAAAATCTCTTTAAATTTATAACCAGAAAAATCGATAGTGAAGTAAAAGTGATCCATGCCAATAAGGGGCAAAATAC
>JAYTHK010000208.1:0-13468 GCA_043732665.1 Cytophagales bacterium | reverse complement strand
AACGATAGAAGCATAAGAATCTCCACCAGAAGCACCGGTATAAGTACCCCATCCATAACCATAAAAAGGAACCCCAATGTTTATTTTTGAACCAGGTATACCTTTCGCATGCCAGTAGTTGTAATTGTCTACCGCAAATTGATAATCGCCGTTTGGTCCGGGTTGATCGCCACTTCCAGGAATATGTTCATCGTAAGCCATTACCCCTATAAAATCAAACTGAGCGGCGGCAGTATTGGTTACAAAACTACCAAACCAGTCTGCTACAGCTGCCGTCATGATTTTATTTTTAGCATGTAAGGCTGCTCCCAATTGAGTAACAAAACTTTGATATTGAGTACTTGTTACTTGATTTCCATTTAATACATCTCCTTCAATATCCACATCTATTCCATCAAGATTATAGGTGGTAGCGTAATTCACACAAGCATTGACGAAATTAGTCATGTTTGTGCTGTTACTAAAAGCGGTACTATAATAACTGCCAGGAGCTCCACCGCCGCCTATGGACAGGAGTACTTTCACATTTTTAGCGTGGCATGCATTGACCACTGTAGTTACGGCACTATTGCTTGCTCCATCTACTACAAGTGTTCCTGAACTAGTAGGATTTGCAAATGCAATATTAAGATGTGTTAACTTAGCCAAATCGATGTTACTGATTTCATTGGGAAAGTTTTGGTAGGTGGGGAAATAACCCACCACATTAGTCTGTGCATACCCTTGGTAAGTCATCCTTATCAAAAGTGGAATGAGGATTAATAATCTGATTTTTTTCTTCATTACGTTTTAAATTAAAGTGGTTTGTTAAATAACTCTTGTTTATTATCTATTTTATGAAATAGAATAATTGCCAAATAAAATGTGAATAAATGTAGCTTATGCAGGTTTGTTATTATTTCACTATAGTCCTGAAAAATAGCACTCCAGTCTTAATGCCTTAAAAATGTGTTTAATGCGAGTTTTTAGGTGAAATAATATCAGCGTATAAAGCAGATTAGGTTGGTTGTTTATTAATTGAGTAGGTGCAGAGGTTAGAAGTAAAAAGATAGGCAACTTCGATTAAAAAGGCTGTTTTATCGATTTTATAGTTCTTGAATTCAATTGTTGTCGTTAACTATAATAATAATTTGTAGTACTTAAATAAAAAATAGGGGACTTTATTATTTTACTGCAAATTTAGACTCTCCAATTTTATAGCCCTCAGCGTATATTTCTACTTTGTATTTACCAGAATTAAACTCATTTTCTTTCTCATAAATAAAATTTACCACCTGACCAGAATTATCGAAGTCGATACGCTGCATTTCTGTATAAGAAATGGCTTCATTTTCTTTTGTTTTAAAAAATCCTCCTCCTTTGCTTTCATTGAATACAACTACACCGTCAGCGTCTATTAAACGCAGTAACATAGTTTTACTATTTTTCTTCGCCACTTTATTATCTTCCAAACAGAAACTGATTTTTAGCTTTACCAACTCTTTCGCTTTGTATAGTTCTTTTTCGAGCACTTTGTTTTTCTTATTGATTCCTGCTATTTTGAAATCTCCCGCCTTCAAAATAGAAGCGATCGCTACTTGTTTTGACAAAGTATTTGTCTCCGATTTTATGGAAACTATATCTTGAGATTTAGTTTCTTTTTCCTCTGTTAAATTGCTGGCTTTTATAGTGAGGGAATCTGATTGCGATTTCAACTGTTTAATTTGTTTATCTTTTAGAGCAGAGAGTGCTTTGTATTGTTTTAATTTAGTCGTTAGCTGATCAATCGTTACTGCGCCTCCCATTTCAACTTGCCACAATAATTCGATTAAATCGTTGATTTCTTTACTGATACTGTTGCTGTCCATACCCATTGAAATGATATCGGCTTTAATTTTCTGTAGTCCTTCACCAACGCTTTTCAACTCTTTTGCTTTGGAAGCAAGTTCGACACTATCTTTACTCATTTTATCTTGTTGCAATACAATTACTTCTTTTTTGCTGGTATTTTTAATCAGTAAATAAGCAATTATACCATATTGAATTAAAATAATTAGTACGAGTACCGCAATAGCAATAGAATTTTTCTGCTTCTTCATAGCTGGGATTTGTTTTAAGGGGGGTATTTAAGTTGCTGGTTATGAGGAAAAGTTAATAATTTTCTTCAAGATTTAAAAATGTATGGTGAAAAAGTAAATAATATTTTTAACTGTCATCCAAGATAATTAGGTGCTAAGAATTAAGTTCTTAGAAAAAGACAAACGTGAAATTTTGCACTTCAATAAGAAGTAAAGCAACTTTATTTGGAAGATAATAATCTGGAACTAGAACCAAAAAATTCCCTTATTTGAATAGTATTGCTGTGGGCCTTACTCAAGGAATAGGATTGCAGTGATTGCCAATTTAATTTTTACTAGTCATTTTTCAGCGGAATAAGTAGGTAGAAGTCTTTGTAACCATTCTAAGTATGGCAAGAAGCGGACTGCTGAATACATAAGTCTGTTTTTTGACGATAATACGATACGAAAATTTAAGCAGTACCTGAAGAAATATCAAATAATACAACTCCAACTTTTCCAAAATCAAAAGGGGGAGTATTTTGAAAAACGAAAACAAAGCATCTCTACTAAAGCAATAATACAATTTGTCTTTAGCTTTAAATATTAGTCAGATGACAATAATTCTTTTTTGTTAAATCTTATTCGACGTCAACTTCGCAGAGAAATACTCTCTGTTCATTCTAGCAATATTAGTCAATGATATTTCTTTAGGACATTTTGCTTCGCAAGCACCAGTATTGGTGCAAGATCCAAAACCTTCAGCATCCATTTGTTCAACCATGTTTTCGGCTCTGGTCTGTCTTTCTACTTGTCCTTGAGGAAGTAATGCTAATTGAGATATTTTAGCAGAAACGAAAAGCATTGCAGAAGCATTTTTACAAGCTGCCACACAAGCACCGCAACCGATACAAGCAGCAGCACTAAATGCATCGTCAGCGTCGTCTTTTGGAATAGGAATATTGTTGGCGTCTTGAGCATTTCCTGTGTTTACCGAGATATATCCTCCAGCCGCAATGATTCTGTCAAATGCAGAACGGTCAACGGCCAAGTCTTTTATGATAGGGAATGAGCCAGCTCTCCATGGCTCTACTGTAATAGTATCGCCGTCTTTGAAAGAACGCATGTGTAACTGACACGTGGTAACGCCTTTCAATGGTCCGTGAGGTTGCCCGTTGATATACATACTGCACATTCCGCAAATACCTTCACGACAGTCGTGATCAAAAGCGATTGGTTCGTCTCCTTTAATAATAAGTTCTTCGTTCAATACATCGAACATTTCCAGAAAAGACATATCTGCGGAAATACCCTTTACGTTATAAGGAACAAATTTGCCTGCGTCTTTCTGATTTTTTTGACGCCAAACTTTTAGCGTAAGATTCATGTTTCCGTCCATAGTATTATTTATAGCTACGTTGTGCTATTTTAATGTTTTCAAATTTCAATTCTTCTTTATTCAACTCAAACTGGCTATCACCTTTGTATTCCCAGGCAGCTACATAAGCGAAATTTTCATCGTCACGTTTTGCTTCGCCTTCCTCTGTTTGGTATTCTTCACGGAAGTGCCCACCACAAGACTCGTTTCTGTTAAGAGCATCAATACACATCAATTCTCCTAGTTCAATAAAGTCAATGACACGTCCTGCTTTTTCCAACTCTGGGTTAAATTCATCGGCAACTCCTGGTACACGAACATCTTTCCAGAATTCGGCTTTCAGTTGCTGTATTTCAGTAATAGCCGATTTTAATCCTTCAGCGTTGCGAGCCATTCCACATTTGTCCCACATTATTTTTCCCAATCTTTTGTGGAAAGAATCTACGGATTGAGTGCCCTTTACGTTAAATAATTTATTGATTTGATCCTGAACATTTTTCTCTGCTGCTACAAAAGCTTCATGGTCTGTAGGAATTGCTTTTGTACTGATTTCTTTGGATAAATATGCTCCAATAGTATAGGGAAGAACGAAATAACCATCTGCTAATCCCTGCATCAAAGCAGATGCTCCAAGCCTGTTCGCACCGTGGTCAGAGAAGTTTGCTTCTCCTAGCGCATACATTCCAGGAACCGTTGTCATCAAATTGTAATCTACCCAAAGACCACCCATTGTGTAGTGAACGGCAGGATAAATACGCATAGGAACTTCGTAAGGATCCTCTCCAGTAATTTGTTTGTACATGTCAAACAAGTTGCCGTATTTTTCTTTCACTACTTCCTTACCCATTGCAATAATTTCTGCTTTGGAAGCATTGTGCTTATTGTGTTTGATTGCTTCTGTTTTACCATAACGTTCAATTGCCGATACAAAGTCAAGGAAAACAGCCATTTTAGAGGTACCTACTCCATATCCAGCATCGCATCTTTCTTTGGCAGCCCGGGAAGCTACGTCTCTTGGAACAAGATTTCCAAAAGCAGGATATCTTCTTTCTAAGTAATAATCTCTTTCTTCCTCTGGTATTGTGTTTCCAGTTCTTGTGTCTCCTTTAGCTTTAGGAACCCAAATTCTACCGTCGTTTCTAAGTGATTCCGACATCAACGTTAATTTTGATTGATGGTCGCCTGAAACAGGAATACAGGTTGGGTGAATTTGTGTGTAACAAGGGTTTCC
The DNA here is from genome assembly GCA_043732665.1 of Cytophagales bacterium. Taxonomy (GTDB): domain Bacteria; phylum Bacteroidota; class Bacteroidia; order Cytophagales; family Cytophagaceae; genus JANYCO01. Next base: position 8,823 of record JAYTHK010000208.1, on the reverse strand, counting down.
GAAGAACGCACCTTTTTTATGTGCTTTCCAAGCTGCGGTCACATTACTGCCCATAGCGTTGGTAGATAGATAAAATACGTTGCCGTAACCACCAGTACAAAGCAATACTGCATGACCAAAGTGTCTTTCTAATTTACCTGTTATTAAATCTCTTGCAATGATTCCGCGAGCTTTGCCATCAATAGTAACTACTTCGAGCATTTCGTGACGAGAAAGCATTTCTACCGTTCCCATTCCAACTTGTCTTTCCAAGGCACTGTAAGCACCAAGTAAAAGTTGTTGACCCGTTTGTCCTGCAGCGTAGAATGTACGTTGTACTTGTGTACCACCAAAAGAGCGGTTGCTCAATAATCCGCCGTATTCACGAGCGAAAGGAACTCCTTGTGCTACGCATTGGTCAATGATATTACTGCTTACTTCTGCTAAACGGTGCACATTACCTTCTCTGGCACGGTAGTCACCACCTTTTATAGTGTCGTAAAATAAACGGTATGTAGAGTCGCCGTCGTTTTGATAATTTTTAGCAGCATTCACACCACCTTGAGCGGCAATACTGTGTGCACGTCTTGGCGAATCTTGGAAACAAAATACTTTTACTTTGTAGCCCATTTCTGCCAAAGAAGCAGCGACTGAAGAACCAGCAAGACCGGAGCCTACTACAATAATTTCTAAGCTACGTTTGTTCGCTGGGTTAACAAGAGCCATGGTGGATCGGTATTTTGTCCACTTTGTTTCTATCGGTCCTTCTGGTATTTTAGCATCTAATTTTGACATAGACTCTGAGTATTTTTATTGTATAAATTTGAAATAAAAGGCTAAAGGCATCAACGCAAAGATGAAGGGAATAATAATAGCAAACCCAACGCCAAGGAATTTAATAAATGGAGTGTACTTAGGATGATTGATTCCTAATGACTGAAAGCCTGACTGGAAACCGTGCAGAAGGTGGTATGCAAGAGAAAACATAGAAGCTACATACAATAGAACCCAGATTGGGTTTTCAAATACTTCTTTCATTTCACCAAAGAGCGTTTCTTCTCCACTAGAAATTTCATCGGTCAAGCGGCTTACAAACCAAAAGTGTTTTAGATGTATAATTAGAAAGATTAAAATGAGTGTTCCTAATAAACCCATAGAGCGAGAGTACCATTTGCTGTTGGCATTGCCATTCGTTACAGCATAACCCACTGGGCGAGATTTTTTGTTGTGAAGTGTAATAATTAAGGCTTGAACGGCGTGACCAATAAGTCCAAGGAAAAGCACAATTTCCATAGTACGAATTACGGGATTGTGCGCCATAAACTCAGCACCTTCATTAAAAGCTACACCACCATCATTAAAGAAAATGAATGAATTTAAGAAGCAGTGAACGACCAGAAATGAACATAAAAAAAGGCCGGTAATAGCCATCAGTAATTTTTTTCCTAAGGAAGACCCTAATGTTTTAACTAACCAGCTCATTATTATCTATTTTTAAATATTTATAACTATTTTATTGATTTCTTGTTCAAAAATAAGCCCTGATGCCTTATAAAACAATCATTATTTATTATTTGTAAACGTTCTAAACAGGTGGAATTAACTATATTTTACTGTCATATCGTATAGGTACCTCGAATTATTAATTTTGTCCAATTTTCATCGAATAATAGTTATTCAAACCTCAACTTTTATAGTAACTTGTGTGCGTTTTACGAGAATTATACTGTTGGATGAAAGTGTTTTTTTATATTAGATACATAGCCTTATTTTTTTTCTTGCTGGGTTTTGCCTTGCGAGGTGAGACTACTCATATCCGGGCAGGAGAAATAACGGCGAAGAAAATTACACCTACCACTTTCGAATTGACGCTTACCATTTATGCCAATAGGTACTCGCCGTTTAGAAATGATTATGCCACGTTTAATTTTGGGGACGGTGATTCTGCAACAGTATCTTACAATCATCCAGAAGTGAATTTGAATGCCAGCACTTATGTGCGCACTTATACATATAATAAGACATTCGCTGGCACTGGCACTTATAGAGTATCGTATCAGGAAAGTTATAGAAATGCTGCTATAAAAAATATTGCAAATTCGGTCAATACTAACTTTTATATAGAAACTTATATTTCTATATCTTCCTTTACAGGGCCAAACAATCCCGTACAACTGACTATTCCTCCTATAGACAAAGCAGCAGTTGGTAAATTGTTTGTGCACAATCCTGGAGCTATAGACCCAGATGGAGACAGTATATCATATAAACTAATCGTTCCTCGTCAGGCTCCTGGAATAGATGTGGGAGGGTATTATACTCCCAACTATTCGACTTCGTTTACGCTCAATCCCGTTACAGGAGATTTAATTTGGAATACTCCTAAATATATAGGTTTGTATAATGTGGCTTTTATAGTAGAAGAATGGCGTAAAACGGCAGAAGGTACTTATAGCCGGATTAGTTACGTGACCAGAGATATGCAAATTGACGTGGTAAATTCGGTCAATAATCCTCCTGTTGTAATTATACCAAAGGATACTTGTGTTGCGGCTGGGGCGCATCTAGTCAAAACGATTAAAGCGACGGATCCAGATGGGAATGACATATATCTCCAGGCATATCCTTCTACTTATTTTACGGTTCCATTTAATCCTCAAGCAACTCCAGCTACAGGTAATTTTAACTGGCAAACCCAATGCAGTGATGTGCGCGGCCAACCTTATTTCTTTGTTTTCAAAGCTTCAGATGTCGTACCTGTTGATACACTGACTGACTATAAAACCTGGTCAATAACGGTTAAAGGTCCTGTACCAACTGGGCTAAGTGCGGTTTCCGTTGGTAATACCATACAACTTTCATGGAATACTTATTTGTGTAGCAATGCAGAAAAAATGAAAATATACCGTAAGTCTTGTGATTCATCTGGGTATCATCAAACAGTTTGTGAGTCAGGGTTGACAGGATTTGCAGGATATATAAAAATAGGTGAGGTGCCAATTGGAACAACGACCTTTATCGATAGTAATAACGGTTTAGGGTTGAGTAGAGGTACAGAGTATTGTTACATTATTATAGCGCAATTTCCTTTGCCAGCAGCAGGAGAAAGTTATGCATCTAAAGAGAATTGTACAAATGCAAAATTAGATGTTCCAATTTTGATAAATGTTTCAATTATAAGTACTTATGCTTCTTCGGGTACAATTGATGTAGAATGGTTAGCGCCATTTTCGGCGCCATTCGCAGGACCTTATTTTTATAATGTATATAGAGCAAAAGGACTACAAGGAACAAGTTTTTCGCTTGTAGCATCTTCTGCAACTTCTCCCTATATGGATTCGGGTTTGAATACATTGGATAGTGCTTATAACTATAAAATCGAATTAGTAGGAGGGAATAATTCTGATGCGGCGTCCAGTATTTTTTTGCAAGCGATTCCTGGAAATAATTCTATTAATTTGCAATGGAACAGCAATGTATCTTGGATGGATGATTCCGTTTATATATATAGAAGTATTAATGGTGCAGCGTATACCCAGCTGTCTACGTTGATGGGAAATCCGAGAAAATACACCGACAATCAAGGACTCACTATTTGTGATACGGCTTGTTATTATATAAGGATATTCTCTTCGTATTGCGATCCATTGTTGTCTTCTTCTGTGTATGAAAATCTTTCAGAAACGTCTTGCGCATCACCGTTTGATAGTAGATTACCTAAAACACCAGTATTGACCGTCAAAGGCTGTGACGGGGATTTGACGGTTTTTACGGATTTGCTAAATTGGACCGACGTGTCCGATCCGATATGTAATACTATTAAGAGTTACAATGTGTATTTTTCTAATTACGAAAACTCAGAGTTCAGTTTAATGGCCACTACTGATTATACGGTGATGAATTATGTTTACACTAATACTCAAAGTACGGCAGGTTGTTTTGCTGTTTCAGCTGTCAATAAATCAGGAGTTGAAGGGAATAAAAGTGCGAAAGTATGTGTCGACGATTGTGTGTATTATGAGTTACCTAATTTGATTACGCCGAATGGAGATTCCTTGAACGACAAATTTATGCCCTTTCCCATACCAAGAGGAGTAGAGTTTGTAAAGTTCAGTGTTTACAACCGTTGGGGAGCATTGGTTTTTTTGACGGAAAGAGATATTCATATTAATTGGTCGGCTACTAGTGGTAATCAAAAACTCTCCGATGGAATTTATTATTTTAGTGCAGAAGTGAAATATTTTCATAGAAAAAACAAGGCAGATGAAAATCGTCTTATAAAAGGTTGGGTACAAATTCTTAATTAATTAAGAGAAAGAGGAGAGAAAAGTAAGAAGTAATAATAGCATTGCTAATTATTACTTCTTACTTTTCTCTCCTCAGTTTTTACATAATGATAAAGTTATTAACTATAAAAAAATCAAGAAGATAAAGAGGTATTGGTACTAATAATTTTTCCTTATATTTGATCCCACTTAAAATTAACTTAACTAAAAAAGTCTGATATGAAAGCTTATGTTTTTCCCGGTCAAGGGGCACAGTTTCCAGGTATGGGTAAAGAGTTGTATGCATCTTCTGCGAAAGCAAAAGAGCTTTTCGATAAAGCCAACCAGATACTTGGTTTTGAAATTACTAAGATAATGTTTGAAGGAACTGACGAGGAATTAAAACAGACAAAAGTAACACAGCCTGCTATATTTCTACATTCTGTAATTTTAGCGCTTACCACAGCAGATTTTAAACCTGACATGGTAGCAGGTCATTCGCTTGGTGAATTTTCTGCTCTTGTGGCAAACGGTGCATTATCGTTTGAAGACGGATTAAAACTAGTTTCGCAACGTGCTTTGGCAATGCAAAAAGCATGTGAACAAAATCCATCAACCATGGCTGCTATTCTTGGCCTTGAAGACTCAAAAGTAGAAGAAATTTGCAAAAGCATTTCAGATGAAATAGTAGTAGCAGCAAATTATAATTGCCCAGGACAATTAGTTATTTCTGGTTCAAATAAAGGTATTGAAATTGCTTGTGTAAAAATGAAAGAAGCTGGAGCAAAACGAGCATTACCACTTCCAGTAGGAGGAGCTTTTCACTCCCCATTAATGGAACCAGCCAGAACGGAATTGGCAGCGGCAATAGAAAGTACTCATTTTTCAAAACCAACATGTCCGGTATATCAAAATGTAAATGCGATGCCTTCTACGGATATTGACACAATTAAAAAGAACTTAATTGCTCAGCTGACAGCTCCAGTAAGATGGACGCAATCGATACAGAATATGGCTGCAGATGGAGCTACCGTATTTGTAGAATGTGGCCCAGGAAAAGTATTACAAGGATTGGTGAAAAAGATACATGCTGCTGCAGAGGTGGCAGGAGTTTAGTTCTATATTATTTTCAAGCGTTGTAAAGCGTCCGAAGGTTCAAAGCTGTCGGACGCTTATTTTATTTTTAACCATTCAATAATATTAATTATTTAGGCGTATTATTATGAATATATTCTTAATTTTAGGCGTATTATTATGTTTATTACTTTTATTAGTCTATATTTGATTGTTTTATAGTATGTTACACCATGGTTGAAAGATTGCTATCGGATTCTATAAAGGCTACGTTGTACAAAGGGAAAATTATTGTGCTTATAGGGCCTCGTCAAGTAGGAAAAACTTCCTTACTTAAGAACCTATGTGCCACATTAGAACAACCCTTTCTTTGGATGAATGCTGATGAACCTGATATTCGTTCGCTGCTAGAAAACCCTACTAGTAGCGAACTGGAAAATATTATTGGCACTAATAAACTTATTATTATAGACGAAGCACAGCAGATAAAAGATATAGGCAATACATTAAAATTATTTTCGGATGTGTTGCCTCATATACAGGTAATCGCAACAGGTTCTTCTGCTTTTGAATTGAGGAATAAATTGAACGAACCACTTACAGGAAGAAAACAAGAATTGCATTTACTCCCTTTTTCTATTCAAGAACTGGAACAACAGTATGGAAAAGGCAATGAAAAAAGATCTTTGGAGCATCGTATGATTTATGGTATGTACCCAGAAGTGGTTACGACGTCTGGTAAAGAAGAAAGTGTACTTCGCGAACTTACCAATAGTTATTTGTACAAAGACTTGCTGATGGTAGACGGCATTAAAAAGGCTTCTATGGTAGATAAACTTCTCCAGGCATTGGCACTTCAGTTAGGGAATGAAGTGAGCTATCATGAATTGGGGCAGATTTTAGGAGGTGTAGACCCTTCTACAGTGGAGCGTTATATTAATCTTCTTGAAAAGACTTATGTTATCTATCGTTTACACGGATTTAGTCGAAATTTGAGAAATGAAATAAAAAAAGGTAAGAAAATATATTTTTGGGATAACGGAATTCGGAATTCATTAATTAAAAACTTTAATCCACTTGCTTTGCGGAATGATAAGGGCGCATTATGGGAAAATTTTATTATTTCAGAACGAATAAAGCATAATGTATATACTGGTTATTGGTGTAATTATTATTTTTGGCGTACCCATGATGGAGCAGAAATAGATTTTATAGAAGAAAAAAATGGAACCTTAAATGCATTTGAATTCAAATGGGACAACAGTAAAAAAAAGGTAAGACTTCCCCGTTCTTTTGCAGAAGCCTATCCTGATCATAGCTTTGAAGTGGTGGATAGGAATAGTTATGGAAAGTTTGTATAGTGTTAGAGCAGGGTAAGCGCCCGAAGGCTTTGAAGCCTCGGATATTTTATAAATGCCTCTTGTTAAGTAAAGCGTAAGTTTGTTTTTTATTTTTTGTACTACCACTGCATATTATTCCATCTAATTCTGCGCGCATTATGATGTGGGAAGCCCTATTATTGTCGGTAACAATTTTTGCTTTTTCAAGATGAATAAACAATTCATCTCTAGTTAAATGGTTTTCATTTGCTAATGCTTTTTCTATAAGGTTATTGCACTTTTTATAAATAGTTTCTGAAAGTTTTGGTTCCTTATTCCTTGAATTTAGAATAGGCTTAATTTGAGAAGCAGTCGGTTCAAGCATCCAATAGATATCGTCTGCTGAAACAAGTTCCCAGGTAGGCCTCATTAGATGTTAGAATGATTTCGGCTTTGTTGATCGCTTCTTCTATTTGCAGATCAGTTGAGTTGGGGAGGCGAATTCCTGTAGCCCATTTTGACATAGTATAATCCTGAGCTTACATAGCGCTCATCCATCCAACTATTTCTCTTTGCAGTCTTAAATTTTGTTCCTGCAATTTGTTGATTAAACAGTCGAATCTTAGAAATTTCTTTTGACACCATACTTAATTTTACTACTTAGTTCAATTGACCAAAGTGAACTAAGTAGATATAAGTAAATTGTTTATCCATTGCAGTTGGCTTTAGCCAATTGATTTTTTGATTATTATATTATTCGTACAACTCCACTATTTCCTTTGCCATGTCCATTATTTCTTTTTTAAGACTTTCAGGTTGAAGTACTTTGCACCCTTTACCTAAACTTAATAAATAGGATTTTAATTCATAATTTGGACATAAACGGTAGCTCATGATACATTCTGTATCATTCTCTGAAATTATTTCCTGACTTTGATGTATGGGTTGTGTTTTGATATACAAAGCTTGTTGAGGAGTATAGCTGATTCGTATTTCTTCGGGAGTATTTTGTTGATTGTTTACGGATATGCCAAGTATATTTCCAAAATACTCTTTTGGATGAAAAGGTTTAGTAGTAAAGAAAATGCCTACTTTATCTTCTATAGTTAGCATTCTTTCTAATCCCAAAGTAATAACAACTTGCTTTTCATCGTCAAGTCCGCTTAGATACCAGCGGTTTCGGTACTCTTTTAGGTAATAGGGATGAAGGATATGCGTTTTAGCTTTATCGCTGCTAAACGATTGGTATTCTATCGTCAATACCTTTTTGTTTTTAATGGACATAATCAGAGGTTCAATAAATTCAGAACCCTTTATGAGTGGCGCATTTTCAAACTCGACAAACTGTTCAAGCTGGTCAGATTCCATCTTGCGGCGTATTTTTACAAGGTCTACAATTTTTTCCACCGCTCCAGTAAACTTTTCAAAAATTCCAATTCTTTTGTATTGATCAAGCAGCGAGGCTGCAAAGGATAAGGCTTCTATCTCTTCCGTACTTAGTGGTATATTGTCGATGGAATAGTTTTTATCGTCATAGAAATAACCTTTATTTAATTTATCAAACACGATTGGAGCTAGGTAACCCAACTCTTCATCCTCTCGCATTGCCCTTATATCATCAGCAAACGTGCGCTCACTTACATCCTTTCCCAACGATTCCTGAAAAATGGATATAATCTCTTCTTTTGTTTTTATTTTACCGTTAAGAAGGCAGTTATTAATAATTCTATACCTTATTAAAGCATCTTTATTTCTAGACATGGCGCTTATATATTGGTGCCAAATTAGCAATATTTTACTTAAAATAGCCCCTAAAGCAGTCTGTTTTAAAGTAAAGCTTTAGCGGTTATCCACATATCAACATGGTGTTAATATCTCTAAAATATAATTTTTTTTATATATTTTTTAATTAAATACATAATTGAAATTGGCTTGAAATTTTCTTGAAAATATTTTTTTGCTACAATAAATCATATAAAGGATATAGTATTTACTTTTAGTCCTTAGGATATATTGAAATAGTACAATTGTGTAACTATAATTGACTCGTTGAGCAATAATTATTTGGTTGCTATTTTCAAGGCAACTATGTATATTTAATTACCTTTTATAACCAACATGAATAACAAAATGTGGTTTCTTTGCTGTTGCCACATGATCCGCTACCATCTCTTTTGAGGTGGTAG
>JAYTHK010000207.1:0-13475 GCA_043732665.1 Cytophagales bacterium | reverse complement strand
TCAGTTCCAACTTCCTTCGAAACCTGCAGATCATTGGGTTTACAGACATTGGCACCGCCTACTCCAATAAATTTTCTTTACACAATTACCAAACCACTACTACTGTGAAGCAGGCTCCTTTCTCTGCCACCGTTACCGATTACTTAAGCCCTTTCCTTATAGGATTTGGTGGCGGTCTTCGAACTATGTTTCTCGGTTATTACATAAAAACCGATGTAGGCTGGGGACTTCAGAATAATATTTTATCCAACCCTAACCTCTACCTAACCTTTGGCTACGATTTCTAAACCATGAAAAAGTCTCTTAATTATACAGGACTTATTCTACTTGCAGTCTTCCTGATTTTTAATGGCTGGGTAGTTTTTTCAGGAAAACAATATTTTTACAAAGCCCTCCTATACAATTTCGCCGACATAGACGACTATAAACTTTTTTCTAATAGAACTATAGACAAGAGCTCAACACCTATACCATGGGCTATTTCTAAGAATTATAACAAAAAAAATATTTCTGATTCTTTAAGAAAGAAACTTACTGCATTAGAAACAATCGCTGTTCTTATTATTAAAAATGATACGATAGACTACGAAGAATACTGGAATGGATACAACGATAGTTCTTTTTCAAATTCTTTTTCCATGGCCAAAAGCTACGTAAGTGCTTTGACAGGGATAGCTTTACAGGAAGGTCAGTTGAAAAGTATAAACGAACCTATCTGTGACTATTTACCTGAATTTTGTGAAGGCGACAAGAAAAAAATTACTATTCGACATTTACTTACAATGAGTTCTGGTCTTAATTGGAAAGAAAGTTATTCGAGCCCCTTCTCTCCTACTACAGAAGCCTACTATGGTACTGATTTGAAAAAACTAATGAGTACTTTAAAATCCATCGAAGAACCAGGAAAAATATTTCGGTACAAAAGCGGAGATACTCAACTCCTCTCCTTTATATTAGAAAAGGCTACAGGAAAAAAAATAAGTGACTATACTCGTGAAAAACTTTGGGAGCCTTTGGGTTGTGAAAACAAGGCGTTATGGAGTCTCGACAAAGACAACGGAGACGAAAAAGCGTATTGTTGTATAAACTCTAATGCCCGCGATTTTGCAAAGTTCGGCAAACTCTTTCTAGACAGTGGACGAGTGAAAGAAAAAAAACTAATCTCATTGGATTATCTTTTAAAGTCTATTCAACCAAACTACCTGCCTGATGGAGATTTAGACATGAAAAAAGCCGACTTCTACGGCTACCAATGGTGGACTATACCAAACTATAAAGGTCACCCTATCTTTTATGCAAGAGGAATACTTGGTCAATACATTATCGTAGTACCCGATTTAAAAACGATCATAGTCCGTCTCGGAAAAAAAAGAGGTGCGTCCGTTGGAAAACATTACGAAGAAGTTTTTTTATTACTTGACGAAGTATTGTCCCGATAACTCATGCCTTATACCCTAAGTTATATAGAAGTAGTAGGTGTATTCTTCGGCATTGTCTGCGTAATATTGACGGCTAAAGAAAGCCTTTGGTGCTGGCCTACAGGAATCATAAGTGTGATTTTTTATGGAATTTTTTATTACCAACAGACTTTATACGTAAATGTACTGCTTCACATTTTTTATTTTATCGCTTGTATAATAGGCTGGCACAAGTGGTTGTATGGCGGAGAAAATAAAACAGAATTAAAAATAGCACATACCACAAAGAAACATCTACTTGAACTCGGCATTATCACCGTATTTATGTTTATTTTTTCTGGAATGATCTCTTCTAAAATAACCAACGACAAAATGCCATACACAGATGCGTTACTAGCCTCTATGAGCTTTACAGCACAATGGATGATGAATAAAAAATTAGCTGAAAACTGGTGGGTATGGATTTTGGTGGACGCCATTTACTCCGTAGTGCATTTTCAAAATCACAACTATCCATCCTTTTTAATGTATAGTGCTTATGTAATTATAGCCTCAATAGGATATTATTTATGGATGAAATCGTTAAAGAAATCGCAAGTGCCTCAATAAAAAAAATAGTTTTGTACGGTCCCGAATCTACTGGAAAAACGATGCTGTCACAAAAACTAGCGGACTACTACAAGACGCTCTATGCGCCTGAATATGCCCGTTATTATCTCGATTTAAAAAGAGCACTTTATGACCCTTATGGAAGGAAGAACGATGAAATATGCCAGCCACAAGATATTCCTCAAATAGCAATTGGACAAATAGCATTTGAAGATGCGATGACAGAGCAAGCAACTAAACTACTTTTCTGCGATACAAATCCTTTGACGACTTACGTGTACAATAAATATTACTACAACCAGGAAGACGAATGGATAGCAACAGCAGCCATTGAGCGACAATACGACTTGTATCTACTTACCAATATCGATGTGCCGTGGATAGCTGACCCACCTCACCGCGATAGACCAAACGATAGGCTAGAACTGTATGAACTTTTCAAGAATGAGCTTGTCAAGAGAAAGCTTCCCTTCGTGGACATTTCTGGCGATTACGACAAACGATTTCACCTGTCTATTCAATTTATAAATAAACTAATAAATCTATGAACCAATACAATAAAGAGATAAATCAACCTTTCGATTTATTGAAATAGTTACACTATAGATTTACCAAAATAGCAATAGTGTGAGCAATTTTTAAACATCTTTTGTATATTCACCTATAACAAAACACATCTAAAAAGATATAATGAAGAAAGGGGCAATGTCTAATTTCAATTCGGATTTTTTTTTCAGTTCATCTAACAACCCAATGGGAATTATTGGATCAAACTTCACCTTATTAATAACAAACAACACTTTCAAAAAACTCTTTGGTATAGAAAATGAAATATCTTCCATCATTTCTTTTGAGCATTTATTTTTTACTGACGACAAAAAAATAATATTGTCCTATCTCAATAAAATTACAACAGATAATACATCGGTAGTTTTCGAATGCAGGCTAATCGATTATAAGAAAACGCTCAAATGGTTTTCTTGGGAAATACTAATCGACCCAACGACCAACAATTACTACTTCTCTGGGTTCGATATCACAACGCACAAGAATGAGTGCTCTGTACAACAAGAACATTCTGACAAATTATTGAAAATAATAGAGCTAGTGCCTCATCCTATTTTTCTTAAAGATTCCAATGCACATTATATATTAGTGAACCAAGCTCAGGCCGACCTTTTCTCTACTTCTAAAGAAGATTTTATAGGAAAAGAAGACAGCTATTTTATCAAAAGTGAAGAGGAACTAAGAGGCATACACGCTAGTGATAGGGTCGTTTTGAGTAAACAAAAAAATATTACACTTCCAGAACAGATGATCACTCATCCAAATGGTAAATATAAAATTTTACACACTTCAAAAATACCGTTTCTAAGCAATTTCAATGGTGAAGTAAATATATTAGGCGTTTCAATTGATATAACGGAAATAAAAGAATCCGAAAATGAGCTGCGTAAAATAAATTTTGAGCTCGACAGTTTTGTTTACCACGCTTCACACGATTTGAGAGCTCCTCTTTGTTCGCTGGAAGGATTATTGAATCTTATCGATACTCAGAACGACGATGAATTTAGAAAAAAATGTGTTGTAGAAGGTCTTAAAAGTATAAAGCGACTGGATGGATTTATTTCCGACCTCACCGATCTGTCGAAAAACAACAGAATGGAAATTATTCCACAGGCGATTAAGTTTAAAAGAATAATCAAGAAAACGATTGCCAACCTCCACTATATAAAAAACGCGAACAACATAGCCATATCCGTAAACGTAGAGAAGGGCGCTGTATTCTACAGCGACAAATACAGAATAAAGGTTATTTTCATGAATCTTATTTCAAATGCGATCAACTACCAGCAGAGAAAATCTTCCAATCCGTCTCTTTTTATTTCTATAAAGACATCAAAAGAATATTCAGAAATAGAATTCCGAGACAACGGGGTTGGAATTGAAGGAAAATATATACCTAAAGTGTTTGACATGTTCTTTAGAGGTACAGTACTTTCAACTGGCTCAGGACTAGGATTGTATATCACAAAGGGTGTTATAGGAAAACTCGAAGGAACGATTTCTCTTGTGTCAGAGGAGCATGTAGGCACTTCGATTGTATTAAAAATCCCGAATCTCCTAAACAAACTCGATTCTTTCATCAATGCTAAAACAGAAGAATCATAAGATAATGCGCTCAAAATTTCTTTTTTAGCCAATTAAAAATATATTTGTGCTGTGAGTAAATTAGAGAAATTGCATGTACGAAATTTTTTAGGCGCCTTTTTGAGATTGGTAAGACTTCCTAATCTGCTTATCATTCTAGTTGCTCAATTCCTAATACGCATTTTCGTTATTGGACCAAAAGAAGATTGGAAAACCATTATCACTGATTTACCCTTTCTATTACTTTGTTTGGCTACACTAATGATTGCAGGAGCGGGATACATCATCAACGATTATTACGACATCAAAATAGACATTGTAAACAATCCTAAAAAAGTAATGATTGGGAAAATTTTTACTAGGAGAGTTGCCCTGTTTGCACATTTTATCATCAATATAGTAGCAGTACTTATAGGTCTTTTGGTCGCAATAAAAATGAACGATTGGAAAATTTTTATCACCGTTTTCGTCTCTGGCTTCTTAATGTGGTATTATTCTAATAGTCTAAAACGCCTAGCTCTATGGGGCAACATAACTATTTCCTTGCTTACTGGAATTTCAATTTATTATATATCCTTCTTGTCTGACAACAATATCAGAATGGTTATTATATATTCTGTCTTCGCCTTTATGGTTTCCTTAATCCGGGAAATTATAAAAGACATGGAAGACATGAAAGGAGATGCTTTATACGGTTGCAAGACACTTCCGATTGTTTGGGGAGTAAGAAATACTAAAAATTTCATTTTCGCTGTTAGCATTGTTTTCATCTCTATAATGGTGCTTCTTTTTATAGAACGCTACAACAATCTCTTAGCACTCTACTTTGGCATTGTTTTGTTTCCTGTTTTTGCATTCCTATTGATAAAGCTTTATAAAGCGGAGACTGAAAAAGATTATCACAACCTAAGTACATTAAGCAAAGGAATTATGCTGGCTGGATTGGCAAGCATTTTATTGGTGTAATATCCTCGATTGAATAAGATTTTGTAGTATTCTATCTATTTTATACCTTGCTGCCACAACAATCAAGGGAACGAAAAATGTCGGAGCTTTCTTCAAAAAAACACCATGTACACAAACTCAGTGCTGCAGGTTTATTAGTTACATTAGGTATTATTTTTGGCGACATTGGAACCTCTCCTTTGTATGTGATGAAATCCATCATAGGTACTGAAAAAATAGAGGAAATACTCGTCCTAGGTGGACTGTCCTGCGTATTCTGGACACTGACCTTGCAAACCACTTTAAAGTACGTTGTACTTACGTTAAGAGCTGACAATAAAGGAGAAGGTGGTATATTTTCCCTTTTTGCTTTATTAAGAAGGAGGCATCCAAAATTAATTTGGCCTGCAATCATAGGCGGAAGTGCATTACTAGCAGACGGAATCATAACACCTCCCATTTCTGTTGCATCTGCAGTAGAAGGACTTAGAATTATCCATCCCGAAATCAACACCATACCAATCGTAATTTCGATAATTATTATACTATTTTTAGTACAACGTTTTGGTACTAAATTTATAGGAAATAGTTTTGGCCCTATTATGTTTATTTGGTTCGCCATGCTTGGTGTTTTAGGCATGAATCAAATAATAGACAACCCATCAATTTTCAAGGCTATCAACCCATACTATGCTTATGACATGCTAGTTCATTACCCTTCTGGATTTTGGTTACTTGGCGCCGTATTTTTATGTACTACTGGAGCAGAGGCGCTATACTCTGACCTAGGGCATTGTGGAAGACCAAACATACGCACCACCTGGACTTTTGTCAAAATCTGTTTACTGCTCAATTATTTCGGGCAAGGTGCATGGCTATTGCAAGTTGGAAGAAAAGGACAGTTTTTAACCGAAAACCCTTTCTTTGGAGTAATGCCTCAATGGTTTATATGGATAGGAATTACTATTGCTACTATGGCCGCTGTAATTGCCAGTCAGGCACTCATTAGTGGTTCATACACCTTAATAAACGAAGCAATACGTCTTAATTTATGGCCAAAGGTCAAAGTCCGTTACCCAACCATTCTTAAGGGACAAATTTATATACCAAGCGTAAACTGGCTTTTAATGGCGGGCTGTATTCTAGTAGTATTATTCTTCAAAGAATCATCACACATGGAAGCCGCCTATGGCCTTGCGATAAGCATAACCATGCTTATGACGACCTTGCTTTTGTGCTATTATCTTTCTAGCATAAAACATGTTGCCGCTATCTGGATAGGAATTTGCTTTATGCTCTATTTTATTATTGAAATGTCTTTCCTGATTGCAAATCTTAAAAAATTCCTTCACGGTGGATATGTCACTCTTCTTATTGGAGGTGCTATCATTGCAGTAATGTGGATTTGGTATGCCTCACGAAAAATAAAAAATAGACTTACAGAATTTGTGATGTTGGAAGACTACCACAATATGCTCATCGAACTTAGCCACGACATGTCTATTCCAAAATATGCTACACATTTGGTCTACCTTACAAGTGCTGACAATCCAAAACACATAGAATCCAAGATCATGTATTCTATTTTCAACAAACAACCTAAGCGGGCAGATGTTTTTTGGCTTGTACACATCGATGTAATTGACGAACCGTACACAATGGAATACAAAGTAGACGTCATTTTGCCAAACGACTTAGTGCGTGTAGATTTCCGATTAGGCTTCCGTGTGGAACAAAAAATAAATCTCTATTTCAGAAAAGTAGTAGAAGATATGGTTAAGAATAAAGAAGTAGACTTTACCAGTAGATACACCTCTCTGAACAAGCGAAACATAATCGGAGATTTCAAATTTGTAGTATTGGAAAAACATTTAAGCAACGACAACGAACTTTCTCCTATGGAACAAATTATCATGGAAGGACACTTCTTCCTTAAGGAAATAAGTCTTTCCGAGCCTAGTGCTTTCGGACTAGACACAAGTTCTGTAATCGAAGAAAAAGTGCCGCTTGTTATTTCTCCAAAGGAAAATTTTGAACTGAAAAGAATTAAATAAGTATGCCTAGAAACAGAAAAATATTCTATGTAGTATTTACAATCTTCGTAATCATAGCGACTCTTGTCGCCATTGACATGGGCTCCAGAACGAATGCTCCTTGGAATAAACGAAAGGACACTTTAAAAAAATACGACATCGACCATTTCAAAAAGAAACTATAAACTATGTGGATAGAAAACGAGAATAGATTAAAAAAAACCTTCCTATTCAAAAATTTTAGCGAGGCTTTTTCCTTCATGACAAGAGTTGCATTCTTGGCTGAAAAAATGGATCATCATCCTACTTGGTCAAACACATGGAACAAAGTAGAAATCGAACTTTGCACACACGACGCTGGAAATAAAGTCACTGAAAAAGATCTCCAACTATCAGCCGCTATTGACGCCCTGATTTAACCAATATAAAATAGCATGTCGGTACCAGTTCCCACACAGCTTTACATAGTGCCAACTCCGATTGGAAATCTCGAAGACATTACGCTTCGAGCAATCCGGATATTAAAAGAAGCGGACGTCGTATTGTGTGAAGACACTCGCGTAAGTGGCAGACTATTAAGCCATCTGGGCATTAATAAACCACTTCAAAGTTACCATATATTCAACGAGCATCAGACCATAACCAATATCATTGCCCGCATAAAGACAGGGGCAATCTTTGCACTTATATCCGATGCTGGAACTCCCGCCATTTCTGACCCTGGATTTTTACTCGTGCGCGAATGCCTTCGCAATGAAATAAAAATTGAATGCCTACCCGGCCCCACCGCTTTTGTACCTGCCATCGTAAAATCTGGATTGCCCTGCGACAGCTTTGTTTTTGAAGGCTTTTTGCCCCCTAAAAAGGGAAGACAAACCAGACTCAAATTATTGAGCGAAGAGCCGCGTACGATGATTTTTTACGAATCTCCTATGAGACTTGTAAAAACTCTTGAGCAGTTTAAAGAATATTTCGGCTCCGAAAGGCTAATTTCTGTATCACGAGAACTATCAAAAATATACGAAGAAACAATCAATGGCACGCTGGAGGAGGTTTTACTCAAAATTATGGAGAAAAAAGAGGTTAAAGGCGAAATCGTAATCGTTCTTTCTGGGAAAGGATAATTGCCTTTTTATTTTAAAATCTGAATAATTTATTATATTTTTAGATTGTTAAGTGTGGCTAATTTAGTTAAACCTAAAACAAAGCTTTTTAAGGAATTTTATGAAAATAATAAAGGGTGAAAATACATGGGTTTGGATGGAGGTAAAAGGGCATTATTTTTACACCCAGTTTAAACCAAATACTGTTTTAGATTTAGAAGCTGCAAAAAAAATCATACACGATGCTGTCACCTTAGCTGGCGACCATACTTATCCAGTTCTTACAGACATAAGAGAAATGCCGCCTCACAGCAAAGAAGTTCGCAATTACTTTGCAAACGAAGGTAGCGAAAGTGCCTGCGCCAATGCCATTTTAGTATCTAACTCTATAAGTCGGATTTTGGCAAATTTTTTTCTTAACATAAATAAGCCATCTATCCCTACTCGAATCTTTACAGATTCCGCAAAAGCAGTTAAATGGCTGGAAATGTTCCCTATAAAACACAGGCAGGTTTTAGTCTGATTTGAGCCTTTTTTTGTTTATTTTTGTTAAAGAATTAGACAAGCTAAATACGCTTGTCCAATGAAAAAAAAGCTTATGATTGAATTGCCTATTATTCCTGCAGAATCCAACAAACAACGCACTCCCAGACCCGATTGGCTTAGAGTAAAACTTCCTATCGGAAAAGAATACGCCAATGTACGTGCTATCGTAGACGAGCATAAGCTAAACACTATCTGTCAAAGCGGCAATTGTCCTAATATGGGTGAATGCTGGGGCGCTGGTACGGCTACCTTTATGATTTTAGGAAATGTCTGTACTCGTAGCTGTTCCTTTTGTGCTGTTGCCACTGGAAAACCAAACGAATACGATACCGACGAACCTAAAAGAGTAGCTGAAGCGATAAGATTAATGAAAGTAAAACACGCTGTCCTCACTTCGGTAAACCGAGATGAGCTTAAAGATCGTGGCGCAGAAATATGGTACCAGACCGTGGTAGAAGTAAAAAAAGCAAGTCCTACTACTACCATTGAAACATTGATTCCTGATGTAAAAGGAAATTGGGATGCGCTTATTCGTATGATAAGTGGTGGCCAAGAAGTTGTTTCACACAATATGGAAACGGTAAAACGTCTCTATAAAATGGTACGCCCTCAGGCGAAATACGAACGCAGTCTGGAAGAAATAAAAAGAATCAAAGAATTTGGAAAACGCACAAAGTCAGGCATCATGCTTGGTCTGGGCGAAACCGAAGACGAAGTATACGAAGCCATGGACGACCTTGTAGCAAACGGCCTTGACGTGCTCACTCTTGGACAATATTTACAGCCAACTAAAATGCACTTGGAAGTAGCTTCTTTTATTCATCCAGAGCAGTTTTCAAAATACAAAGAAGAAGGATTGAAAAGAGGGTTTAACTATGTGGAGTCTGGACCATTGGTGAGATCTTCTTACCATGCGGAGAAGCATATATAATTTCAAAAATCAGTTCACTGAAGTGAACTGCAATTCAAGCCATTCCTTTTATAATTACCTAGCTAAATCCATTCTCAGTTTCCTGAAGTAAACGGTAAGTAAATGTTTTTATCCCCTAATACTTCTTTCCTCCTTTTCCCTCCTTATTTCCCCAACTTTTCCCTACTTTTACGCTCAAATAATTATAATACAAAGAATGTCTTCTTCAAAGCCTAGTATTCCAAAAGGTACGCGTGATTTTGGTCCTGATAAAATGATCAGGAGAAATTTTATTTTTGAAAATATTAAAACAGTTTTTCAGAAATTCGGTTTCCTACCCTTGGAAACTCCTGCAATGGAGAATCTTTCTGTATTAATGGGCAAATACGGAGAAGAAGGAGATCGTCTGATTTTTAAAATTCTAAACTCTGGAGATTTCGCAAAAAGCATTAACCTTAGCGATTTCGAACAAGGCTATAAAAAAATCACGACTTCCATTTCTGAGAAAGGCCTTCGTTACGACCTTACCGTACCCTTTGCCCGTTTTGTAGTAATGAACCGAAACGACCTTGTTTTCCCTTTCAAACGTTATCAGATTCAACCTGTTTGGAGAGGTGACAATCCGCAACGAGGACGTTATAGAGAATTTTACCAATGCGATGCCGATGTTGTAGGAACTGACTCCTTACTTTGCGAAGCAGAAATTGTTTTGATGATCAACGAGGTGATGAACAAACTCGGCATTACCAATTTTACTATTAAAATAAACAATCGAAAACTACTCACCGCCATTACCGAAAAAATAGGAATGCCAGGATGCGAAACAGATTTATGTGTCGCCATCGATAAACTCGATAAAATTGGGGTAGAAAAAATCGTGGAGGAATTAAAAACAAAGAGCTTCACCGAACTGGCTATCAATTCTCTCCTTCCAATTTTAGAATTTAAAGGCAACAACAAAGACAAATTTGAATTTCTAAAAACCTTTTTATATGGCTCAGAAATAGGGCAAAAAGGTCTTGAAGAAATGAATGCTGTATTTGATTATACAGAAGCTTTTGGACTAAAAGAAAATAACCTTGAATTTGACCTCACTCTCGCTCGTGGACTGAGTTACTACACAGGAGCTATTTTCGAAGTAAAAGCGAACGATGTGCAAATTGGGAGCATATCTGGCGGAGGTCGTTATGATAATTTGACAGGCGTATTTGGAATGCCAGGCGTTTCTGGTGTAGGTATTTCATTTGGAATCGACCGCATTTACGATGTAATGGAAGAACTTGCGCTTTTCCCAGAAACAAATGCCGTTTCCTCAAAAGTGCTAATTTGTTATTTTGACGAAGAAACAAAAAAACACGCCTTACCGCTACTTTACCTATTACGCCAAAAAGGTATTAATAGTGAAATATATCCTGACACAACCAAAATGAAGAAACAAATGGACTACGCAGACCGCAAAAAAATCCCTTATGTACTTATTGTTGGTTCGGAAGAAATGGAAACTGGAAATCTTACGCTGAAAGATATGCTAAAAGGCGAACAAGAGCGTTTGGATATAAATGGAGTAATAGCGAAGTTGTATTAGGATTTTATTGAATTACAATATTATAGGATTACTTTTTTCAAGAGAAAAAAACTAAGCGTGAAAAAATACATTGCAGTTATATTGTTCTTACTAATATATTTTCCAGAGATTTCTTGGGGACAAATTCCTTATAGTGCTTGTTTTACTGTAGATAATAAGCGCGGGTGTGTTCCATTTACCATACATTTAAGAAATTGCTCTAAGGCTCACGACATCCCTCCTCGTTATCATTATGACCTTGTACACTTTCCTGCTTTTTCTGATATTATACAAGACAGTGTCTATACCTACACCACACCAGGAGTATATGTTATAGAACAATCCGTAAATAATGGTGCGTTATTCGGAGTCGTAGTCTCTACCACTGATACAGTAGTAGCACTTGGTAAACCAGCTCCAATATTTAGCGTACAAGTATGTGAAAACGAAGTAATAAATGTAGACATTACAGATACTAATTACGATTCTTTTATCCTAGATTACGGGGATGGCACGGCATCTCCTCCGATTGCTAAAGGGCTCTATACGCACACGTATATTGGCGCTGGTGCTTTAAATCCAAAAACCATATCCGTCACAGGTCAATACAACGTATGTTCTGGAGCTAGCGCAACCAAAACGATTACGCCCATTTCAAGTCTTACAATGCCCGACGTCTTAGACTTAACTGTAACCAATCAATCTACTTCAGGTTCTATAGACCTTCGTTTTAATGGCATTAAAGATCGATTATATCAAATAGAATCTAAGACCAACAACGGCGCATACAGCACTATTTCCAATATGACGGCTTCGTTCACTGGCATCATCACACAATCTTTTTCGGGATTAAATACGCAAGCCAACACCTACACCTTCCGCATAGAAAATGTAGATTCTTGTATGGAAACTTCCGCGAGTTCGGCGGAAATAGCAAGTATAATCATAGCACCTTCTATATTAAATGGATTCAACAAAGTGGTTTTTGTTTCTAATGGAGGGTTAGTTTTTAATGTATTCAACCTTTATAGAAATGCAGCATTGTTAAAAGCAAATACAGCTAGTCCATACAACGACAATGCTGTAATTTGTGGCACTGATTATTGTTATCAAATAACGGGCGCGCTTCCAACAACCAATCTTGCATCAGGTACAAACCTCATGTCATACTCTGCTAGTAGCTGCATCAAAGCTGCCTACACTGGCGTTGCACCAACCATTACAAATATTAATTCTACGGTAGAAGGTAATTCTACAAAAGTAGTTTGGGACAAGCCTGTATTAAATGTAGCAGTACCAGCTATTTCTTTTTATACTATTTACCGACAAAATGGTGCCCCCTATCCAAATTACGGGAGCTCTAACTCCAATTCGTATATAGACAATGGTGTCTCCGCAAGCAATCAATCTTATTGTTACGAAGTCAATTACAAAGATGCTTGTAATAACATTGCTGCCATTAGTTTAAACACTTGTACGGTAAATCTCACCGTTAACCGAATAGACGAAACCAATACGCTTACTTGGACTTCTTATACGGGCTATCAGAGCGGCATAAAAGAATATGTAATAGAAAATTTAGATGGGAATGAAAATGTCGTAATAAGCAAATCTGTCGGACTTGCAAACACCTACACCGAAATTGCAGATCCCTCATTGTCTCAAATAATATACCGAATTAAAGTAGTTTCAGTTGGCGTTGAAAATCTTGTCTCCTACTCCAATATTGTCACCTTCGATTTGACACCTAAGCTATACATGCCAAACGTTTTCACACCAAACGGCGACGGCGATAACGACGTATTAGAGGTAAAAGGAAAATATTACAAATCTTTAAAAATGACAATCTTAAATAAATGGGGAGAAGTAGTGTTTATTTCAGAAGACGCCTCCATTGGCTGGGACGGCAACTACAAAGGACAACCTGCTTCGGTTGATTCTTATGGCTACCATGTAGTAGCACTCGATAATTCAGGAAAAGAAATTTCACTAAAAGGGGTCGTTTCTTTATTGCGCTAAAAGGGCTCTTTTGAAAATTACTTAGAGGAAATAACAAAATTTAATTCGCATATATAATGTTTGACATGCTAAATATTATGGGCAAGATAAAAGAAGCCCAGACACGTTTACAAAAAATGAAAGAAAATCTTGCCACTGTTACCATTATAGGTGAATCGGGTGGAGGAATGGTAAAAG
>JAYTHK010000206.1:0-4336 GCA_043732665.1 Cytophagales bacterium | reverse complement strand
TTTATCGCTCGTAGGTATTTTCTGTTAGGAAGAAAAATCAACTTCATTAACATAATTTCTATTTTATCAATGCTAGTGGTTACGCTTATTACGTTCTCCATGATCGTGGTGCTCTCCGTATTGAATGGGATGGAAGATGTGATACGAAACCTATACAACAGTTTTGATCCTGAATTAAAAGTAATGGCTTCTTCTGGAAAATCTTTTGTAATCTCGGAAGACATTTATGGAAAGATGAGAAAAGTAGGAGGTATAGACATCATTACAGAAGTGATAGAAGATAATGCCATCATATCTTATAAAGGCGAAAAAGATGTAGTAAAAATAAAAGGTGTATCGAGCAATTTTATAGCCCAACACCGCATGGATTCGATGATGGCTGGCGGTAAATTAGTGTTAAAAGAGGGCGACACTTACTTCGCTATCCTTGGAGCCGGATTGCAATACAAGCTTTCCGTGTCGCTCAACGATCCGTTTGCTCCGTTAACTTTCTATTATCCCAATAGGAAAAAGATAAAAAAACCTGATGCGCCAGACGCCTTTAATTTCGGAAGCCTTCAGGCGGGAGGTGTTTTCGCTATTGAAAAACAATACGACGATTATTATGTGTTTGTTCCTTTAGAATTTGCCCAAGAGTTATTAGAATACGGAGACAAAAGGACTTCGCTGGAGCTAAAATTAAAACCTGGATTTACAATCGCCAAGGTGCAAGAAAATCTTAAAGTAGTTTTGGGTGAAAAATTTCTGATACTCAATAGCGACGAACAGCATTCAGGAATCATAAGAGCGATAAGGGTAGAGAAGTTGGCGGTATATATAATTCTTACGTTACTTTTGGCAGTTTCTTCCGTAGGGATTTATTTCTGTCTTACCATGCTTACTATTCGAAAACGAAAAGACATTGCGGTATTAAAGTCGATGGGGGCCACTGCACAATTAATCGGAAGGATTTTTATGGCAGAGGGAATGATCATCTCCTTCTCTGGAGCTTTGATAGGATTAGTTGCGGGCTTTCTAATTTGTTACCTCCAACAAACAACAGGATTTGTACCCCTAGGAATGGAAACATCTATGGTAAAATCGTATCCAGTAAAAATAGAAGGAATGGATTTCTTAGCTACTTCGATCATAATTTTCGTCTTGACAGTAATAGCCTCTTATGTTCCGGCCTTGAAAGCCTCTAGGATAGAGATCATGGAACATATAAAGTAATTTTGAATAATGGCTGGTCATTCAGAAGAAAACTTTCGCCGTTGTTCGTGTCTCTCAATAGACGTTGATTTAAGAGGAAACGGTGCCTTGTCCTAAACATAAGGTTATTTACAAAACCCGCCCATAGAGGGTTCATATTAATAGAAAATAGGACGTCTGTTCCTCAGTAAAGTTCCGTTAGGAGCGACATAAAGTGTCTCGTCCTAAAATAAGTATACAATGACGCTCGTTCCTGTTTTCTTGAGTGATTTCTATGTATTAGGAAATCTTATTGCAAACAATTACTTTAACGTATAAAAAAATAAATAAAATGAAAGCAAACATAGGTATACCTGAAAATCATTTACAAGCAATAGCGCTTGAATTAAACAAAGTATTGGCAGATGAATTTATTCTTTATACCAAAACACGCAACTACCATTGGAATGTGGAAGGAAGCAGTTTTATGGAAATGCATAAATTCTATGAAAGTCAGTATGAGCAATTGGACGAAATTATTGATAATGTTGCAGAACGCATTCGTACAATAGGGCATTATGCAGAAGCGCGTTTAAAAGATTATGTCAAACTTTCTCACTTGGAAGAGCAAGAAAGTACAAACAAAGAAAGCGAACAACTGATAAATTTATTGAGAGACCACGAAACAATTATTCAAAACCTTCGCAAACTTATTACGCTTTTTGCAGATACACACAAAGACCTTGGCACAAGTGATTTTGTGACAGGCTTAATGGCGGAGCATGAAAAAATGGCTTGGTTTATTCGTTCTTATATAAAATAATAAGGTTAAGGTTTTCTAGAAAGTAACGATCCGACGGCTCAAAGCCGTCGGATCGTTAGCTAATACACTATTCTTTGATCCATTGCCGTTGGCTTTAGCCAACTGATTTTTTTATTTTTTAACACTCAATGAATGTTTTTTGTTAACTTAATCTTAATAAATAATATTCTGTTTAATTTCCCAAAATGCTTATCTTTTGAAAAAGTAATCAGAAAATGTATAAACACGTCGTCGGATCAAAAACCTATACATTTAACCACCTGAAAGAACTCCTGGCCAAAGCAACACCTTTGCGTTCTGGTGATCAATTGGCTGGTCTGGCGGCAGATTCTTACGAAGAAAGAGTGGCGGCTCAAATGACATTGGCGGAAGTGCCGTTAAAGAAATTTCTAGAAGAGCATCTTATTCCTTATGAAAAAGACGAAGTCACTCGTCTTATTGTCGACAACCATGATCATAAAAATTTCTTTTCCATCAGCCATCTTACAGTAGGAGATTTTCGCAACTGGTTACTCTCAGACAAAGCGGATAGCGAAACATTATCTAAAATAAAATTAAGCATCACTCCAGAAATGGCTGCCGCTGTTTCGAAGCTTATGAGCTTGCAAGATCTTATACTAGTAGCTTCCAAATGCAGAGTAGTAACTGCTTTCAGAACTACACTTGGTTTATCAGAAAGATTTTCCACCCGATTGCAACCCAACCACCCCACAGACGATCTCAAAGGAATAGCCGCCTCTCTCCTGGACGGGCTAATGTATGGTAGCGGCGATGCTGTAATTGGCGTAAACCCGGCTACGGACAATGTTTCTGCTACCATCAGGATCTTAGAACTTATTGATTCTATTCGTCAGAAATATTCTATCCCAGTTCAGTCCTGTGTGTTAAGTCATATCAGCAATACGATAGAAGCGATTAAGCTAGGTGCGCCAGTAGATCTAGTCTTCCAGTCCATTGGGGGTACAGAGGCGTTGAATAAAAGTTTTGGTGTAAATCTTTCTCTTCTTAAAGAAGGTCATCAGGCCGCAAGCGAGTTGAATCGGGGAACGGTAGGGAAAAACGTTATGTATTTTGAAACGGGTCAAGGCAGTGCCTTTTCGGCAAATGCACATTATGGAATAGACCAGCAGACGCTTGAAACTAGGGCTTATGCAGTAGCTAGAGTTTTTGATCCTTTACTTGTCAATACCGTTGTAGGTTTTATCGGGCCTGAATATTTGTATAATGGAAAACAAATTATTCGCGCTGGACTAGAAGATCATTTCTGCGGAAAACTTTTGGGATTGCCTATGGGTTGCGATGTATGTTATACCAATCATGCAGAAGCCGACCAAGACGATATGGACAACCTTCTTACACTTCTCGCTACCGCAGGCTGTACTTATATTATGGGAGTGCCAGGCGCAGACGACATCATGCTCAATTATCAGAGTACTTCTTTTCACGATGCTTTATATGTGCGAAAATTATTAGGATTAAAACCCGCTCCAGAATTTGAAAACTGGCTTCTACAAATAGGTATTATGGATAAGAACATGAATTTATTAAAAACCGACGGAGCTCAAAAATTACTTGATTATGTTACCAGACCATAATTCTACAGAACAAGATAGTTGGGAATTTTTGCGCAAACATACTGCCGCAAGAATAGCACTGGGACATGCAGGAGTAAGCCTGCCTACAAAAGAGTTGCTGGCATTCCGACTTGCTCACGCACAAGCAAGAGATGCGGTCTACTCTGAATTAGCGGTAGAAAAAATTAGCGCGCAACTTTCTTTCAACGGACTGGATTATCTTACTATGAAAAGTAGTGCTGTTTCCAGAAATGAATATCTGAAAAATCCAAATTCAGGAAGAAGACTAGACAATGAGTCTATACAAAAAGTAAAACGACTTTCTTCCTCCTACGATCTATGTTTTATAATTGGCGATGGACTTTCTGCTACAGCGGTAAACGAACATGCGGTTGAATTAGTAAAAATGCTTATTTCAAAATTAAAAAAATTAAATTGGGTGATAGCGCCTGTTGTACTAGCAGAACAGGCACGCGTAGCAATTTCTGATGAGATAGGCTATTTAATAAAAGCAGAAATTGTAGTAATGTTCATAGGAGAAAGGCCTGGGTTGAGTTCGCCCGACAGCATGGGTGCTTATATCACGTATCACCCTGAACTTGGCCTAACTGATGAACGGCGAAACTGTGTTTCTAATATTCGACCAGAAGGGCTTTCTTATATTTTTGCCGCAGAAAAGATTTTTTATCTTCTTACAGAAATGAAAATCCGACAATTATCAGGAGTTCAATTGAAGGATAGACAGGATGATTTATTGCTGGAGTAATCC
>JAYTHK010000205.1:0-33210 GCA_043732665.1 Cytophagales bacterium | reverse complement strand
CAATTATGTGTTCTTTAATTTAGGATCTACAGAGATTCCTGATCGTTATATTCTACTCAATAAAGACCAAGTAAAAGATTTTAAAGAAGATCAATTGGAAGTTTTAGAACCTAAAAAATTAACAGGTCGTTCAGCAAGAGAAATGGTTGTCTATTATAATATTTTGAATATTTTAGGTGATCGCATGGGTAAAAATCCTTCCTCTACCATAACATTAGTAGGCTCCTCTGAAAAAGGACCTGAAGATGGAAAAGCAATGTCAGAGTCAATCAAGAAATACTTGGTAGATATATTTGGAATTAATGCTTCAAGAATTAATATTGAGGGTAGAACCAAACCTAAAATCCCATCCGAACATCCAGGTGGCACAAAGGAGCTTGGTCTACTTCGTGAAGGAGACCGCAGAGTGTCTATTGAGAGTACTTCACCAGCCTTATTGATGGAGTTTCAAACTGGCTCAGATGCACCCTTGAAACCTGTGGAAATCCTAACCATACAAGAAGCACCTCTTGATAGTTATGTCTCTTTTAATATTGATAAAGATGACTTCTCGTCATGGTCTTTAGAAATTAAAGACGATAAAGGAGTGATACAAAATTTCGGACCTTATACTACTGAAAAAATGAGTATACCTGGTAAATCAATTTTAGGAGATCGACCTGAAGGAGATTATAAAGTTACTCTAATAGGTCAAATGAAGAACGGTGAAACGGTTAAGAAAGATACTACCGTACACATGGTACTTTGGACGCCTCCTATAAATGAAGAAGGGATGAGGTTCAGTGTAATATATGAATTCGATGATTCGAAAGCGATTACTATGTATGAAAAATACTTAACCGAAGTTGTAGTTCCTAAAATCCCTAAAAATGGAACAGTAATAATACACGGTTATACAGATATAATTGGAGATGCAGACCATAATCAAAAATTGTCTGTTGAAAGAGCTAATGACGTAAGAACTATTATTGAAAATGGTTTGTCGAAAGTTGGAAGAAAAGATGTTGCGTTTGAGGTACATGGATTCGGAGAAGATCAAAGTTTATCACCTTTTGATAATAAATTACCAGAGGAACGTTTTTATAATAGAACTGTAATAATTGATATTATTCCAAATAAATAAGTTTCAACTTATTTACACACTTCACAAAAAAAGCTGTCCGAAAAGGATAGCTTTTTTTGTATTCTCAGTAAGTATGAATAATGTAAATTTCCTCTAAAGTTTTGCAATAATTTAATGCTTATTATTAAGCAGCTTTGCAGGCATGAGATTGTCTTGTGTCTGTAAAGCCAGTAGCGAAAATTTAAATTCAATAAAATGAAAAAGATAAAACTCGTAACAATCTATATTTTGGCATTAGTGATGTTATTTGTTTCGTGTAAAAAAGATGATACAGCACCATCACCATCTGGAATTAACCCAATTGCAATACCAATTCAGGCTACTGTACAGACAACTGTATGGCTTGGAACAAACGCATCGACATTAGCGATCCTTGCAGGTTCTGCTATTACAAATACAGGAGCAACAGCGATCACAGGAGATATTGGATTAAGTCCAGGAACTTCGGTAGGCGGGTTTCCTCCTGGAATACTCAATGGCACCTTACATATAAACGACAATATAGCCACTCAAGCAAAACTTGATTTAACAACTGCATACAATGATGCGGCAGGAAGAAGTTGTGCTGATATGGTAGCGTTGTCAGGGAATCTTGGAGGGCTAACTCTTACACCGGGGCTTTATAAATCAACTTCTACTTTGGCTATTTCATCAGGAGATCTTACTTTCGATGCAAAAGGAGATACGAATGCTGTCTTTATAATACAGATAGCCTCTTCGCTCAATACTACACCGGGACGCCAAGTTATTCTAAGTGGAGGAGCAAAAGCATCCAATATCTTTTGGCAAGTGGGTACTTCAGCAACTTTTGGAACTACTTCGGTTTTTAAAGGAACGGTTATGGCAATGCAATCCATCTCTTTTAAGACAGGAGCAACACTTGATGGCAAGGCGTTGGCAAGAGTTGGTGCAGTTACTATGGAAGGAAATACCATTGTAAAAAAATAATTTTTATTCCAAATTAAAAGAGTGATACTTATTAAGTATCACTCTTTTTTTAATACAAATTTTCAAGCTAAAAGAAAAAGAAATGGTTAAAGTGAGTTTCGTAGCCTTTGACACTATCGCTATTCCCAGAGGAACTAATGAATAAGTATGAATGATGTAACTATTGTCAATAGTAGTGTAATGCTTGCCAGTTTAAAGTGTTACAACTTGCAACGTAAAAATTAATTCACAATTTAAATCAAATAAAATGAAAAATAAATTACTAAATATAATAACAGGAGTTACACTGTTTTTAATGCCAACTATAAATTATGGACAGGTACCTACATTGGGTACAGCTGCTAATTTTGTTCTCTTTACTACGAATGGGGCAATGGGTAATAACGTTTCTGGAGTTTCACACCTAACGGGTAATGTCGGCTCTAATAGCGAATTGAGCACTGGTTTCGGAAATATAGACGGTGTCATGGACGACGTTAATGGTGCAAGCGGACAAGCTAAAACTGATTTGTTGGCAGCCTACAGCCAACTTAGCGGTGTTACTGCCAACACCTTTCCTACTTCATTAATACTAGGAAAAGGTGATACCTTGAAACAAGGAGTTTATTACTATCCGGCAGCTGCAACATTAGATCTTAACCTTACTTTAAATGCAAATGGAGATCCTAATGCAGTCTTTATTTTTCGAATTAATGGCGCTTTTTCAACAAACTCTAATTCAAAAGTAAAATTGATTAATGGCGCTACAGCATGTAATGTATTTTGGCAGGTGGAAGGTGCAGTAAATATGGCTTCAGGAACTACCATGAGAGGAACTGTTATTGCTCACAATGCATTAATTATGATGAATAGCGGAGACACACTTGAGGGAAGAGCGCTTTCTATCAATGGAGCCATTACTGTGGACGGCGTGTTAGCTTATATGCCAATTGGTTGCGGAAGTCCCAACCAAAGTCCTAATCTTACAGGACCAATCGCTCCTACGCTTGCCTCTACTGAATGTTATGCTATATTTTCTTCTAGTGGAAATGTTACAAATTCAGGTGTGACGCATGTTACTGGTGATATTGGAACAAATGTTGGTTTGACTTCTGGGTTCGATTCGCTGATGGTAGCGGGTACTATTCATCCTATTCCGGATGGTTCTACTGCATTATGTGCAGCTAATCTAGGGAATGTATATTTTAATCTTAATACTTTACCTTCTGATATTCAATTGTTGTATCCTGTCCAATTTGGACACAACTTAGTTCTTACACCACATACCTATCATATGCAAGGTGCTGCAGTACTTACTGATACAGTTTATCTCAATGCACAAAATAATGCCAATGCTGTATTTGTTATTCAGATAAATGGAGCTTTTTCAACAAGTACTTATTCAAGAGTTATTTTGATCAATGGAGCACAAGCAAAAAATGTGTTCTGGAAGATTGATGGTGCAGTAAGCATTAACAATTATTCTATTTTCAGAGGAACGATTGTCTGCAATAATGGTGCTATTAGTTTAAATACAGGAGTTACACTTGATGGTAGAGCTTTTACAACCACAGGTCAATTGACAACTGCAGCAATTACGGCTACTATGCCGTCAGGTTGTTCTACAACTACTGGCATTCTTTCTTATAATGCAGAAAATACAAATGGAACTGCTACTATTTATCCAAATCCATTCGGTTCTATTACTACTATTTTACTAAATGATGGAGTTAATATTGATAAAGCTGAATTAATAATTTACAATGATCTTGGAGCAGAAGTAATGAACACAACAATTACGAAACAAGAAATGATTATTCAAACAAATAAATTTCCCTCTGGAATTTATTTATATAAGATAATTAGTAACAATAAAATAATACAATCAGGAAGACTGGTTTCACAACAATAATTTTTTAAGATTTGTAACACCTTCATCCTCATTTTTATCGGGATGGAGGTGTTTTTTATAACAGGCAAATGGAACAAGATGCATGGAAAGATACTTTGTCTTTTAACACATATCCTACAAGAACAAATTACGCTATCAAGCTGAAAGGTTATCTGGCCTGTCAGCCACACGGAGTTCTATTGACAGAAAACTATAAGCAGATCGCTTATAGGAAGGTAGGCGATCTGCGGTATGAATTAAACGTATCCCCCCGACCAACTAAATATTGGCAATAAAATTTTGAGGCAGTAAGTCCTTGTGAAAGAGCATACCCAAATGTAAAAGAGTTTGATGATAATAATCCTGTTACCCCAGAATCAGAAGGTAATACGCCGTTGGATAAAAAGGAAAGTGCAAGTTTTTCAAAACGAGTAATAGAAAATAATTCTGGAGTAAAAATGCAGAATAAACCAATTCAAATATTTATAAGTCATGAATCTTATTAGTTGTATTATATTTTGCTTCTTATCGACTTCTCCAGATGACTCTTGTGATTTAAATACAAGTAATGGTGTTTTAAAAGAATTGATAAAAAAGGACAAGGCATTAATGAAAAATTTGCCAGACAAACATGTAAAAGAAACAGATCTAGTTATTTGGATTAAGTCAATACTAGTTAAAGAAGATTATAATTGCATTGGTTTATATTCATATAAGCTTTCTAGTAGCCATACTTATTATAACAGATTCTTTTTATATAAAGGTTTCATTCAGTTTATTCTTAATCAGAATAAACTGAATGAAACCTTTAATAATAAGGGTATAGAGCGTATGCTTAAGAAGGTGAAATTTTTTTAACGAATAATTTTTTTCGACTCTTTACATAGAAAAATGCTTATAGGTTATTAGAATAAGACTAATGCAAGAATATAAAAATTTAGATAAATTAGGTAATAGTTCATAAGCACTCTAACTATTGGAGGAGGCGATGAAAATTTTGTTGATGAAAAAGGTACTAATTTTAATTCAAGAATTTATCTTTTCAATACTACAGATAATACACCATTTGCCGAAAATAAAATTTTGGTAAGTGATGAACAGTATCCGCCCGAGTAATTACATATCGGCAATAAAATTCAAGTATCTGCTAGGACTATTCCAAATCAAGCGTCCTTATATTACTGCTCAAGCGGACGCTTGAAGTAAAATGGGTACAAGTGTGGATGCATGCACCAGCAGAAGAGTATAAAAGTGATTTACACCAATTGGAATTGTTTCTCATCGCCAACTAAATTCAAACATTCTAAATATTTTGGATCTTCTTTGCTAAATAATTCTTCACCTTCAAAGCTATATGCTTTCATTAATTCTGTCTTAGTCTTTTCCAGTTCACCTAGCTCAAAATAACACTGACCAAGTTGCAGGTGTAAAAAAGGAGGTCCCATTTGGGATCAGTTATTTTTCAATCTATATCCTCTAGCTTCAGGTAGGGGCTATAGATTGAAAAAACATTGGGCTTTAGTCAAAGTTCGTGTTAATTATTTCCCCAAGAGCCTATGGAGACGAGTCTTTTAATAGAGTAGGATTTCCCCAGAAGGGAAATCACTTATAGATAAAATAGCAACTATTCTTTAGTTGAATAGCATTTTCAAGGGAACAAGACTCGACTGGATATGGACGCTAGGAAACGTCGCCACAAATCATTCGGCAAAATCCCGAATAACTATTTTGTTCATAACAACAACAATAATAATATTATTGTTTCATAATCTTATACGAATAAATGCCTTTTTCTGTATTGATAGTAACAACATAAAACCCTTTTAAAAGTGCTTCTAATAGAATAGGCTGATTCGTATTGCTTGTTATTACTATTTCTCCCATTTGATTTAGTACCGTTATCTGCATTATTTGTAGTTTTTTCTCATTTGTGATGCTAAGTTGGTCTATTACAGGATTGGGGAATAAGGTGAAAAATTGTTCTTTTAAATCTGGTTTTATACTGGTAGAAACACTGCCAAATTCAACTGCTCCTATATCAATAATTGAATTGAAAACTCTGTTGTTATGAAAATAATCGGCTTCATTTGAAACATTTGTATGACTTGGCATTCCAGCGTCTATGCATAAACTTCCTGCTGACAGAGAGAAGTCTATTGTAGCGGGGTTATTCATTAAAGGATTTATGAAATTAGGATTAGTGAAGATTCCAGCAGCCTCCTGAGCGGTAGAAGTCTGAAAATTGGACACCCCTAAATAGTTAGCGTTCTTAAATGAATAGGAAAGATTTGTGGTAACTCCTGAAGGAATATAATAAGCATTATAATTAAAGATATTTCCTTGCATACCACTATAGCTGCTGCTTAGAGCAATATTTTGAGCATTGGTAAAAATAATATTACTATAGAACACACTATTTCCTGCCTTACTTATAAGAATTTCTCCACTGCCAGAAAGCGTATTGTCATTATTATACAAGGTGTTGTTTTCAATAATGCAATTCAATACTTGTCCTGTAGTAGGATAATTATAACCTCCTATAGCAAGACCAGCAACTTTATTGTCGAAAATAATATTATCTCTTACTGTAATGTTATTTGTGGAGCCTAGTTGTTCACATCCTACCTCTATGCCATATCCATTGCCATAAGTTTTGTTGCGTTCTACAATGATATTCAAGCCACCGTCTATATAGATACCTCCAGAGGTGGCATAGGGAGAAAGACAATTAAAGGTGCTGTTATTCTGCACTACGCCATTTCTGGTATGGTCGGTAGTAGGGTTACTACTTACATTATAATTGCCAGCGCATAATATTCCTATATTGGTGTTATCATGTACAAGGTTGTTCGTAATACTGAATCCATCTATATTTCCATCCAATGTCATGCTTTCGCTAAAACCCGTAATGTTGTTTGAGACTTCGTTGCTATCAATACTGATATTACTAATAGCAATATTGGCATTACTGCCATATACTACAAAAGGAGTACAATTATCACTACTACTTGGAATCGTAGCTGCACTTGCCGTCCATTTGATATTACGTATTTTGTTTTTTCTGAAGGTAATGTTGGATGATATTCCATCAATAACTACTCCAGCAGAATTATTGCCTTGGGTATTTTGAAATATAAATCCTTCTATGACAATATTATTCTTACCTCCTATGTGCAATAGTGTGACCGCACCGTTATTTCCGTCTATATATACATTTTCCCCTTTGTAATTAGTGAAAGTAATATTATTTCCGATGGTTCCTGATATGTTTAGCGTAAGCTGCTCGTGATAATTACCCCCTCTTATGGAAACAATATTACCTGCGGAGGCATTATCCATAGCATGCTGAATAGTTTTCCATGCAGACGTTATCGATGTTCCAGTGTTTAAATTATTACCTGTAGCATCGTCTACATATAGAATCTGTGCATGAAGTGATGATGATAATAATAATATAAAAAGTAATCCTGTAATAAATATTGAATTATTTCTCTTTTCCATAATAATTACACTTATTTTCAATAAGATACCAAAGTTATTCAAAATAAGTCAGAAATAAAATTAAAGTAACGAGATACTCGAATCTACTAGAGTTGACTATATTAATAGAATGTTACTTTTTTTGACTTGGGTCATATATCGTTTTCTGCAATTTTATCTTGGGGTATTATAAGGTAACAGCCTTGCTGAAATTATTGTTTTTACCAGCCAAAATGAACAATAGGAACATTTGTCATGCGTATTTTTTTGTAAAATTATTTTCGTAAAAGAAGCGCTTATGCAATTATTTTTTTAGTTTATTTTTTACTGAGTAGCACAAACACTACTATAAGTCTGAGCAGACTAAAATGATATAGAAGAACAATGAAATCTGTAAAATTTCAATACACAATTTAAAAAATCATAGTAGGAATAATTGTTCTGCTAATCGGTGCATTAGAGATGGAGGCACAAAAGGTCAATTTCTGGATCACAGCGGCAGACCAGAGTGCTTTGTTGCAACCACAATCAGGAGTTACTATTTTCCCCAACACGAATGCCACTAATGTTTTGGTCAACAGTTCTACTACCTACCAAACCATAGATGGATTTGGATATTGTCTTACGGAAGGAAGTGTTCAAGCAATTAATAGCCTTAATTCGAGCCAGCAAACAACCCTCCTTAACGAACTTTTCAATACCTCTTCTGGTCCGCAGTATCTGTATTGAGAATCAGTATAGGCGCTTCAGACAGGAGCGCTTCCGATTATTCATACGACGATTCAGGCACTGATCCCAGTCTGAATAATTTCAGTTTGTCAGGACCAGATTTGACCAATGTAATTCCTTTAATCAAGAAGATACCTCTGATTAATTCCAGCATCAAGGTTCTCGCTACTCCATGGTCGGCTCCCATCTGGATGAAAACCAACAATGCCAGGGTAGGAGGTAGCCTTAATACTGCTTACTACTCTACTTATGCCAATTACTTTGTAAAATACATAACCGCTATGAAGGCTCAGGGTATTACGATATGGGTAATAACTCCTCAAAATGAACCAGAGAATCCCTATAATGAGCCCAGTAGGACGATGACGGCTGCTGAAGAAATCAATTTTATCAACAACAACCTTGGACCAGCGTTGGCAAACACAGGATTCAGCGCAAAGATCATTGCCTAAGACCATAATTGTGACGAAACTATTTATCCAACTCAGGTATGCATTGTAGCACTTATGCGGACCAATCGCGCTCATTCGAAACTATCTGTTACCGACTAAAGCAGGTAGATCTAAATGGAAATATACTATATTCCAAATAGTTGTTCCAGTAAGTCAAAAAACAGCTATTAGCTATGAAGCCTGCAGCATGATGGTATCGTTAGTAGCAGAGGTAACAATTGCCAACCCTTCAGGGTTGTACGTTAATACTATAAAATTAAATCTTTCCTCAGCGCTATATATCGTAACGGTAAGCAGTGAAAATAATTTCGCAACGAAAAAAATCCTTATCTCAGAATAGACTGTGGCATAACATTTATCTTGTGTATTTAAATACAACATAAATGTTATGTTACAAGTGTGATTTACGATAAGGAAAAAAATCAACGCAATCATTCAATCAACGGAAATCAGCGGTTCAGACGATTTTATTCTACCTCAAATTTTTCAAATAATCCTCTGTCTTGCATCGTCACGAAAACTGTTTTCATATCTTTACCACCAAAGGTAATGTTCGTAGGTTTTTGTCCTTTTAGTTTTATCTCTTTTAATAAAAATCCCTCTGGAGAGACTTTTACGATTGAACCTTTATCATAACGAGCGATATATAAATTTCCTTGTGGATCACATTTCATTCCATCCAAGCCTCCGTCTTCAAAACTGATAAATAAATTTTTATTTAAGATATCGCCTTTCTCATTCAGTTCGTAGCGCCAAACTTTGCGTTGTACACTTTCATTTACATAAAGAAATTTATTGTCGGGAGAAACTTCAATGCCGTTTGTAGTACCAATGCTATCCATAAGTAAAGCGGCAGTGCCATCAGTATTTATGCGCCAAAGTTTTCCAGTACTATTTTTCCAAGCAGGATCAGAACAAAAAACGATGTCGTTTTTCATGATGGTCAAATCGTTGGGCTGATTCATACTGCTGTCGTGTGCATACACCGAAATTTGTTTTGTTTTCATATCCACTTTTAAGACATTGTGTGCAGCATAATCGGCGATAAGCATAGCACCTTTGCTGTCAAAACGAATTCCATTTCCTATGCTACCTGCAGGTAATTCTATAAATAATTCACATTTGCCATCTGGTTTTACGAGTCCAATTGTACCTTCTTTTTGAAAATTTACAGCATAAATATTTCCATCCGAATAATACATCGGACCTTCTATGCCTCCTGTAAATAGGCTATCGGTGAAATCGGAAGCAGTATAAAATTCTTTTTTTGCACAGGAAAATAAAATTTCTGAAAAGGCGAGTAGTATAAGAAGTTTGTTCATTCGTTATTTTTTAGTGTACAAATATAAAAATCTATCCTGTCCAAACTAGCTAGCTAGCCAGCATTTCTTTCCTTTGATTCTATACTAATATACTTATAAACTTGATAATTAGCTACAAAAAATAAATCAAAAAGGCACAAATTGTAGTTGCGGCATTTTTCTTATCTTGTGTATGAATAGTTCTGTAAAAAAAGGCAGACTGGAAAAATTTTAAGATGGAAAATAAGAACGATTCTTTTGCGGCATTGCGATACAAAGATTTTAGAACCTATATCGGAATGCGTTTCTTCTTTACCTTTGCCAATCAAATACAAATTGTCGTCATTGGTTTTTATATTTATAAACTAACAGAAAGCGCTTTTGCTCTTGGCTTCCTTGGTCTTTGTGAAGCAATTCCTGCTATCGGCATCGCCTTATATGGCGGATACATTGCCGATAAATCGGAAAAAAGAAAAATGCTTCTTATTATTTATTCTGCCGTATTGTTTTCATCGTTGACTTTATTCATCGTCACGCTTGATTCAATGAATGCTTATATTCAGACAAGTTGGGTAGTACCAATTATTTATACAATGATATTTTGCAATGGGGTAGCACGTGCTTTTTATGCTCCAGCGGCATTTGCGGTTTTTGCCAACAGTATTCCCAAAGAATATTATCCAAACGCAAGTACATGGAGTTCTTCAAGTTGGCAGATTGCTTCTATTATTGGTCCTGCTGCGGGTGGTTTAATTTATGGTTTCTCCGAAAAAACTACAGGAATAAGTGGTATAACCATGACCTTTAGTTTGATTATCGTATTGATGCTTATCTCACTGTCGTTGGTCTATTCCTTAAAACCCTATCCTCCTGTTTTTGAACCTAAGGAAAGTATTTGGAAAAGTATATCCGAAGGATTAAGTTTTGTATTTAAAAGTAAAATAATGTTGGGTGCGATGAGCCTTGATCTTTTTTCGGTTTTTTTCGGTGGCGCCGTAGCATTGTTACCAGTATTTGCAGATGAAATATTAAATGTAGGTGCGGAAGGATTGGGAATAATGCGCGCTACTATCTCAGCTGGGGCTGTTCTAACCATGCTGGCGATGTCAAGATTTTCGCCTATGGGAAAACCTTGGAGAAACTTGGTAATAGCAGTGACCGGCTTTGGTCTTTCCATTATTTGTTTTGGCTTGTCTACTAATTTTTATCTATCGCTTTTCTTCCTGTTTCTATATGGAGCATTTGACAGCGTGAGTGTAATTATTCGCAGCACCATTATGCAATTATTAATTCCCGATGAAATGCGTGGCCGCGTATCGGCTGTAAATTCTATGTTTATAAGTTCTTCCAATGAGATCGGCGACTTTGAATCTGGAATGGTAGCGAGTTTAATAGGGACAATTCCTGCGGTTGTATTCGGCGGTTGTATTACTTTACTCGTAGCCATTGTCACGTTTTGGAAAACCAAGAAGATAATGCCGCTCTCTTTAAATGAAATAAATACACGTGGGAAGAGGCAAGAGTAAAAAGGGAAGGTATTATCAAATCGGCCATCTGCTCTGTGTTGCATAGATATAGGATACTGGTCAGACACCAGCAGCGGAGTAAACAGTGAAAAAATAAGATGTCACTATATTGAATATTATGAAATATAGATAAATGGCATTTGCGTTCTTTGCAAAATCTTAGCGACCTTTGAGTTTAAAAAGCAGTAAGTATTTAATGCAAGGAACGCAGAGATTGTGTGCAAAGAACGCAACGTTAGATTAATGTATTTAAAGTTAGTACGTTCAAGTATGTCGTTATTAAAATTATTTATTAAAAACCTTTTCTCCCGCTTCTATTCTACTCGTTAACTTATTTTCTGCCGGAGGCACAGGACAGCTAAATAGATGGTTGTACACGCAATAAGGATTGAACGCAAAATTGAAATCTAATAGCACAGAATTAGAGTCCTTTATTTTTAAATCAAGATAGCGACCTCCGCTGTATGTTTCCTTGTCGTTGGTTTTATCGTAAAAGGGCAGGAAATAAGTTAGATCTTCTGTTTTTAACGAAGCCTTTCTGTATATAATAAGCGTATCTTTTGTTTTTCCAATCTCAAAAATAGCTTGCGCATAACGCCAGTATTTATTTTTTTCGGCATTGTTATTTACAATTGTTACAAAGGAAGAATCTTTGATAAGCTTTAGAACAGGGTTGATGCAATATTCTTTGTTCGGCTCAAAATAATTGAGCGTTTGGAAACTTATCTGATCTTCGATTGGCGAATCTTTATTCGTTTTAAAATATTCATTTTTTTGCTTTCTATAACTTAAAATATCCTGTGTATAGGCATCTTGAAGCCCACCTATAATGGACGATATGATAACAACTACAACAGAAATTGTCATTCCTGCTACGATAATTGTTTTTAATTTTATGTTACGAGAGCCTACCTTCATCTGCAAAACTATAATACTCCGAATCTGTAAATATTAAATGATCAAGCACTGGAATTTCCAGCAACTTGCCTGCTTCTTTCATCTTTCTGGTAATCACAAGATCCGCGTCGCTTGGCTTTGGATTTCCAGAAGGGTGATTGTGCACTAAGATAACAGCACTTGACATATTTTCCAAAGCTACTTTAAAAATCAGTCTTGGATCTGCTACTGTACCAGAAATACCGCCTATACTTATGGCCATTTTTTTCAAAACAATATTCGCCCTGTTTAACAGCACTACCCAAAACTCTTCGTGTGGAAGGTCGAGTAAATGAGGCCGCATCAAATCGTAAATATCTCTGGACGAAACAATTTTATCTTTTTTCAATGGATCAGTTTCTTTGCGCCTACGTCCAAGTTCCAGCGCACTTATAATAGACAAGGCCTTCGCCTCTCCTATACCTTTATATTTTTTCAAATCATTCACAGAAAGTTTAGCAAGTTCTCCAAGGTTATTGTTTACTCCTTTTAGCACATGACGGGATAGCTCTACTGCCGACTTCTCGAGACTTCCCGATCCTATCAAAATGGCAATAAGTTCTGCGTCCGATAAGGCAGCTTTTCCCTTAAGGATCAATTTTTCTCTTGGTCTGTCTTCTTCAGCCCAACTCTTGATAGTGGAATTTGTTTTTTCGTATTCCTGCATAAAAATTAAAAATAGAATGCTTTAAATTTATTTTTGGTAACCTGATTACTTTACAAGATACTCCTGTTTTCTACTAAGGGAAAGGCGCATTAAAGTCGTTCAGGAGGAAACTATTTATTAATAAATTTTTTAGCCAATACTACATTTTGAACTCTTTCTTAATTTTATATTTCACTCTCTTTTAATAACGAGATTCCTCCTAAATAGTTTGTTATTGAATTTTTTATTATATTGATAAACAGACTATTCTATAGAATTAGATTAAAAAATTTATTAAAAAATTAAAGCCTTACGGAATTTTGGTTTCCATAAGGCTTTACCTAAAATTTTAGTGTACGGACAACTATTTCAAACCTGCTACTAGGTGAGCAAGACCTGATTTTTTGTTAGCACCGTTATTTTTATGGATAATACCATTTTTAACAAGTTTGTCGATAACTCCTTGAGCAGTTACAAAAAGAGCCGAAGCTACTTTTTTCTCAGTAGTTACTCTAAGTCTTTTGATTATAGTACGAGCAGTTTTTAACTGGTATCTGTTTCTTAATCTTTTAGCCTCGTTGCTTCTAATTCTCTTTAAAGAAGATTTGTGATTAGCCATCTCTTATAAATATTTATTCTGTTAAATCAATTTTTTTTATGGACTGCAAAGCTAGGTATTTTATTCTTAATTACAAATATTTGCGTATTCGTTATAAAAGAATACTTTATAGTAATTTAATTCAAATTGCTGAAAAACAGATTTTTATATTTTTAATTCAATTGTTTAACAAACTTTAATTTTTAATTTTTATGAAAATGAGAACAATATCCATTCTATTCCTGTGCTTTTTAGGCTACTTTGATAGTTTTAGTTGGGGTTTTTTTGCCCATAAGGAAATTAATAAACTGGCTATTTTTACCTTACCACCTGAAATGTTGGGTTTTTATAAAAAACACCTCGACTTTATCGAACATCAGGCTGTAAATCCCGATAAACGGAGAAATGTTTTGAAAGAAGAAGCCTGTCGTCATTTTATAGACCTTGACGCTTATCCAGATTCTGTAAAACTCCCCATGCATTGGAAAGAAGCAGTGGTAAAATATACGGAAGATTCGCTTGCTCGCCATGGCATTGTACCCTGGCATATTCAACTTATAAAGTACCAACTTACCGAAGCGTTTCGACAAAAGGCTGTAGATAAAATTCTTCGCCTTTCCGCAGATCTTGGTCACTACGCTGCCGATGCCAACGTACCGCTTCATACTACCACTAATTATAATGGACAGTTTACCAACCAGCATGGTATTCATGGTTTCTGGGAATCCCGTTTGCCAGAATTGTTTCATGAGGACTATGATTTTTTTGTGGGGAAAGCAATTTATATTGCGAATACGCAACAAGCTGCTTGGAACTCCGTCATTGCCGCACATGCTTGTGTAGACAGTGTATTAATTTTTGAAAAAGAATTGAACGCTACATTTCCCGAAGATAAAAAATATGCTTTTGAAGAACGAAATGGCGTAACAGTAAAAATGTATTCGGAGGCCTATTCCCGCAATTATCACCAACAATTGGCAGGACAGGTAGAACGAAGAATGCGTGCGTCGGTTCTTTTTGTGGGGAGTCTTTGGTATACCTGTTGGGTAGATGCAGGCCAACCCAATCTGGACGAACTTATAAATTTAGAGCTTTCCGCTAAAGATAAAGAAGAACTAGAAAAAGAGAAAAAGGTTTTGCCTAAAGGAGATAGCTGCGGACATTGAAGTTAGTTGTAATACCTTTTTGATTGTAATAATGAGTATTAATATTTTATTAATCAATTTTTTAACTATAATTAGTTGCTATATTCTATAAATTATCGGATAGTATTTTGGTGTATAAAATTATAGGATAATATAGTATGTTTTTTTGTAAATTACTCATTACTAAAACATAAGAGTTCTTTATATTATTATGAGAGGTAAATTATTAAATAAACTGACTGATCATCTGGCGAAAAAGCCATTTACGATATTTACTGGTGCAAGGCAATTCGGCAAAACCACCCTTTTGCAGCAGCTTCATTCCGATTTACTGGAAGCAGGGGCGTTTGCTTATTATTTAAGTTTTGAAGATGGAATGGTTTTGCAAGAGATCAATGAACATCCTGAAAAAATTTTCCAGTTTACTCGTCGCCCTGAGGCGACAGAAGGGAAACGAATATACATATTGATAGACGAAGTGCAATATGCCACCAATCCGTCTAATTTT
Source organism: Cytophagales bacterium (assembly GCA_043732665.1). Taxonomy (GTDB): domain Bacteria; phylum Bacteroidota; class Bacteroidia; order Cytophagales; family Cytophagaceae; genus JANYCO01. The sequence goes on along the minus strand of JAYTHK010000205.1, from coordinate 17,948 downwards.
TTAAAATTACTTTACGACAAATATGCTTCTAATTTAAAAATAATAGCTACGAGTAGTTACGCGTTTTACATCGATCAAAAATTCAAAGATTCGTTGGCTGGTAGGAAATATTTTTTTTTATTACCTCTGCTAGATTTTGAAGAATTTTTAACCTTTGAAAAAGAGGCTGTAATAGTAAAAGAAATGGATCTTATAAAAAGGAGAGAAGAATATGTTTCTCCTTACAAAGAAAAAATTGAGGCGCTACTGGCTGAATATATTGTTTTTGGAGGTTACCCTGCGGTAGTACTCGCCGAAGGGTTTGATGAAAAAATAATTTTGCTGAAAGAATTGCGAGCGTCATTTTTTAAAAAATATATATACGAAAGCAATGTTGAAAACGATCATAAATTTTATCAACTAATGTCGCTGTTAGCATCTCAAACGGGAGGCGAAGTGAATATAAATGAGTTGGCCACTACGTTGCGCATAAAAGGAAAAATAGTAGAAAGGTATTTATTTATTATGCATAAATGTTTTCATATACATTTGGTTAAACCGTTTTATAAAAACCTTCGCAAAGAAATAACCAAGATGAACAAAGTGTATTTTAATGACACTGGATGCGAAAGGCTCTATTGAACCGTTTTGAAATACTTTCACAACGAGACGGCAAAGGTGTTTTACTTGAAAATAGCGTCTATGGTTTTCTATTAACAAGATATGAAAATGATCAAATTTATTTTTGGCGAACGGCAGATGGAAACGAGGTGGATTTTGTAATCAATGAAAACGATATAAAGGGTTATGCCATAGAAGTAAAATGGAACGAACAGCAATATAGACCCATTAAATACAATAAATTTGTAACCAACTACCCTGAACTACCTTTAAAAATTGGTATGTTTTGAATTTGAAAATGCTAAATATTGGATTGCGAAACAAAGCTAAATTTCGATTCGGAATTTCTTTAAAATAATCGCCGTTTCTGAAACTTTTTCTCCTTTATTTTGTTTATTAACATGTATCGCATTCTATAATAAAGATTATCTTTATTATAAATGGTATCCTATTTCGTTTTAACCTTTAAAAGCAACGTAAACTATTCCATGGAAAAAAATCAAATTCTCGAAGCGTACAAGAAATACTGGCTTGAAAATGGTCATAAACCAGTATCGGTTTATTCTTTTTGCAAATCTATAGACGGCAATGAAGGGGAATTTTATAATTTTTATAATTCCTTAGAGGTAATAGACAAGGCTATTTGGCTTGACTTTTTCGAGTCTACGTTGGCTCAACTAGAAAACGATGATATTTATAAAAATTATTCTGCCAAAGAAAAACTGCTGGCATTCTACTTTTTATGGGTACAAAAATTAAAAGAAAATAGGAGCTATATTCTTTTGCAGAAAGAAAAATTCAAGATTATGGATTTAAAAAACGGTGCATTAGAAACTTTCCGAAGTGCTTTTTTTGAATACATAGGAAATCTTGTGAAAATAGGCTACGAAACCAGAGAGATAAAAGAACGAAAATTCATCTCTGATAAATACGCTCATGGTTTTTGGATTCAAGCGCTATTTGTATTGAAATACTGGATAGACGACAAAAGTACCAACTTTGAAATGACCGACGCTGCCATCGAGAAAGCGGTAGACGTAAGCTTCAAACTCATAAGCGACAATACGATTGATAGCTTAATTGACTTTGGGAAATTTATTTTAGCGAAAAAGTAAAGGTTGTTAATGTATTATAGTATTAAGGTGTTAAAATTAGAAAACGAAAATGCTATTCGAATTAAAGAGTTACACCTTATTTCTAGAAATGCGGACATTTTATTCTAAAACACTAAACCATAATCTTAGCACTCCACATAACATTCCACATGAAAGAACAAACAAGTATTCCCACAACAAAAGTAGAACGTGCTACAAAATTTGTCGCAACAGGATTGAAGTTGGGAGGGAACTATGTAAAATATTATACCAGAAAGCTAATCGATCCAAACCTTAGTAAGGACCAATTGCACGAAGATAATGCAGAAGACATCTACGACACTCTCAGTAATCTGAAAGGTAGTGCGCTCAAAGTCGCACAAATGCTAAGTATGGACAGAGGAATGCTTCCAAAAGCGTATACTAATAAATTTGCCATGTCTCAGTATAGTGCTCCTCCTCTTTCTGGGCCACTGGTAATCAATACTTTTTCAAAGACACTTGGCAAAACACCTCAGCAGCTATACGATAAATTTGAGTTGTCGGCCTCCAATGCTGCTTCTATAGGACAAGTACACGAGGCTTGGAAAGACGGAAAAAAACTGGCCATAAAAATACAATATCCTGGGATCGCCGATAGTGTAAGTTCCGATTTGAAATTGGTAAAGCCTTTTGCCACAAGACTTGTAGGGCTTCGGGAAGTAGATATGGACAACTATTTTGAAGAAATAGAATCAAAACTTTTGGAAGAAACGGATTACAAACTTGAAGTCAGACGTTCTATCGAATTGTCAGAACAATGCGCGCATATAGCCAATTTAGTTTTCCCAACGTACTATCCCGAAATGTCTTCGGGTAAAATAATTACCATGACTTGGTTGGATGGGAAACACCTGAAAGAGTTTTTAGAAACCAATCCTACACAAGAAATAAGAAATAAAATAGGGCAGGCCCTTTGGGATTTTTACCAATATCAAGTGCACCGTTTAAAAAAAGTACATGCCGACCCACATCCGGGCAATTTTCTGATGAAAGAGGATGGAACGGTAGGAATTTTTGATTTTGGGTGTGTAAAAGAGATTCCAGAGCATTTTTATGAAAATTATTTTGCCCTTGTAAACAGTGATTTATACAAAGACGGAAAAAAAATTAGAGAAATATACATGAATCTAGAAATGATTCACCCAAGCGATTCGGAGGAAGAAGTGGTGTTTTTTTCTGGTTTATTCAAACGTATGATTGATTTATTGACATTGCCTTTTACGAAAGAAAAATTCGATTTTGGCGACGCTACTTATTTTGATGAGATATATGCCTATACGGACTATTTGTCTAGTTTGAAAGAAATAAGAGAATCAAAAGTGGCTAGAGGTTCTAGGCATTCCCTGTATATTAACCGGACTTATTTTGGTTTGTATTCTATTCTTAGTGATTTGAAAGCAGAAGTGTTTTCGGGATTAAGCAGAGTTTTATAGTTTATTCTATTTGGTATAAAACCAAGAAGCCCGTATAATTAATTCATTTACAAGCTGTTGGATTTAGTTTAATTATGCTATTTTTAGCGGCATAATTAAACTAAATAGTGGTCTTATTATACTAAAGTACAACCTGTAACTAAAGCGATACAATAAAATAAAAAAATCTATCTTATTGCAAAATAAGCCATTTTATCAATGCCTAAAGTGAAATAAAGTACTTCTAAGCTTACTTTTTTAGCATTCATTTCACACTAAATTTCATTTTACTATGTTACCTATTGTTTTGTTATATATATATATATGAAATAACGGCTTTAAAATATGAAAAAATGCACTTACATACTTCTATTTCTACTATTTCAACTTTCTATATCGAAAGCTATCACTTATACAGTAAATAGTAATGCTTGGGCAAATACAGGCTCTGGTTCATCTGGCGATTTATTATGGTGTTTCAATAAGGTAAATTCAACTGCTGGAGGACCACATACGATAAGTTTTGCAAGTCTTGCTGGTAGCCCTACCGTAATTACATTTACAAGCAGAGTTGATTTGAATTCTGCTAGCGCCGATGGATTAACCATAGACGGGGAAACTAGCCCTGGCTGGGTTTGTGGAACCCCAAATGTAGTATTTGTAGGTGGCTGGCTGGCAGACCTTACATTAACTGGTCGTACTAATATCACCCTCAAAGCCATTTGCATGAGAAGTTTTGACTTAACCATAAGTGGAGGAAGCGCGAATAATATATATGGTTGTTGGTTTAATCTAGACGATACTGGAACAGGACGTTCAGGAAGCTCAGGGGCATATCAATCCGCTATGTTCACTGTATCGAGTTCTTCCAGCAACGTAATAGGAGGTGCCACTTGTAATAAAAGAAATGTATTTAATCATGGAGTCTCTCCTTACGCTTGGACGGGATTTTTAACCTTGAACAATGCAAATGGGACACAAGTAGTAGGTAATTATTTTGGAACCGACAAAACGGGCAATACTTCACTCAGACCTACTGCAGCCACAACTCCTGACATCACAATATCCGGTACTACTACTAGTGGTAACATCACCATTGACCAGAATATTATCACCAGTACAGATATGGCAGGAATATCGGTCGCAGGAACTTGTCCTAATTTAACGATCAGTAATAACATGATTGGTGTTGGGCAAAATGGAGCAGGTACTACTTTTAGTAACGTTGGAGGTGGAATTTTGATATTAACAGGCACAATCGTTAATACACTACAGATTACAGGAAATACCATCTCCCATAATACGGGTACCAACTCTACAAGAGGAATAAATTATGCAGGAACTTCTAACAGCATTACAATCACCAATAATAAAATAGGGTCTAATTCTACTGGTCTTTCCGATGGAAATGATTACGGAAACCAAAATGGAGGAATTGTGATCAATGGTGGCGCTACCAGTAATCTAACAATTAGTAATAATCTGATTGTTAGAAATGGCTGGTTAACACTAGACAATAATGCTTGTGGAGTGTTCGTAGGTTCTGCCGTTACGGGCATCACAATGGACAATAATATAATAGGAGTATATGCCGACTATGCTACAACAAACAATTCAGGTAACGGGTGGGCAGGTATTTGGATTAACTCTGCTTCTACTGCTGTTTCTATTACAAACAGTGTAATTGGAAACAACGGAAATGCAAGTGCTGCTCAAAAATCACACGGCATTGCATTTTCCAATAGCCCTTCTAATATCACTATATATGGAAATTATATAGGAGTAGATCCAAGCGGAAACAATATAGGTAATTATGCAAATGGAATAGAGCTTAACCCCGCTTCCAACGCCATAATCGGAGGTACTGGGGCAGGACAACGAAACTATATAGGCTTTAACAAAGGGGCTAATGGATCAGGCTCTTTTCCGAGAGCAGGAGGGATAGCACTAATTGCAGTTTCAAACATAACCATTCGAAACAATTCCATTGGTGTAGGACCTACAGGAGCAGCCGCTGGTCAATCCAATTTTAGTGGTACCTCTTCTGTCAATTATGGAATATTTACAGAAGGAACTACCGCTAACGTTTATATTGGAGGGGTCAATGCTGGAGAAGGTAACATCATAGCCAACAGTGGCAGTAATGGAATTTTTGTATACGCAGGCACGTATGTGCAAATGCGAAAAAATAGTATTTATTGTAATGCTTTGAAAGGAATAGCAATCACGGCAGGTGCGAACAATGGAATTACACCTCCTGTTATAAACACACTTACCACTGCACCGACAGCAGGTTATCTGAATCAAGTGAATGGTACTTCTGGTGCTAGTAGTATTGTGGAAATATTTACGACAAATGCATGTGCTGCAGCCTGCAACACAAACCCTCAAGGACAATCCATTCTCAATACAGTAATAGCTTCCGCAGGTGGCGTATTTAACTATACGCACGGGTCAAATATCTTAAATTACATTTCTGCTACACAAACCAATAGCGGTTGTTTGGCATCAACACTAGCCTCAGACAATTGCTATACGTCTGAGTTTTCTACTTGTATATCGAACGTATTGCCAGTGACTTGGATTAGTTTTATAGCCCATAAAAAAGGCTCTTCCGTAGTGTTGGATTGGGTTACAGCGACAGAAAAAAACGTAGGATTATTTGTAGTAGAACGTTCGCTGGATGGTAAGAATTTTGAGGACATCGGAGTCGTGGATGCTTTAAATAATGCAAACGGTGGTCATTACATCTATACCGACAACAATGATTTTTCAGGAAGAGTATATTATAGATTACGTGAGGTAGACGTTGATGGAACCGCAGATCTTTCATTTGTTCGTGTCGTGTATACGGATCATGACAATGCACTCACCATAGCTCCAAATCCTACTAATGGTATGGTTGCAATAAAACTTTACGACGGTGAATCCGCAGGTATCATTTCTATTCAATTATACAATACGTTAGGACAAGAAGTTTATTCATCAAAAAAAAGTGCTGATGTTTTACTATCGGGTACTTCGATAGATATGTCAGATTTGCCAAGCGGAGCTTATTTATTACAAGTAACAACTCCAGCTACCAGATGGGTGGAGCATATTATCAAAAACTAGAAACTGATAAGCTGTTTTGAAATTTGGTTGCTATGGATAGCGTTATCGAATATGTAAAGAAGTGAGAAGTAAAAGGGTACAAGCAGTTAATTATTATTGTCTTTATTTTACTTCTCACCTATTTAAAATATCACTTCCACCGAATGAACTTCTCCAGTATTCAAATATTTTACTTTATGCCCAAGTAAAACACTTATTTTTTTAACAATAGACAAGCCCAGCCCTACAGAATGTTCCGAATCAGAATCTTTTTTAAACCGCTCAAACATATTTTCAGCTTCTGCAGAAAGCTTTTTTCCTGAATTTTTAACAAGAAAATGTTCGTTATTTAACTCTATGTATAGCGAGCCATTCGGAAGATTATGTTTAATTGAATTGGAAACAATATTTGTTATCAATATTTCTGCCAAAATTGGATTAGTCCTTACCTTACAGTTGTCTTCAATACTTGTAGTCAGCTTTATCGCTCGTTCTTCTATTTGGTAAAAAAAGTTTTTTATAGAATTGTTAACCACTCTATCCATTTGTACATTTTCTGTTTCAGAATACTGCCTATTGTCTATTTGTGAGATAAGAATAAGGCCTTTATTTAAAAGGTTGAGCCTTTTTACCGCATCAAAAATAGATTCGATAATTTCCATTTCTTCTTCCTTTAAATTTTTTGATTGGATAAGAAGTTCGAGCTTGTTTCGGATAATGGCTAACGGCGTTTGTAATTCATGGGAAGAGTTTTCGTTAAATTCTTTTTGGTTAACAAAGTCACGATAGATTTTGTGAGTCATTTTTTCGATACTCTTTCCCAATTCCTGAAACTCTCTCGTATTGGTATCGGATGCTTCGTAAGAGATTACTTTTGTCTCCTCAAAATCGTATGCTTTTATTTTTTCTAACAAATCATAAAAAGGCTCCCAAACAGTTCTGTTTACATAGTTATTCATTAATAAAACACCAACAAGAAAAAGGACAAATAACCCTATTTCACTGGGAAGAATACCGTTGAGCAAGCTTTCTACTTCCGACATCGATTGCCTTATCTGAATTTCATAATAATTATTGCCCAGTTTATGCACCGATTTGAGTTGTCTATAATCGGCAAACTCGCCTTGTACACTATCAAAAACCAATATGGTGGAATATTTATCAGACTTAATAAATTTTGTATTAATGTGTCTTATTTCAACATTTTGACTAGGCTTTAATTCGTCTATGACATTTTCATAATTCAAGTTTGCAATCAACTGAAGTTTTTCTTGGTGTATGGCCTCGTCAATTCCATCTACCAATATTATTTTCATCACATAATAAAATAGAACGGTACCTAGGCCAAAGATGAAAAGGGCATAAATAAGGTAATATCGGGTGGTTTTGGCTATTAATTTCATAACTGAGGGTAAATATACACTTTAAGAAACTTAATTAAGACTCCTGACCTCCTGATTTTCGACTACTAAGAGGAGAACGTTCATCTTCATAGGTTAAAAAGGGTAAGTGGTTTTACAAAAATAGGAATCATTATTTTAAATAGATTGATTGCTGTTTTGTAAGTGTCGTTTCAAAGTTGAATAATAATTATCTGTATTTTATTTGTATTTATGCTTCATCGACCTGAATTTCAAAATTAATATTCTTAAGATATGAAAATAGATAGGTGAAGAATAAACCAATCGAATTAATTTTTATTTATTAATTTCGCTTTACTTACAGAAATACTTTATCAAACTACAGTTGAATGGATAAATACTACAAGTCGATTTTGGTTTTATGCTATGCTTTTGCAATTCTGCTTGGTTCATCCTACAATCTGTATTTAAGTTACGATTACAAGGAAAATCCTGATTGTGTCACTTATATAAATGTTGCAAATGGTAATTTTGAAGGTCAAAGTTTGATAAGAAGATACCGGATAATTGTACCGTTTGCAGCAAAAATGGTTTCAATACCAATTGAAAAAGTGTATTATAAATTGTGGGAAAATCGCAGTGAAAATGATGACGGTCCCATTAAACTTGGCTTTTTTATTGTGAATATGACATTGATGGCTGTAGTTGGTTTAGTTTTATTTCATTTAGGTAAAACATATCAACTAAGTGATTTAGTATGTATATTTATGATAACTGTAGTGCTAATAGGAGGGCGATGGGGTTCGTTATTTGCTGCTGTGCCAATTACCGATAGTCTTTATTTATTGGTAATTACTACCACATTTTATGCTATTAAAATTCAAAAAAGTGGTTATTTGATTCTATGCTTGTTAATAGGTTTTATTTCTAAAGAAGCATACATAATGCTCATTCCTTATGTGTTTTTGTTTTCGAATTATTCTAAAATAAAGTTAATATTAGCTACAATAATTGGTTTGGGAGCTGCATTTTTGTTGAGACATTACATAGATTTGATGGATAACAATCTACTATATAATAGCTTGAAAGCAGATGTAGATCATGTTGATTCTATTTTTGATAGTATAATAAGAATTAGTAGTGTACGAGGAATAGGAGAGCTATTTACGGTTTTTGGATTTTTTACATTTATACTTATACTTGGATTTACTGGTGGAAAAGCACATATTAATACTTGGCTTCAATACACGGACAAGTTAATTTGGTGCTTGTTTCCAATCGCTATTGTTCATGCTTTGCTTTCTAGCGAAGTGGGTAGAATGATTTATTTGTTTGGAGCTCCTTTGGCAATCATGTTAGGTTTGGTTATTCAATATCATCCATTTTTCTTGAAATTAAAACGTTAATTCAGCTTCAAATCTCTCAATATAAACAGCATCCTATTGAGAGATTTGAAGGTGAATTAACGTTTTAATTTGGAACAATATTCTCTTTTTTTGAGTGATGCCGACATAAAGAATAGGGTACAATTCGGTCAAATTGTTTTTCTTTTTGAATAAGAATGATATATTTGTTTAAAGCAAAATGATAAAATTATGAAGGGTAACCATTTTTTTACAATAGTATTAGTAGTTATAATGACACTATTAACCTCATTTGTAAATGCTCCTAAGGAAAGCAAGAGTCATAAACATACTTACATGGCTATAGGTGATTATTATGTGCTTGGGGAAGGAGTAGACGAACACGAGCGCTGGCCAAACCAATTGGAGTTTTCGTTAAGAGCGCATGAATTGCACATCAACTATCCTTATTTTTTGGCAAACAATACCTGGACTGTAGACCAATTAACCAAAAGATTAGACGAAGAAGAATTTGACAAACATTACGATCTTATCACGATTCAAATTGGAGTAAACGACGAGTTTAAGAAAAAGAGTATTAGCCAATTTGCTGCAGACGTAAAAGCTTTATTCGCCAAAGTAATTACTTTAACAGGAGGAAGACACGGACGTATAGTGGTTGTATCTATTCCTGACTGGAGTGCTACTCCTTATGCAAAAAGCCACAAAAGTACTGCACTTTTAGCTATTGAAGAAAGTATAAGCAAGTACAATCAGGTATTGAAGAAAGAAATCATTGCTGCTGGTGGACACTTTGTAGACATTACAGAAATTTCTAAAAAAGCAGCCAGCGACCCTTCCCTAACTTCGGCCGATGGCCTTCATCCATCGGGTGCTATGTACAAACTTTGGGTACAAAAAATGTATCCAACTATTCTTACAGCATTACAAACACATTTGAAGTGAATTAATAAAGCATCAACCAAATAATAGAACAAAGCTTTATTAATTCACTTCAAGCTTATACAAATGCATAAAACTTTTCTTGCCGAATAAACCCTTTCTCCCGATAACCACTACTCGGTCTTCCCACCAAACAGTATAGTCTTTGAGCATACTAATCCCTTCGTGGTTTGGAGCTCTCATCTCCTTCGTTTTATTTCCAGTCAGTTCATCCCATTCTATGTAATTAATCACATTATACACGCCCCCAGAACTCTCATAAGAAGGATAAAACATTCTTAATCTTCCGTCGTCGGTCACATGAAAGGCAAAAGAGGAAGCAGTAATACCCATTACAACATCGTTTACTTGTGATTTTTGATAAAAATTCTCCCAAAGCAATTCATCGTCTTTATTAAAGGAGAATAAAAGTATTCCTTCTGTGTTTACTTTAACCGATCTTTCAAACCAATTTTTAGGATTGTTTACAGTGAGACTACTATACGCATTGCCGTTAATACCCGAACCTATAATCTCTCTCTTTTCCAAAACTATTATTATTTTTTCATACTCATTTACTTCAAATTTTACAATCTCGTAATTCAACCAATTCTCTTCTCCTGTAAGATCTTTGTTAGAGGAGCGCATTACTTGAACGGTCTGTTTTATACCTTCCGATAGATCATGGAAATTAAGTCGTTCGATTGTATTTTGTTTAAAATCAAATTTCGCATACATCACACCTGCCAATTTATTGTCAGCAGTATTAATACAGGATAGATAGACTTCGTTGTCTGAAAAGACTTGTAGATTCAGAGAAGAACGATTCGTACTCGCATTTTGAATATCCAATAGCTTGTTCACTTTTGTAGTTAAATTATACTGAATAACAACAATTCGACCAGTGCGTTCTGAATTCAAAATAAAGATATCCCCTTTGTTATTTATGGATATTTCGTAATTAATAAAACCATTATCAATAGGTATAATCCCTTGTTGAAGTTCCTTAAGATTATTGTCAAATACCTTCAGCTTTACCTGTAGATTTTTTTTACTGTAATCAAAAATATAAACCAATAGTTTAGTTTTATCAGGAGAGTATTGTATCTGGTATTGATAATCAAAGGGAGTAGTAAAATTTTTAGCGAGCGAAGAGCATATTTCGTTTTCAAAGGTTGTCTTTACAGCTCCTTTAGCTTGTACTTCCATCCATTCACTCACAGTCTGCTCGTTTAGTATCGTTTGTGATTTTTTTTCTCCTGTAAGTACATCAAAAGTATACGCTACTAATGTTGATTTCTTTTGAGTATCATCGTGTAAAATTGAAAATAGAAAAATATCTTTTCCATTGAAAAGCATTTTTCTGAACTCTTCTTCATGAGGGCAAATAAGTTGAAGTTTGAATTTTTGAACAAGGTCTTTGTCGTATTTTTCCAGTTGATAAACAGATTCACCATGTAAATTGCCCTTAACTTTGGAAAGTATAACAAATTCGTCTGCATTAAGTTTTAAACTAACCTTACGTCCGTCAGGATCTATAAAAGGTGTGGCGGTCGAAAAAGGCAAAGAAGTTTTTAATACTTGAGAAAATACTTCAAGATTTAAAAATAATAATATAAAAAAAATCCAACGTCTCATCTTATCTCTATAGTTTCTTGTATTTGTGGTAACGGAATTTATGGATATTAGTTTGACCTTTTTTTCAACATCTCTATTATCGCATTAAAAATCATGTTTAACTCCTTTTCTTCGATGATATAAGGAGGTATTATATAAATAATATTTCCTAAGGGACGCATTAAAATATTTTTACTCAAAAAGAAATTATACAATTCATCTCGAATAGAATTAGTATAACTTGTCCCTCCAACAGTGTTAATTTCAATAGAAAGTATAGTACCAAGAATAGCTATTTTCTTTACTGCTTCTAAATCTTTTATTTTTTCTGAAAATTTTCTGTAAGATTTATTTATAAATTCAAGTTTATCAGCATACTCTTTTGTAAGCAATAAATCCAAACTGGCATTTGAAAGTGCACAAGCTAACGGATTTCCAGTAAAAGAATGACCATGGAAAAATGTTTTGTCTATTGCTGAATTCAGAAAAGCGGCTTCGATTTTAGCGTTGCAAGCCGTAACGCCAAAAGGCATAAGACCTCCCGTAATTCCTTTGGAAAGACACATTATATCAGGCTTGGTAGTCATGTACTCAGAAGCAAAGAGCTTTCCTGTACGCCCAAAACCAGTCATTACTTCGTCGGCAATACAAATAACACCATTCTTTTTTGCGATGGAAAGTAATTTTTCAAGTACTTCTGCAGAATATGTCCTCATTCCCGCAGCTCCTTGTATAAGAGGTTCATAAATAAATGCAGTAATCGTATTTGTTAGAATTCTTTCTTCGAAAATCTTTATAGCATCCTCTTCTTTTCCTTCTTCAGGAAAGGGAATAAAGTCGACTCCGAATAAATACTTACTAAAATGATCCGTAAAAATACCACGTTCACTTACCGCCATTGCGCCAAATGTGTCCCCATGAAATGCACCCTCTAACGCAAGTATTTTTCCTGTTTCTTTCCCAATATTAACCGTGTATTGAATTGCCATTTTTATAGCAACTTCAATAGCTGTACTCCCATTGTCGGAGAAAAAAATCCGCTTTTGCGGACCTGGTAAAATTTCCAATAATCGTTCCGCTAAACGAATCGCGGGCTCATGCGTAAAACCCGCAAAAATAACATGATCCAGAGTAGAAACTTGTTCTGATAATTTTTGAATAAGATAAGGATGTGCATGGCCGTGCAAATTTACCCACCAAGAAGATATTGCATCAAGAATTTTTTCACCCTGTGAGGTGTGCAGATACATGCCACTAGCGGAGGTTACTACAATATTATCCTGTTTACTCAACAATGAAGTATAAGGATGCCAAATATATTCTTTGTCCTTAGAAATTAAATCGTTATTCATCCCAGTTTTCAAAAAGTTTGATCGCGTATTGGGTCACTATTTCTTGGCTAATATTATTTTCAGGCAAGATACGAAGCAAATACTTATATCCTGAATTTTTCAGAATAATCGACTCTGTTTCTTTGTTTTCGATTCCATTAAAAATAATGCCTTTTACTTTCAGTTTTCTTCTTTTAAGCTCCTGAACGGTAAGTAGCGTGTGGTTGATACTTCCTAAGTAAGTGTTAGACACTAGTATTATTTCTGCTTCAAATTTTGCCGCTATATCAATTACAAAATCAGTTTCATTGAGCGGTACAAGTACTCCTCCAGCACCTTCTATTATAATATGATTTCCCCCATTTTTGGGAAGCACTATTTTATTCAGCTCTATCGTTTGTCCATCTGCTTTGGCCGCAGCATGAGGAGAAATGGGTTTAGAAAATAAGTAGGTTTCTTCGTAACAAAACGAATGATTATTATTAATAAGTTTGGCTACCGTTTCTACATCTCTACTTTCTTTCCCCGATTGAATCGGTTTCCAATAATCGGCTTGCAACGCTTCTGTAAGTATAGCACTAACAAGCGTTTTTCCAGAATCTGTACCGATTGCAGTTACAAAATAATTCATACTAATTCATTTAAAGATTGGCACAACAGTTCTAATTCTTCTTTTGTATTGTATTGGTGTAAACAAATTCGAAGGCGTTCTTCTCCTTCTTTTACTGTGGGAGAAAGAATAGGACGGATATCTAGTTTTTTTGACTGTAATCCAGTGGCAACTTTCTTCACTTCAGCATTTCCCGCTATTTTAATAACTTGGATAGGGCTATAACTTTCAATATAACTACCAGAGTCAAGTATTTTGTTTGGTAAATTACTTTTAAAATGGTTGATTTTTTCTGATAAATGAACCGCTAGCTCGGGCTTCTTTTTTAAATGGTCGAAAGCACATTTTACGGAAACTACACTGTGTATAGGCAATGCCGTAGTATATATAAAAGGACGCGCAAAATTTACAAGATAGTCTATAAGAATTTTTGACCCTGCTACACAAGCTCCATGTATGCCCATTCCTTTTCCAAAAGTATACACTCGAGCAAATATTTTTTGTTCAACTCCCAATGCACAAGCTAATCCGTTTCCATTTTCACCGCAAGTACCAGTACTATGAGCCTCGTCTAAAATAATATGAGCGCCGTATTTTTCACAAATTTCGACAATCTCTTTCAGCGGAACTTTACCTCCGTCCATTGAATAAATAGACTCTATCACCACAAATAAATCACCTTTGCCTTTTTTTAGTTTCAGTTCTAGATCTTCGAGGTTGTTGTGCTTGAAAGGAAAACGATTAGCAAAACTGAGTCTGTAGCCGTCTTTAAGACTTGCATGGATAAGTTCGTCGTAAATAATGGTATCACCCTTTTGAGGAATAGCGGAAAGTATAGCCGTGTTGACGTTGTAGCCAGAATTCATCAACAGTGTTTTTTCGGCCTTAAAATGAGAGGCTAATTCTTCTTCTACCTTAATTGCGTACTCCGAATTGCCTGACAAAAGACGAGAGCCTGTAGAGCCATTCAAATTTCCTTTATGAATTTCATATTCTTTACGAATAGCCTCCGCAAGTGCTGTACTTTTTGCTAAACCTAAATAATCGTTCGAAAAAAAGTCGACCATTCCCTTACTAATAGTAAGTTTCCGAAGACTATTGTTTTCTGCACGCTCTATGAGTTTTTGTTGCAATTTAGAGATTAACATTTTTTAGTTTTTAGTTGATTATTATTTATTATTTTAATAATCATTTTCTTAATTTTTATTTAATAAAGCTAACAACTATTAACCAACAACTATACTATGGTACAGGGTCATATCCACTTCCTCCCCATGGATGGCAACTTGAAATTCGTTTCAACCCTAACCGAATGCCTTTAATAGGGCCATGTTTGTGAATCGCTTGAGCAGTATACTCCGAACAAGTAGGAGTGTAACGGCAAGCGCCAGGCAATAGAGGAGAAATGGTATACTGATAAATTCTGACAGGCAGAATGAAAATAAATTTTATTATTTTGATCACAAAATTCATGGATACTAAAGTAACAAAAATAAAGTTTGTATTTCATAAGTATTTTAGTGAATTTTAATGTTGACTATCATTAAACAAATTTCCATGTACAAGACAAAACGCTTTTTGTTCATTTTTATACTCTTAGGTAATTATTTATTCTTGAATCTCACATCCTATGCAGACGAAGGAATGTGGCTTCCCATGCTTATCAAAAGGTTAAACCAAGCCGATATGCAGAAAATGGGTTTGCAACTTACTGCCGAAGAATTGTATAGTGTCAATAATTCCAGCATGAAAGATGCCATTGTGAATTTTGGAAATTTTTGTACGGGTGAGGTGATTTCTAAAGAAGGTCTTGTACTTACAAACCACCACTGCGGATTTGATGCTATTCAATCGCACAGCTCGGTGCAGAATGATTACCTTACAAATGGTTTCTGGGCTATGAGCAGAGAGGAAGAAAAATCAACTCCTGGACTTACGGTTACATTCCTTATCCGTATGGAAGATGTTACCGCTTCGGTATTAGAAGTTTTAGCACCAGGCATGACGGCTGATGCCAGAGAGACGGCTATAGAAAAAGTGATTGCGAGTCTTGAGAAAAAAGCGATAGACAGTACACATTACAATGCCGAAATAAAAAGTTTTTTTGAAGGCAATGAATATTATTTATTTGTATACGAAACTTTTTTGGATGTTCGTCTCGTAGGAGCACCTCCTTCTTCAATAGGAAAATTTGGGGGTGATACCGATAACTGGATGTGGCCGAGACATACAGGAGATTTTTCTATGTTTAGAATATACACCGACTCTAGTGGAAATCCTGCAGAATATGCAAAAGGGAATATTCCATACAAAGCCAAATATGCTCTACCAATTTCGTTAAAAGGCGTTGAAAAAAATGACTTCGCTATGGTGATGGGCTATCCTGGAGGCACAGAGCGGTATATGTCTGCCGAAGGTGTAAACATGACTTTAGAACAAAGCAATCCAACGCGTATAAAACTTCGGGAAAAAAGATTGGCAATTATAAAAGAAGACATGGATGCCAATCCTGAAATAAGAATAAAATACGCTTCAAAATATGCGAGCATCAGTAACTATTATAAATATTTTATAGGTCAAAATCAAGGACTAAAAAGATTGAGAGTAGTAGCACGTAAGCATGCTGAAGAAGATAAGTTTCAACAATGGGTGAATGCCGACGACGAGCGAAAAGGGATGTACGGAAGTGTGCTGAATAACTTCGTGTCAATCTATAAAGATTTCAGAAAGGTAAACAAGCAATACATCTATTTGGAAGAAGCTATTTTTGGTACTGAAATAGTTCCCTTGACAAATCGGTTCAGGCAAGTTTTTTCGGCAATAGACACGATTACCAACGAAAGAGTAAAAGGTGCTCTTTTAGCTGACTTAAAAACTAAAGCAGATGAATATTTCAAAGATTTTAACCCTTCCACAGATCAAAAAGTATTTGAAGCTTTAATGGCTATTTATTACAACGACATTCCAAAGCCTAATCAGCCAAGTGTTTTCAGAGAAGTAGAAAAAAAGTACGACGGCGATTTCAATAAGTATGCGGCATACATTTATTCAAAATCTATTTTCGCATCAAAACAAAAAATGGATGCTTTTCTTGCAAACCCTACTTCAAAAGAATTAAACAAAGATCCTGCATTCAAATTTGTAAAATCTTTTCTAGCAGAATTTAAAAGAACGGTAGGTATTGTCTACTCTCAGGTTCAGGATGATCTAGAAAAAAATAACAATCTTTATGTGCATGGAATTTTAGAAATGAAACAAGGACAAAAACTTTATCCGGATGCCAATTTTACCATGCGTTTGACCTATGGCTCGGTGCAAGACTGTGTGCCAGGAGATGCTATCTATTATAACTACTTCACGACTATCGAGGGAATTATGATGAAAGAAGATTCAACCAACGAAGAGTTCGTCGTTCCTAAAAAGCTGAAAGAACTCTATTCCAAAAAGGATTATGGAAGGTATGCAGACAAACAAGGACAGCTTCCTGTCTGTTTTATTACGACTAATGATATTACAGGTGGAAATTCTGGAAGTCCAGTGATCAATGGAGAAGGTCAGCTTATAGGCACTGCTTTTGATGGGAACTGGGAAGCGATGAGTGGCGATATTATCTTTGAACCTTCACTTCAAAGGTGTATCTCTATAGATATTCGATACGTACTTTTTCTAATTGATAAATTTGCCGGAGCAGGTTATCTGGTTAAAGAAATGACACTCATAGAGTAAAAAAAATAGTTATTTTTTTTTTACTCTATGAGAAGTAGTTCATATAGTCGTAAAGAAAGTAATAGAACTTTTAAATTTTTATAATTGATTAAAATTATTCTTATTTGGTCTGTTTAAAGTTATTTAAAATTGTTTTTCAAAGTTTTTTTTGGTTCTTTATATGCAGAACCAAAAAAACTATTACCTTTGTTTCAGATGACGATTAAATTAACACCAAAACAAAAAGAACTCATTGAAAGGATGGGTGTACATAGTGAGCAAGCTGGCGCTTCACCCGCACAATCCAGGATTATGGCTTTATTGTTGGTGAGTGATGAGACGGAATTGACCTTTGAAGAAATATACGAAACGCTACAAATTAGTAAGAGTGCTGCCAGCAATGCATTGAATACTTTATTGACCACAGAAAGAATCGAGTACATTACAAAAACAGGAGACCGTAAGCGTTATTTCAGAAGTAGAATAGGTCAGTGGGAAAGTGATTTTGATAAAAAATTTCATAAACTTCTTGAAGTAAGTCAGCTTATGAGAGAAATATTAGACCAAAGAACTAAAACAACAAAAGAGTTTAATGTACACCTCCAGAAAGTAATTGGCTTTATGGAATTTCTTCAAAATGAATTGCCGGAGCTACATAAAAAATGGAAAAAGCTGAATAAATAATTTTTATTTGGTTTTTTCTTTTAATTCAGAACTAAGTATCTAATAATAAACTATATGAATCTTAATAAAATAATAATTTTGCTCGGGATTGCCTATTGGATAGTAGCTCCCACT
>JAYTHK010000204.1:0-4362 GCA_043732665.1 Cytophagales bacterium | reverse complement strand
AGTATACCGAGAAGACAATTAAAATAGTGCTTGAAATAAAAGACGTTAAGACTTTTCAATCGGGATGGCAACCTACTTGCGGAAAAATGTTAGCATATATTCAGAAAGACAGTTCTTTTCATTTTCAAAAGGGTGCTGTTTTCTTGATTAGTGGTAAACCGTCACCTCCAACACTAACAGCCAATCCAGAACAGTTTGATTATGCGAACTACTTAAACAGGCAAAACATATACGCTGTTCATTTTATTAGAAAAAGTACATTCATGGAAATTGGGTGCGAGAAAGATTTTTTCATCTTACAAATCGCAGATGCTTTTCGGAGTTTTTGTGATGAAAAATTGAAAGTTGGAATAAAAGGTGAAAATGAATACCGCATGGCAAGCGCATTACTCCTCGGAGTAAGAGCAGGACTGGATGAGAAATTATACGAAGCATATTCTGCTACTGGTACAGTTCATGCCCTGGCAGTTTCTGGACTTCACGTGTCTTTGATCTATTTTATAGTGGTAACGCTATTTGGGTTTTTGAAAAAAATAAAATATGGAAAATTTATTTTTGCGACACTATCGATTTTGATCTTTTGGTTTTATGCTTTAGTTACAGGTTTCTCACCCTCTGTAGTAAGAGCGGTAGCGATGTTTTCTGTATTTCTTGCAGCAGGTATTCTAAAGCGAAATTCTGGAATTTACAACACACTAGGATTTTCTGCATTCGTCATTCTCTGCTTCGAACCTTTCTGGCTATTGGATATAGGCTTTCAATTTTCTTTTCTTGCTGTTGTAGGAATCGCTTATATTTATCCGATTTTGTACTGTTGGTTAGAATCTAAGAATAAGATAGGAAATAAATTATGGTCGCTCGTTTGTGTGTCCTTAGCGGCACAAATAGCGGTCTCACCCATAAGCATTTATTATTTCCATAGTTTCCCTTTGTTGTTTTTACCTTTTAATATGTTGATTGTTCCCTTGTCTTCACTAGCGCTTTACACAGGGTTGGGAGGTTTGATGGTTTATAAAATAAAAATGCTCGCCGATTTTTTATTTTTGCTAACAGAATACATCGTTCGTTTTATGAATTATTTCGTTCAGCTACCTTCTGGATCAGAATTTTTAAAGGCAGATTTCCTTTATCTCAATCCAGTCGAACTAATACTAATCTATCTTTTTATAACCTTTTTATTCTTCTCTTTTAAAAATAAGAACTATAAAAGTTTTGTGTATTCCTTTTTCTTTCTCTTTTTCTTTGTTTTTTCTACGTTTTACAACAGTATTCTAAAAAATAAAAAAGATACATTCGCCTTGTATAGCGTAAAGGATAAAACAGTCCTATCACTTATTAATGGAGGCAATGCGCTTATTTTTTCAGATAGCATTCTGTCGGATAAAAGTAAAGTATTCAGATATAATATCTATAATCATTTGGCGGCGGAAAGAATTAAAAGTGTTTCATTTATGGCGTTTAAAGACGCTACCGCACTTACAACACATCGTAATTCGTTTGGTCAACTATTTGTATGGCAGGGAATGAAAATTTTGCGAATTGAAAAAGGAATGGGAGAGGAGCTTACTTATGATTTTCTCAACGAGGTAGATATCATTATCGTAAGTAGCAATCAATTTTACAACGAATTAAAACAATCGAAAATAAACGTAAAGCCACTCATATTAATAGATTCATCGGTAAAAGGAGAATTCGTAGAAGGAACTACAAGTTATTACGATGTTAGAGAACGAGGAGCGTATGTTTACTGAACTATTGGGTTTGAAATTTTGAATGTTGAGCTCTAAAATTCAAAACTCAACATTCAAAATTAATAATTACCGCTTCACATCTTCCACGTATGCCCTCAATACCTCCGCTACACTCCATGCCTGAGCAATACAGCCTTTTGGATAATGAGGGCCATCGCCGTCAAATATTTCAGAAATAGTACCTATTCCAGCATCAGAAAAATGGTGTTGGAAATTATTTAGAAGTCTTTCTACAATTGTTTTCCCTATCTCTCCTTCCATTCTTATTTTGGCCGTAATATAAGGTCCCAACAACCAAGACCAAACTGTTCCCTGATGATAAGCACCATCTCTCGACCATTGATTGCCGCTATAATGTCCTTCATAACGATAATGCTCTGGCGATAAACTGCGCAGACCGTAAGGAGTCAAGAGGTGTTCTTCTACCGTTTTCAAGACAGAAATAGAAGTGGCTTTGTCCAATAGTTGATAAGGAAGACTAAGTGCAAAGATCTGGTTAGGTCTTATGTCGTCGTTTCTTTCCTGCATGTTTATAAAATCGTACAGATAGCCTTTGTCTTTTATAACGAAAGTATCTTTAAATGCTTTTTTAACAATTTCTGCTTTTTTAGAATAGTCAGCATTGTCAGCGGCTTCTCCTTTTAAAGTAGCAAAATCAGAAATAATCATCAATGCGTTGTACCAAAGAGCATTGATCTCTACGGCTTTCCCCATTCGTGGTGTTACTACCCAGTTACCTATTTTTGCATCCATCCAAGTAAGTTGTACTCCATATTCACCAGCGTATAAAAGACCATCCACATCTACATGTATATTGTAATGCGTACCTTTTTCATGCCATGAAATAATGTCTTTCAAATAGGGATACAGTTCATTTATTACAAAATCTTTGTCGCCAGTGTAGTCTAAGTATTTTTTTATAGCAATGAAATACCAAAGTGTTGCATCTACTGTATTGTATTCAGGAGTTTCACCTGAGTCAGGAAAACGGTTTGGAATAATTCCCTGATTGATATGTTGAGAAAATGCACGAAGTATTTTCTTAGCATCTTCGTATTTTTTATTCACCAAACAAATTCCTGGAAGAGCAATCATGGTATCCCTACCCCAGTCAGAAAACCAGTGATAACCTGCGATAATTGTTTTTAAATCATCGCCTCTTTTTACCACAAATTGGTCGGCAGCAAGAGCAAGAGTTTTAGTGAAATTATTTTGCAAAGGGAGTTGTTCAAACAATAATTCCCTACGTTCTTTTTCACCCGCCAAAAGTTTGTAGGCATCGGATTGGCTGTATTGCTCTGTAGAAATAACAATTCCTAGTTTACTTCCTTCTTTTAAATTAACAATAAAATTTCCGTGGCTGAATAAATCTTCAGAAAAATTTAAACCTCTAGCTTGTTCTTCCTTGTATTCAAAATTCAAAAACCAATCAGCATGATATTTAAAAGCAGCGTCTCTTACTTGTATACATATAGGAGGAATATCTTTATATGTATTTAGCGTGAGTACATCGTCTCCAAAAACGACGTCGCGCTGTATTGAGTCATTCGCTTTTGACAAACTGTGGTAATCACGACCTGCTACAAAGGGTTTAAGTTCCATTTTAAATGGTGCAGGAGCTTTTTTAACTTCATAGGTAACCACTACGATATCTTTTCCATGTATAGCAGCAATCGTTTTTTCGATTTCTACTTCTCCAATAGTATATTGAAAAACAGGGAAGATCCCTTTGGTGAATTTTGTGAAATATTTTAACCCGCTGTCGCAAATACTGCCAGGAAATTGATTGGCTTGTAACTCATATTTAATGTTGTCTATAAGTATGGTTTCTTCTAATTTAGAAAGTGCCACTACACGCCCAACAGGAGGTTTTGTAGCTATTACAAACATACCATGGTAGTTTCTTGTGTTAGTACCACAAATGGTGGAACTCGCCCATCCTCCTAAACCATTGGTTTCTAACCATTCTTTTGTAGAAGCTTTGTCGAAATTTTGAGTAATTTCTTTGTTAAATGTAATTTCCATTAAAAAAATATTTTAAAGGTTTATTCTGTTGGAAAATTACAAAATATTTGAATAGGTAGTCGTATGAATTATTAAAAAATTAAATGACTATCCGTAATTTGGTTTATACTAAATAAGTTAGTGTATTTAGCTAAAATTATTAGTTATGAAGATGCTTGAATTTTTCACTTGCTGTGCAGATGAGCAAAGCTGCAAGGATTTTATGAGGTTGAGACGCACCCCTGAGCATGAATCCTGCAACAGATGTGGTTAGGTGCTTTCTTGGATAGAAAAGGAGAGCAGTTGGAGGTGTCGGGAGTGTAAACAAAGCATGGGTCTTAAACAGGGGACGGGGTAATGGAGAACTCAAATTTCGATTACAGGGTGTGGTTATGGGGGTTGTTTTTAATGAGTTTGACCAAGAAAGGGTTTTCAGCCTTGGAAATGCAGCGCCTAATCGGGCACAAGCGTTATGAACCTATTTGGCTAATGATGCAAAAGATCAGGATAAGTATGGGTCACAGGGACGACAAATACCGTTTGGATGGCTTTATAGAGATGGAGGAAGGTTTTTTTGAAGGCCATCGTAAAAAGGACAAAGATATTC
>JAYTHK010000203.1:0-13648 GCA_043732665.1 Cytophagales bacterium | reverse complement strand
CGGGTGAGTTTGAAATGGAAATAAAAGTAAAAAACTCCACTAAAATTTTAAAAATAACAAAAGGGAAATTCTCTAATATTCCAATCATTATAAAGTAATCAAGTGTATTGCGCTACTTAGATTTATAATCAATCTACTAACGACTCATTTTCCATCTTCGTTTTTTCTATTTGTTCGCTTACCTGAATTTGTACGATAAAAGATCCTATATACTCAGCAGCCTTCTTGAGAAATTGTACTATATATTCTTCTACAGGTTTAAAGGACGAAAATTCGATAGCACCTTCTACTTTATTGTTAAATTCTATTGGCACGATAATGATATCGCTTGGTATAAAAGCCCCTAAGCCAGAATTAATAACGTTTGAATAATCTTCTGGAAGATTATTCAAACGAATTATTTCGTTATCTTTTATACATTGACCTATGGTATTTTCACCCCAGAAAATAGGAAGCATGTTCATACGTTCTGACGTAAGCGCATAGCCACATTCAAGCGTTATCAAAGGAAGATTGGCTTTGTAATTTACAATGAATAATGCACCCTGATAAGCGCTAATTGATTTTGAGAGGAAAGAAATTAGTTTAGTAAACTTACTCGTTACGTCGTCTTGTGCTCTCAATAATTCTCCCAACGCAGCCAGTTTTTCGGAGGTCCATTTTTGTTTATTGTTTTCCCGTTCTATGACTGTTAGGTTTTCCTGCATTTTCAAAAGAGATAATCCTAATAGATCTTCTTCTCCTAGCAATTGATAGGAAGTAGATAGATTGCCTTGCCCTATTTCATTTGAAAAGAGTGCTATGTTTTTGAAATTAAAGTTTAGCGTATTAAGAGCCAAGACCATTTCCCCTATTTCATCTTTGTATTTTGTATTTTCAATTAGTTCTGTCTTGCCTTTAGAAAGTTGCAACACGGATTTTTTTATTAAATTCATTCGCTTAGAAAAATGATTTACAAAAAACAATGAAATAATACTACCGATTAATAAAAGCGAAACAGAAAAAAACATAAGAGTAGTCCAGTCGGAATGAATGTAAATATCGAAGTCGGTAATTTTCACTTTTGGAATTAAGGTAAGAAAATTCCACTTATTGCCGCTGTATGAATCTTCGGATTGAGACCATCCATAAATATAATCTTTTTCGTTTACATCAATTCCTGCGTAGTTAAAATTGAACGTTGTAAATAGATTGTTCTTTCCGATGGTCACTTTTGAAATATTGGCTTCGTTGTCAGCATCAATGAGATGTCCTTGCTTGTCCATCAGCAAAATGATCGCACCGTCTACTTCTTTTCGCAATGCTATTTCAGATTCTTTTCGAATTTGTTGTGTTATTTTATTCCAGCTTGCACGGTTGCGCCAAACGCCAATGATAGTTCCGGCTTCGTTGCGTATAGGGGCTGAAAAATCAATTCCATATCCTTTATTAGCATAGAGTTGCCCGACGTTCTCGTCTTCATTAAAATCTGAATAATAAGCACCTCCTTTTGGACCACCTATTACAATAGAAGAACGAAACCATTCTTCTCCACTCATATTTCCACCAGTTAAAAAGCCACTTGAAATATTTTTTTTATTCCTATCTTTCGTATTTACGGCGATTACTTTTCCTTTGATGTCGCACAACATGGTTAAATCATATGAGCCATAATAGGAAGTCATGGTATTCATAAAGTCTTGAAGACTAAAATCTGTTGTGCTTTTTTTTGAAGCGGCTATCGCTAACTTACAATATGCAAATGCTTGTACATCTCTATAGCACTCGTTTATATTTCTATTTGTTTTTTCAGACGCTGCCGAAGAAGTCGAAAGCGCCATCTGCTCTAGTGGCTTGTTGCGGATATTAATATGCTGAAGCGCAGAATAATATAAAAGGGAAAGCGTTAAAAAGCTGGGAATCAATAATAAAATCAATAATATTTGGTGAGACAACCTTAATCTTCCTAACAATTTCATTCTTCTACGCTAATTAATGGTTTTGCCATGCTTTTTTTGTAACTAAACGAAGTAATAAGAAGAGAGGTTGATGAATTTGGATTAACAAATTGTTAATAAATTAAGTCGTTATTATGAAGAGGAGTATGTGTCGGTTTTATACTATAAAAGAAGTCCTGGCGCAACCATAGCCGTCAACTTAAGGGAAATTGACTTATGAAAACAAATAGAAGTTAGTTTTAAGTAGAAAAATAAAATATTTTTCTACTTCTTTATCAAAATTTGTTTCTCAGGAAAATATAGAATCTATAGCTCTGAAGTCTGGTTTTAAGAAGCTGAAATCTACAATTTCTTCTAAAGCATTCTTAGAAACTACTTTTTTCTCCAGTCCTTCCTTGTGGAGTAGTATGGATTTAGAACATCAAAGTACAGGTAAAGTCTTTAAAAGGACAAAATATATATATTGAAAATAAAATTTGGCCATGTACAATGGCTGTGCGTTATTTTTAAATACTTAACTCTTAAAGTTGACGGTTATGGATAAAAGCTCCAACAATGGCGTTAATCTTTATTCTTTGCTTTTTATTTAGTTATAACTTGATGATTTATAAGAAAAATGGTACTGGATATTATTTATCTGCATTTTTTTATTTTGGAGATAGATGTATGCTAAACAGAAGAAAATTCATTCAATCAGGATCGTTGCTAACACTAATGTTGTTAGCAGCTTCTTCTTTTTTGAGTGCAGAAAACAAAAATTTTAAAGACAGGAAAAAGCAGGTATCTGATGAAAATTTAAGTTTTCTGAGTAAATTATCTTGGGGACCTCAAAAGAAAAAATTGGAAAAGTTAAAGAAACATGGATTTCAAAAATACCTGAAAGATCAACTCAATGCGCCAAAGGAAAACAGCAAAGAAATAAAAAAACGACTCTCAGAATTAAAACTTCATATCAACTATGAATATAACTGTAATTAAGTAGACGAGTGGCGCAATCTCGTTTTTCTCGGTAAAAGTCCTGTGGAATGTCGTCGTGAATTTGAAAAAATAAAAGAGAAAGGCTGGCACGAATGGATACGACCGGCCATGGAGGTGGCCAGCGCTAACTGGATCAGAGTAACCTACAGCGAATGGCAGCTAAAGGAACTTATGGTTGAGTTCTGGCACAATCATTTTAATGTGACGTTCATTGCTGATATGGTCATAGGGAGTTGTCTTCCTACCTATGACAGAGATGTGATCAGGAAAAATGTATTTGGAAATTTTCGGATCTTTCTGGAAGACATAGCTAAAAGCCCTGCGATGCTTTATTATCTTAACAATAAAGCATCGCAGGCAAGTCCTGCCAATGAAAATTATGCAAGAGAACTGTTCGAACTTCATACTCTGGTTGAAGAGCATTACTTTAATGATCTTTACGACAAATGGAGAGATATGCCTGGCGCCTCAGAAGGTAAGCCTATCGGCTATATTGACGAAGATGTGTACGAAGCTGCCCATGCCTTTACGGGATGGACTATAGCAGATGAAATTGCTAACTGGAGAGGTGGACAAAAAGAATTTTTTGCGGATACAGGCGAATTTTATTATTTCGATGGATGGCAGGACAATTATCAAAAAAGAATTCTTGGCGTTGAAATTAAGTCGAACCGACCTTCCATGTATGACATTAATAAGATATTGGACTTGCTGGCCGCTCATTCTGGCACTGCAAAACATCTTTGAGGTAAACTGCTAAATAGATTTATAGGGGATAATTATCCTGATGCTCTTTTGCAGATAGATCAGAACATCACTAATAATGATTTTCGACTTCACTCTAAAGCAGGAGGGTTTAAAGGAGCTTTACGATCATAAAAAACTAGCCTTCATACATGCTTCCGGGGTTGTTAATGGCATCAGAAGTCACTTTGAAGCATAAGACTTGATGGAACTGGGTACCAAAGGTGATAAAGATCTTTCTAAGGGATGGTTGACCCTGTATATTAACTCTTTTCACTCTGGTGCACTGGTACCCGCTTTTGCCATAAGCAATACTGCAGCTGACTCTCTGCTTGGTAGTATGGATCAGTTGAACCTGATAGAACTCAAAGATCTTAAGTTTGATTGGGATCCGAAACTTCAAACCATTATCTCACAAATGTACAACGTCGATGATTCACTGGTACATCTTTCAGGGAAAAGTGCGTTACAGAACATTACTCATATTAAAGCAGCCATAAAAGATTCTTCTCCCGCACTAGAGAACTATTCGCCAGAAGTCGGAGCAGATTATTCTACTGAATGGCCTGGAGATGAACTTGCTAAATCGTTTAAGGCAGTAGCGCAACTTATAAAAATGGAAGTAGGGTTGAGGGTTGCAACCGTAGACTTTGATGGATGGGATATGCACGATGGAGAGGGGTGGAGATTTCCCAGTCTAGCAGAAGCTCTTTCTCGCAATCTTACAGCTTTTTACAATGATATAAATAAGCACCACAATAAATTACTGTTGTTTAATGAGTGAATTCGGGCGTAGGCTAAAATCCAATAAAAACGGAGGTACTTATCATGGCCATGGAGGAGCTATGATGGTGTTGGGAGGAAATGTAAAAGGGGGTAAAATGTATGGCAAATGGCTAGGACTTGCCAACGAACAATTAGATAAAGGTGTAGACCTTGCTATTACTACAGACTGCCAGACTGTATTAACAGAGATACTTATGAAAAGAAAGTTAGTAGAGAACTACAATAAAATCTTTCCTAAATATGAAGGATTCACTCCTCTGGGAATATTATAAATGAAATAGAGTTTTTACCGATGCTATCAATAGCCAATCTAGTTGAAATTGTATATGAATATCTTATTAGTAAAATAAGAATTGTATTACTATATTAATACGATAATTTTTTAACTAATCGATATGAATTATAGTAAACTTATCCTGACATTAATTTGGATTTTAATTTTCTATACAAATTCCAAGGCTCAGGTAGAAAATTATAAACTATACAACATTACTAGTAGTGAAGGGCTGCTTAGCGATTTCGTAGACGATGTATACCAGGATAGCTATGGATTTTTATGGATCGTAAACTTTGAAGGACTTACTCGTTGGGACGGACACAATTACGTGCGTTATCAGCACTCTGAAAAAGATAGAACTACTCTTTCTTACAATATCGTTTATTGTGTGTTTGAAGATAGCCAGAGAAGGCTGTGGATAGGAACTATAGGCGGCTTGAATCTTTACGACCGCAAGAACGATTGTTTTATCAATTGTACTATACATTCTGACTTGGGTAGAGTACCGGTAAATGCAATAAGAGAAGATTCGAAACACCAGTTGTGGTTAGGCACATCTATCGGGCTTTGTCAGTATAATTATAAAAAAAATAAAGGGGAATGGTTTTTTAATAATCAGAAAGATCTAAACAGTATAAGTGATGATCTTATTTTTGGAATGGACATAGATCAACATGATAATCTATGGCTGGCGACTTTTAGAGGAGGCGTAAATAAATTTTCTACCAACACAAAAAGTGTAACACGATTTATTCATCAGGAAAATAATGCTGCTACCATCTGCAACAATAAGACTAAGAGTATAAAAGTAGATCACGAAGGTAACATTTGGATAGGTTCTTTTGACGAAGGAATTACTCTACTTTCTAATGGTGGTAAAGTGCTGGAGCATTATAAACAGTTTGGGTCCAATACTATCTTTCGTATTTATGAAGATAAAAACCATACGATTTGGGCAGGCATATCGGATGATTATGTAATGTATCTGGATAAAAAGAACAATCGATTCTTACCCTTCACCAATCCTCCTTATCAGAAGTATCATATAGCTTGCCGATCGGTTTCTTCTATGTGCGAAGATAATTTCGGTAACCTTTGGTTTGGAAGTCATAGCAATGGCATCTTCTATACGAACCTTAATAAAAACATTTTTCATTACTATCATAAAGCTTACAACAAAGGGCTGGGACTTAAACATGAGCTGGCGCTGTGTTTTTATGAGGATAAAACCAATAAAGTTTGGATCGGGACAGAAGGTGGCGGACTCAGTTGTTTTGATCCTTTAAAAAACAGTTTCAATACTTACACTACAGCTGATGGTTTAAGCAGTAATACTGTTGCCGATGTGAAGGAAGATACGCAAGGAAATATTTGGCTGGCTACTTTTGGAGGAGGACTCATTCAGTTTGATCGAGCAAGTAAAAAAAGTAAAGTATACTTGCACGATCCACACAAACCGAATTCTCTTTTATATAACAGTATTAAATTTATATTGCCCGACGATACTTTATTATGGTTGGGAACATATGGAGAGGGACTTGTAGTGTATGATCGGAAGAATAAAAAATTCATTGACAAGACGAACAATGCTACTTTTTCTATTGATCTTGGTGCACCTGCGTGGATTAATCATATGTTTAAAGATTCTAAAGGAAGGCTATGGATTGGTACTTACGGTGGATTATTTGTTTACGATGGAAAAAGTATGCGCAAATTTTCGCATAGTGCTGATGTTTCCAGTCTGATTAATCATGACATTAACATGATCGCAGAAGATAAGAAAGGAAGGATATGGGTGATTACTGAATCAGGAGGATTAGAGTTGTATGATGAAAAAAAATCTTCCTTTATACATTATAGTGAACCTTTTCATTTGCCTATGATCATTAAAGCGATAGTCACAGACAATCACGGAAAATTGTGGCTAAGTTCTAACGAAGGTCTTTTTGTTTTTGATCCCGAAAATAAAAGCACGGTGCATTACGAAACTTCTGACGGTTTACAGGGAAATTTTTTTATACAGAAATCTGTCATGAAAAGTAGAAACGGAACGCTGTACTTCGGAGGTAACAATGGGTTTAATACATTTGATCCTGATCAGATTAAGAGGAGTAACGTTCCTGCTAATTTTTATTTCACCGAACTGACTATTTTTGATTCGCCGCAAAAGCCTGGTAGGAAAGATTCACCTCTCCAACAGGTAATGTTGTTTACCGATGAAATTAAATTATCCTACAAGCAATCTTTCTTTACTATAAGCTTTGCCGATATCAACCTTTATGCGCCTGATAAAACGCAATTTGCCTATAAGCTGGAAGGTTTGTATGACAAATGGATTAATATACAATCAGAAAGAAAAGTTTCTTTCACTAATCTTGATCCAGGTACTTATGTATTGAAAGTAAAATATACGACATTGAATGGAACATGGAAAGAAGCAGATAAAGCGCTTACCATTATTATATTTCCACCCTGGTGGAAAACATGGTGGTTTAGAATCTTATTCGTACTCGCCATATTGGGAAGTATAATTCTTTATTTTTATCTGCGTTTATCATCCGTTCGAAGAAGAAATAAACAGCTTGAAGAAGAAGTTAAAAAACGCACAAATGAAATTACCGAGGCAAATTCATATCTACTGGAAAGAAACGAAGAAATTAAATTACAAAAAGAAAATCTGGAAGTATATAACGAGGAAATCGTAAGACAGTCGGAGAAAATTTTGATACAGCAGGAACTGATCGTAGGTCAAAATCAAAAACTAGAAGAAACTGTAAAAGAACTGGAAGCTAACAGTGCTGCCAAAGACCGTTTTTTTTCTATACTTGCGCATGACTTACGTAACCCTGCTGCGGCGATTAAAGGGCTTTCTGATTTGTTTATTAATCGGATCGAACAATTGAAGCATACAGATCTGACCGACTTTGTAAAAGTAGTACACAAATCATCCAATAATTTATATAACCTTTTAGTAAGCCTTCTCGATTGGGCATACACACAATCGAGAAATTTCTCTTTTTCTCCATCTGATTTCAGTCTTCACGATCTTGTGCTGAAAAATATTCAGTTACTGGAACAACAATGTGTAAATAAAAATATATCCATTACTGTAGATATAAATCCTTCTCATTTTGTATATGGTGATTACAATATGATAGACACTGTTGTTCGAAATTTGTTTAGTAATAGCGTTAAGTTTACGCCTTCTTATGGCAATATTAATATTCGTACTGAAGCGATAAACATATCTATGGTGTTGGAAATCCGTGATACTGGATTAGGAATGTCAGAAGAAGTTTTAAAAAATATTTTCAAAATCGATAAATCTAATAATTCGAAAGGCACTGAAGGTGAAACGGGAACAGGATTGGGGCTGATCATCTCTAAAGAATTTCTGGAAGTGAATAAAGGGATTATAGAAATAGAAAGTCAGGAAGGTAAAGGTTCCTTATTCAGAATTATATTACCTGAAACGGCTCATGCTTTTACTTCAGAAAATAAGTTAACGAAAGAAGCTCCTGTGATAGAAGCGCCTACTAATAATGTGGAAGTTATTTCTTTCTCGGAAGAAAAAATCGGAAAGATTAAAGGACGGAGAGCTTTGATTGTAGACGATAGTGCAGAACTACGAACACAGCTCAGACTATTGTTGTCGGGTACTTTAGAAATTTTTGAAGCAGAAAATGGACTGGAAGGAATTGAAAAAGCGATAGAGTACCAACCTTCTGTTATAATCTCCGATATGCTTATGCCGGTGATGGATGGATTAGAATTCTGTAGGAAAATAAAAACAACTACTGCCACTTCTCATATTCCTGTACTTCTACTAACCGGACAAACCGATGACGCAAGTCATTTATCAAGTTATGAAGCGGGTGCAGATGTATACATGACCAAGCCTGTGAAACAGGAAATTCTGTTTCAGGTGATTTATAATTTTATACTTAAACAGGAAAATAGTAATCTTAAAATAGCTGATTCCGATCAGGTTTATCCTAAGAATCTTTCTATCAATAAACTGGATGAAGAATTTCTGATTTCTGTTATACGATTGATTGAAGATAATATTTCTAATCATGATCTTGACTTTCAGGTTATATGTCATCACACAGGGCTCAGTCGTACGGTTCTGTATGCAAAGTTTAAAACCCTTACGGGGCAAGGAGTACATGATTTTATTAAGTCCATACGCCTTAAAAAAAGTATAGAATTACTTCGTGAAGGAAGACTCAACGTAAGTGAGATCGCTTATGAAGTAGGTTTTAATAGCCCTTCGTATTATATACGTTGCTTTACAAAACAATATGGAATGGCACCTAAGGAATATTCAAGGAATTGAAAAGCGGTAGTTTCAAATACAACTATCGATCGGGTACTTCCGTACAATAGGATAGGGCTTTTTAAAGAAGACTTTATTGTCATTCAGCAATAATATTTTTTTTTGTTTATCCAATGAGCAGACATAGCTCGGAATAAAATTAGGGGAACCCAAGCATTTTGCTCAGACTCCCCTAATCATTGATTAAAAATTTATTTATTGAGTTTTTATTATTCTGCGTATGAATACCTGATCAGCCGTATTGAATTTGATAAGGTATAAATCAGCACTCAAATGACTGGCATCAAAAGTATAGTTGTAAGTGCCTTTTGACAAATAAGTATTTGCTATAGTTCCTACTTCTTTGCCTATTTTATCATAAACAATTACACTTACATTACCTGCTTGTGCAACGACTACTTCAATATTAGTAGTGTTTGTAAATGGGTTAGGATAAGTGCTTATTGAGGCATCACTGACTGAGTTTATCATGTTATTCTCCATGGGTGTACCTTCTGCAATACGGGCAGCAGAAGTACAGGAGCCGATTAATACCCAAGCATCAGTCCAGGCAGTTCCTCTACCTGGTCCATAGGCCCAAGCGGCACCGTTGCACCATCCTGAGTAAGGATAAGGTTTACATTGATATTCGCTACCTGCATTCTGTACTTTACTACCCGCTACATAACCATTGTTTTCAACATACTGAACGATGCCTGTACAAGGGTTAGAACTGACAACGGCCATTATGGTAACCGATGCTGCTGAAGAAGTGGTAACAGCTCCACTGTTATCTATAGCGACAGCTGTAATGGAATAAGAACCAGCCGCTACATTCGTCCAAGAATATGTATAAGGAGCGGCATTATAAGCGGCCAATAATGTAGTACCATTATAGAAACTCACTTTGCTTACAGAACCATCATTGTCGGAAGCATTGGCGCTGATGACAATAGTGGCTGGTGCTATAAACGAAGCATTATTGTTCGGTGATATTAAGCTAACCGATGGAGGTTGATTGGCAGCAACAGTAACGGTAGTAGCAGTGGCAACAGCGACATAATTGACGTTGAATCCCCCCGTTACCATTAGAAGTTCAACGATATGTTGCCCAGCGGTAAAGTTAATATTAGGTGTAGTAGTGGTAGCCCATGTTTGATAACCACCCGTATTAGGTAAACTTACGGAACCTGTTACATTCGTACCATCTACCAATAAACTAATAGTACCAACAGATGTGCCCGCTGTTCTGAAACCAATGTTATAAGCACCAGCAGTAGCAATATTGACGGTATATTTCAACCACTCACCCGCAGCAATATAACCTACGTCATAACCACCACCAGCATCTGTTGTTACTTCTATGTCTACCCCATCTGTTCTATAGGCACCACCTTGATTGGCAATATCAGCATCATGATAAGCAAGACCTTCCCCGCCTAAATCATAATTTTCTGCTTGAATTATACCTGGAAGAGAAATAGCCGTTCCGCTGTAAGGACTTTCAACGGCTGCTCCGTAGACTTCTATTTCGTATAAAGAATATCCATAGACCGTTGCTCTGGCAGTACCATAAATTCTTACGTAACGACCAGTACCCGATAAACCAGTTTGATCGTTTGTAGTAGTGGTATTTCCTGTTACCGATTTTAGTGTTGACCAGTTAGTATTGTCAGCAGAAATTTGAATCTGATAAGCCGTTGCATAAGCAGCTTCCCAGCTTAACTTCACTCTGTTTATAGCGTAGTTCGCACCAAGATCAACAGTGATCCATTGTGGATCGGTATAGAGGGAAGACCAACGCGTAGCATAATTACCGTCAACGGCGTAGCTTGCTATATTTGATCCTACTTCAGTAGAAGATACTGTAACCGATTTCCCTGTTGCTAAATTAGCAGGAACAGGGTTGATATTGGATGCAATGATGATCACGTCCGCTCCTCCATTTAAAGATACAGAAGGAAGCGTGAGTATACCACCAGAAACGTTTATTATCCCCTGATCACTATATGAACCAGTACTTGTGTTGTATAGCGTGACATCGTAAGAAGTCGCCGATACTGGTATGGAAAAATTGGTATTAATCGTTCCTCCTGAACTATTTCTTCCATAAATAAAATAGCTTGTTCCACATTGCGCGGCATATTTTTCCAGTGATCCATTTCCGTTTACACTAACATCAGACATGTTGCCCGTGCCTCCACTGGCAGCGATCATTTTAGTTGAAATAGCCTGTATGTTTTTAAAATAGGCTGTTGTATTGCGATCATCAAACATTTCCCACCACCAACTCATAGGAGCAATAGGAGTAGGGCTAAATAAACCATACCATAATCCTCGTTTGAAGTTGTCGTCGTTTGCTGCTCCTTGATCTGAATCCGGGCCACGCCAGTCGTATCCATATTCACCAATCACATAAGGCTTACCTGTGGAGCCATCATAATTTCTAATGGTAGAAGGAATTTTAGTAATTATGTCTCCAACTTGAGGATCGCTATAAATATGTTGTTGATTAAAGTCAAACGATGTTACTGCATCTAATCCTGTAATGTCTCTATAAGAAACACTAGTCGTGACCATGTGTCCGTACGGATCTATGCTTTTTAAATACTGTCCCATTTCATTGTGCCATTGGGTTACGTCACTTTGATTGAGATTTGGAGATATTCCAAATACTGCGTTGTCAATTTCATTGAAAAATTCAAAGGCTGCTATGTTTGGGCTATATCCCCAGCGGGCAACGAGGTAGCGAAGACGATTTTTAAACATTGTCTTCGCATTTGCAGAAGCAAAAAAATCGTTTGGAGTATTAGCAGGACCACCGTTTGCACTGTTGTAATTGTTAATGCTCCATTGATCCATGAGATCTCCAAAAGTATTTAGTGTAAGCATCATGTACATTCCATTTGTTTCTGAAAGCGTAACTAGTTGATCCATTCTATTGATAGCATCTGGATTGAAGTAATTACTTGAACTGGAATAAAAATTAGTAGATACAGGTGTTTTCCATTCTAATGGTAAATTCCAAGGACACATCCATGTACGAAAGAAGTTTGCGCCGTTGCTGGATAGACGAGGAAGCATATATTCATATACATATTTTTGATTTTCATAATTTCTTGGCTCCCATGCATAATCCTGACCTATTCCTCGAAATGGTTTTCCGGAATCAAATCGCAAACTCCAGTTAGAACCAGACGTGTGTAGAAATCCATCTTTGGAAGTTAGGGAAGAAGTGAAGGTAGAAGTTGTAGAATTAGCAACGACAGTTCCTGATTTTGTCAGACGAAAGAAGTAACTGTAGTTTCCACTCTCTTTAGGTGCAAATCTAGCTGTCCAACTGGATGTGGGACTGTTGCCAGAAACATAGAAACAAGGTTGTACAATTGTCTTCCCTGAAGGAGAAGTCGCAATCATATCAAGAATAATCTCCGAGGCGTTGTAAGCGTTCGAAAATGTTGCTGAAACCTGAATGTTAATTTCTGCTTTCCCAAATTGTTGTGGATTTGGTGTTGCCAAGGAATAAGAAACAATACTTGGTTGATTGACAGCAGGAGTTACCGCAACATAATTGACATTGAAACCACCCGTTACCATAAGAAGTTCAACGATGTGTTGACCAGTAGCCAAGTTAATATTAGATGTGGTAGTGGTAGCCCATGTTTGATAACCACCAGTATTAGGTAAATTCACAGTACCTGTTACATTCACACCGTCTACCAATAAACTGATAGTACCAACAGATGTACCCGCTGTTCTGAAGCCGATGTTGTAAGCACCAGCAGTAGCAACATTGACGGTATATTTCAACCATTCACCCGCAGCAATATAACCCACGTCATAACCACCACCAGCATCCGTTGTCGCTTCTATGTCTACACCATCTGTTCTATAAGCGCCTCCTTGGTTGGCTGCATCAGCATCATGATAAGCAAGACCTTCACCACCCAGATCGTAGTTTTCAGCTTGAATTGTACCTGGAAGACTGATAGTTCCGCTGTAAGGACTTTCAACCGCCGTTCCATAGACTTCTATTTCATACAAAGAATATCCATAGACCGTTGCTCTTGCAGTACCATAAATTCTCACATAACGTCCAGTACCAGACAATCCTGTCTGATCGTTTGTAGTAGTTGTATTTCCTGTTACTGATTTTAATGTTGACCAGTTGGTATTGTCCGTAGAAATTTGAATTTGGTAAGTTGTTGCATAAGCCGCTTCCCAAGTTAGTTTGACTCTATTTACATTGTAGTTTGCGCCAAGGTCAACGGTTATCCATTGTGGATCAGCATAGAGTGAAGACCAACGGGTAGCATAATTACCATCTATGGCATTGCCAGCCACATTCGCACCTACTTCAGTGGAAGAAACTGTGACCGATTTCCCTGTTGCTAAATTAGCAGGAACAGGATTGCTGTTTGCTAGGACGACCTGATTGATGGCTGTGAGTAAAGACTTACTACCTGTAGCATCCATTGTGACATCCCAAATCATAATACCGCTTCCATTTTGTACAGCAAATGCAGTTTTTTGTTTTATGGTTGGAATACCGTTGTAATATTCAGCGTTAGCCCCTGATCCTTGCATATCAAAATTTTCAGCACCAGG
>JAYTHK010000202.1:0-4404 GCA_043732665.1 Cytophagales bacterium | reverse complement strand
AACCTTGGTTGCCTTTAAGGCAAAAGCAGAAAGTCCAGATGCTGTTAAAATTGATTGGGAAACATATTCTGAAATAAATATTTCAAATTTCGAACTTGAAGTAAGTACCGATGCAGAACATTGGAATAAAATAAATGTACAACAAGCGAAAGGTTCGTCAAATGGCATTGGTCAATACAGTTATATGGATTCAAATCCGTCAACTGGTATTAATTATTACCGCTTGAAAATTACGGAAAAAGACAATTCGTTTACCTATAGTGAAATAAAAGTGGTCAACTTTGGGCGGGGATTAGCTTCTTTGGTTGTATACCCAAATCCAGCTAATAATTATATCACTGTTGAGTTGTCTGGAGCAGAAGATACGTTATTTTCTTTAGATATAATCAATATGCTTGGACAGGAAGTAACGGCTTTTTCGTCTGTTAAAGGATTGTCTTTAGGATTATTAATAAATCTAGATGTATTTAGCGATGGGATGTACCTGATAGAAGTTAAAAATAAAATTTCAGGAGAGGTGTATAGGACTAAGGTAATGAAAAGGTAATTTGGTAAAAGGTAAAAAACATAGCCCAAGGTTTAAATCTTGGGCTATGTTTTTTACCTTTTACCAAATTAATATCATCTATACCGCAACTTTCGCCGCTTTCTTAAACTCTTCTACGGTTACATTTTTGTCGGCTACTTTTATTTTATTTCTGATAATGTCTATGGCTTTGAAGTTGTAGGCTTCTTCAAACATTTTAACGTAGTTTTTACCGTTATTTTCTTTCAAATAGTTGTCTACAATTTTGTCAAAGGTTTCTTCCATACCTTCAGGTACAGTGTTCATGCCAAATTGTTGAAGCATCATGTCGCGAACTTTACCCATTACTTCTTCGTGCTCAACTTTCACCTCGTTTGTTTCAGCTATTTTATTTTTAATAAGCGTCCATTTCAATTCACTTAAATAACCTTCAAACTCTTTGTCTATTTGTTCTTGAGTGATCTTGCCTTGGTTAGAAGTAAGCAACCATCTTTTTATAAATTCGGTAGGAAGCTCAATGGTTGTTTTTGAAATAAAATTTTCACGAATATCATTAATTAAAAGCGCTTCAGACTCTCTGTTATAATTGTCTTTGATGGTTTCTTTTAATTTTTCATTAAACTCAGCTTCGGTAGTAACACCACCTTTTCCAAATATTTTATCAAAGAAATCTTGATCGATTGTCGCTAATTCTGACTGACGTATGTTTACAACCGTAAATTCAAATTTACCTTTTGTTTCTGCTGCTATTTCCTTTTGCAGACCAGTAACGTACTCTATATAATGCGTGTCTTCAAAAGCTTCTTCGATCAAAAACTCTATTTTGTCGCCAACTTTTTTACCCAAAAATTTCGACAATTCTTTTTTAGAAACTCTGTTCATAGGGATAGAAGTTTCTTTGTCGTAAGTCCCGTTCAATTCTTTTAGTTGACCTTTTACAAAGTCTTCTTCCGTGATCGCTTCTCCGTCTACCATTTTACCATATTGCTTACGAAGATTGTCAAGCGTTTCTGCGATGACTTTATCTTCTACATTAATAATGTATTTAGGCAGTACTACCTTATCTGAAAGTTCGTAACTGAACTCTGGCACCAATCCAAGGTCATATACAAATTCAAAATCTTTTTGGTTTTCCCAGTCGATACCGTTTGTTTTCTCAGCGTCTGGCATTGGGTCACCAACGATGGCAAGTTTATTTTCTTTGATGTATGCGTTTACCGATTCGTATAAAAGAGTATTTATCTCGTCTACAAGAACACTTTTACCATACATTTTATCGATAATAGAAGCAGGTACTTTTCCAGCTCTAAAGCCTTTTAACGTTACTTTTTTACCGTACTCTTTTAATTTCTCCTTTATTTTTGGCTTATAATCTGCTTCGGTAAGGTTTACTTTTAGCTTAGCATCGGTAGTGCTTTTTTTCTCCAGTACAATTTCCATTGTTGTTGTATTTAGCGTTATTATTGTTCTTAACTTCTACAAACAAAAAAAGTTAATAATTTAGACGATTATTAACTTTTTTAAAAACTATTATTTTTTATGTGCGGATGGAGGGACTCGAACCCCCATGCCTCGCGGCGCTAGATCCTAAGTCTAGTGCGTCTACCAATTTCGCCACATCCGCAATTATAAACCCATGTTTCAATTTGGGAATGCAAAGTTAGTATTATTTTTATAACTACAAGACATAGTAGAAAAATATTTTCTCAATTTTAAATTAACCTATTTATTTCAGTTTGAATGACTTTTTTTTTGTAAGTTTGTCAATTGATTAAATACGTAAATAGTTTAGTGAATGATTGTTAGAATTTTAAAAGAACATAAGACTGTTTTGATTGCCATTGTATTTTCTCTAGCAGGAAGTATTGCACAGGCACAGGATATTCAATTTTCTCAATTTTATTCGGTTACTCCTTATATAAACCCTGCTTATGTAGGTGGGGCAGGTGCTACAAGAGTCATGGTACATGGACGTTATCAATGGCCAGGACTTGATGCTAAGTATGAAACAGGTCTTGTATCTGTGGATCATTATTTTCATAAGTACAATTCAGGAGCTGGTCTTATGGTGGAGCAAGATATACAAGGTCTGAACGATATAAAAACAACTAAAGTTACAGCCCAGTATTCTTATCAACTTACGGTATCAAAAACATTTAATGTAAGAGCGGGCTTGAGAGCAGGATATGGCAATCAAGCTATTAATTATGCGCAGCTTTATTTGCCCTCTCAGATAGACCAACAAGGTAATGTTCCAAATGTGGGTATCACTGGAGCTGCACCTCAGAAAGGCTATTTTGATGTGGGATCAGGTTTATTGGTTTATTCAAACAAATTTTGGGCAGCCGTGGCTTTTGATCACATGAACCGCCCAAACCTGAGTTTGTACAATCAAGGTTCTACAGCTCCTCTTTATATGAAAACCAGCTATACCGTAGGTTATAAAATACCGCTTAGCTCTGGTCATCACATGGCTTATTTGCACGAGGAAGATAATATATTTTTAACTCCTACCGTATTGTATAAAATGCAGGGTAAAAGCGATCAAGTGGATATTGGTTGTTATTTAACCTATAATCAATTTATTTTAGGAGCATGGTATAGAGGCATTGAATTTAAACGGTATTCAGCCAAAATAACCAATAGTGAATCTGCAGTTGGTTCTATAGGTTGGATGTTTAACAATTGGAGTGTTACATACAGTTATGATTTTACGGTTTCAACGCTTACAAAAGCAGGAACTGGAGGCTCTCACGAATTGAACATCACCTATACGCACCATAAGCCTAAAAAAGGTCACAAGACAATGAAAAGGCTTCCTTGTCCTGATTTTTATCATTCTAGCAAACATCAGCAATAGTAATTTTAGATGTTAACCTGGAGTATAAAGGAGGTAAAGCTAGAACTAAAGTATAGTTGGAAAATTTCAAGAAATGAGTCTTCCTATAAAAGGAATTTTATCATTACTGTTACGGATGGAAAAATTACAGCATTAGGAGAGGTCGCACCTAATGTACGTTATGGAGAAACACCAGAACAAATACTTGAAAAATTTATTTTTTTACCATTGTTGTTAGAGTCTGTAAAAACACTCGATGAATTGACAGAAGTTATTGACAGTGAAAATCTTCCAAGTTCGTTGCGGTTTGGAATAGAATCGGCTTTTATCCATTATCTTTCTAAAAATAATAATATCCCTGTTTACACTCAATTAGGATTAAAAGCTCCTGTCGAAGTTTACACTTCTTACACCTTGCCAATCATGAATACAGGTGAAGTAAAAGATTTTATAAGTAGGCATAATTTATTAAGGTTTAAATACTTAAAAATAAAAATTAATCAGGAAACAGGAGCAGACCTTATCACCGAAGTAGCTAAGGCTACTTCGGTACCTTTAAGGATAGATGCAAATGAAGCATGGCAAGATGTTGATAATCTGTTAGTTTTAATGAATAATTTAAGAAAATACAACATCGATTTTTTTGAACAACCACTTCCATCTGCTATGGTAGAGGAATATAAGTATTTAAAGAGACAGAGCCCTTACGAATTGATAGCCGACGAGTCGGTTACGAATCATTTTGATGTGGAAGAGATTGCTGCACAGTTTCATGGCGTAAATATGAAATTAATGAAGGCAGGGGGATATTTAAATGGCATTGATATAGTACAAAAATCTAGGAATAAAGGGCTTAAAACAATGATTGGCTGTATGGTGGAAACATCTTTAGGAATTTTTTCGGCAATTAATTTGTGTAATGGGATAAATTACATAGATTTGGATGGTTATTTTCTTATTGAAAATGAACCATTTAAAATGGTCTCCGAAAGGGAAGGGAGACTATTAAACGTAACATAATATTTTTCAGTGTTTTATG
>JAYTHK010000201.1:0-13698 GCA_043732665.1 Cytophagales bacterium | reverse complement strand
CAACTATATCCGGTGCCCCATTTCATATCAGATAAATATTCATAACAAACTTCATCCGAATTAAACCTATCACTAAATGACAGAATATCTTTACCTTTGTATCTTTCCATTGTATCTCCTATTTTGATACAATCTTAAACATCAACTATGCAGTATATCTGCATTGGAGAATAAAATATCTAATCTATATCCTTTATTACTATTTTACGCCATTGTTTGTGTCTCACAAACAATCATTCACTATGGAACAGTGCTCTATTTTATTTCAGACTTAACAAACAACTATTTATTTGTGCAACAATTTTTCAAATGAGCTAATAAATTTCTGCACTTCTCCCATTGTTTTAACGTCGTTTATAGCTCCATCTTCATTCAATTTACCCTTTATTCCTTTTATCAAAAGTTCCGTTTCGTCGTTGAAATTTGTTTCAATAGTTTTCATCACTAACCGAAGCTGTTCTTGCGCTTTCTCTCCAGAGGTAGAAGCGGTAATAAGCCCAACGGGCTTGTGCGAAAATACAGTTGTAGATAAGAACCATTCAAGTGCATTTTTCAAACTTCCTGGCAAACTAAATATATATTCAGGAGTACAAATTATTACACCGTCTGCTTCTGCAATTTGTTTGCGAAATACCCCAACCTGTGACGGTACGTTTTCATTGTCAAGGTCTGGATCGAAATGAGGAAGCTGATCAATTTCGTCAAAGATAGTTAATTCAAAAATATCTAATGTCAGGTTTTTGATGAATGTCGGAAGTTTTTAATTAAAGGAATTTTTTCTTATACTTCCTGAAATGGCGAATATTTTTTTCTTTGTAAGCAGGTGATTGATTTTTTACCCTAGCTGGTGCATATATCCGCTTGTTCCTATTTCTAAATCAACTCAAATAAATTCTTAACCCCAATCTGCTTTTCTCTCGTAAATCCTTCTCCATACATTACGCCGATAGAATGTCCAAATTCTAACGCACGGGCTTCAACAAATTGCATGAATTCAGGAGTAGAGATGTAGGATACAGGTTCTGTACTGTTTGGGTCAAAAAATTGTGATTTATAGGCTTTGATAGCGTCCCTTTTTTTCTCCCAATAAGGCGTAATATCAAATACAAAATCAGGTTTTAACATTCGGTCCTGTATATAATGGTAAACATTTTTAGGCCTCCATGCGGCTTGTCCTGTTTCAATTTTCACTAATCCTGCAAGAAAGCATGCTCTTGTGGCCACCGCTCCACCCATACCATGATCGGGATGACGGTCGTCTATGGCATTGGCCAATACTATTTCTGGTTGGTATTTCCTTATTGCTTTGATGATTTCCAAAAGGCTTTTTTCATCGTTTTGGAAAAAGCCATCTGCCAGACCAAGATTTTCTCTCACAGAAATACCCATGATTTTAGAAGCTCCAGCAGCTTCTTGTGCACGGGTTTCTGGAGTGCCTCTGGTGCCTAGCTCTCCAAGTGTAAGATCAACTATTCCCACTTTTTTGCCAAGGGCTATATGCGCTAATAGAGTACCCGAACAAGCAAGTTCTGCGTCGTCGGGGTGGGCGGCCAAGGCTAAAATATCCAGCTTCATTGTATTTTCTTTTTCTGAGTAATTTTAAAATTACTACAAATTGGTTAATTTTCAGTCATGAAGAAATATTTATTTACAGCGGCACTTACGGTTTTGATTTTTTCCTGCAAAGAACCAAAAGAAGAAATTCCCAATAATGTATTGCCAATGAATAAAATGATCAACGTACTGATTGACATACATCTCATTGAAGCTAATCTATCAAGCAAAAATCTACCTAGAGATACAAGTGTTGTTTTTTATAACCTTTACAAAAAAGATCTGTATAAAAAATATAATATTGACGACAGTAGTTACACCAGGAGTTTTAATTATTATTCCACCCGCCCGCCATTGATGGATAAAATCTATGAAAAGGTCGTTGATAGCTTGAGTTTACTGGAAGGCAAAGAAAAGTAACTAATAATTAATACTAGATTTGAAAGCACAATATCAGTTGAATTTGGATTTGGATTTGAACATGTATATTTGTCTGACATTAAAGTGCTAATTTTACACTTTGCAGTACTATTAATAAAGTAAAGAAACCCGAAAATTTAACCATTATTACCATTGGAATTATTAAAGAAATTATGCCAAATCCACGCTCCTTCAGGCAATGAAGTACTTATGAAGGAATTCATTTTGGATTATGTTAAAAAAAATGCTAAAAACTGGAAAGTAAAACCAAAGTTAGTACATGGAGAAGGCTTTCAGGACTGCTTGATGCTTGTTTTCGGCAAACCTCGTACCGCTATTTTTGCGCACATGGATTCTATCGGATTTATGATTCGCTACGACAATAAACTAGAAGCCATTGGCGGACCACAACTCAAAACTTCCTACGTGCTGGTTGGCGAAGACTCCAAAGGAAAAATTGAAACGAAGATTGTTTTTGATGCAAAGTCAGATTATATCGTTTGTGATTTCCCCAGAGAAATAGACCGAGGTACCGAGTTGGTATTCAAATGCGATTTTCGCGAAACAAAAGAATATGTACAATCCTGCTACCTTGACAATAGACTCGGTGTGTGGAATGCCCTAAAAGTAGCGGAAACACTAGAAGATGGAGTGATCTGCTTTTCTTGTTGGGAAGAACATGGTGGTGGATCTGTAAGTTATTTGACGAAATATATTTATGAAAAATTAAAAGTAAAACAGGCGCTTATCTCCGACATTACTTGGATTACCGACGGCGTTCAGCACGACAAAGGTGTGGCGATTTCTATGCGTGACCGAAGTATTCCACGCAGGAGTTTTGTAAATAAAATAATCGACCTAGCCAAAAAATCTAAAGTTCCTTTTCAATTAGAAGTAGAAGGTTCTGGTGGCAGCGATGGAAAAGAAATTCAGTCTTCTCCTTATCCGATTGATTGGGTATTTATTGGCGCTCCTGAAACAGAGGTGCACAGTCCTGATGAATTAGTCTACAAAAGCGACATCAACAGCATGGTAAAACTGTATCAGTTTTTGATGAAAAAACTTTAGGAAAATATTGAGTTTAGAAATTAGAAAATTACTAACAAATAGATGTCAGGTGGCTATCTCAATAATAGAACTGGTTTAGTAATCCTTACATCAACAATGTTATTTTTTTATTTTATTAAACGCTATATCCATTGTCCTTGTGGAGTCATACCCTCCCTTTCTATTTAATAAGTAAAATATTTTTTCTCCCTTAATTAAAAATTTTTCTGAAATTAAAAATTTTTCTGGATTTATATATTTGCTAATACTACTAATTCCTCCTAAAACAATTATTGTATCCCCTGCGATGCGATACGTCTTCATTAAAACAACTTCACCAATACTATCTGCTACACTAATCGCAATATTTACTGAATCGACAAGATCAACTTTGCAATAATCTGCATCTTTTTTATATGCTGCGGACAACAAGATACGATCCCGTTGTTTTGTCTCTTCTATTACCTTTGGTTTTTTCTGACTCACAAAGTCTCCTTGTGAAAGCTTGTAATACAACATTATTACAAACCCTGCCGTTATAAGGCTCACTATAGTCAGTACGCTATACAATCTTTTCATTATTAATATTTAATTTAAAAAAACACTTTTACGATTTTTTACAATCAGACTGCTGTCCGAAATATAGTAAAGGCTATATAAACTATTGCACTTTCTTAGTACTTTTTACAAAATTTTATTTCCAGACAATGCCAAGCCAGCCAAATCCTGATGAATAGAACGATAATCGACGGAAGATATCCTTAGAGTTTGAAAAATCTATCAAAAGTGGCGCGGTACCAATCTTATGACACATCGTGATTGTAAAATTTTTTTAGATCAATAGGGAAAGTTGGAAAGCTTCATTAAGATTGTTGAAATAATAAACTACAAACCATTCTTAAAAGCCTGTTTAGGATTCTTTTCAACT
Organism: Cytophagales bacterium; assembly: GCA_043732665.1. Classification (GTDB taxonomy): domain Bacteria; phylum Bacteroidota; class Bacteroidia; order Cytophagales; family Cytophagaceae; genus JANYCO01. Next base: position 9,749 of record JAYTHK010000201.1, on the reverse strand, counting down.
ATGGGTCGGCAAGAGCAGGAGTATTGAGAAATCCCGTAGAAAATTCCGATTGATCCGTTTTTGTAAGACAGGATTAGCCCTTAACGAGCAAGCAATCGATATTCTTAGTGGGAATTGGAATGCCACTATAATCATACTGGATAGAAGGCACTCAATAATTTTCTTTCAGACTGCCCCGTTTATCATTACTTAAAATTCTAGCAGATGTACAAGCCGAAATTAGCAGGACAAAAAAATAAAATTGAAATAATATAAATTAGTGCGCTTAATAAAAACTCCATTTTTTATCATTTTATAAAATAAATTTCAGCCTTTTTGCTACTTAAATACGATGGCAATGCGACCAGTCTTTATTCTTAAAAAATTTATTAATAAAAAATCTAAATGCAAACAACTCCTTACGTAATATGTTTATTCAATGTTATACCCGAACAATTATAACAGTTCAGTAAGTTGTCTAATGTCTTCTACCGGAATAGTATGCGTAAGAAACTCATGACTAAGAATAGTTAGCGAAACTACTGTCTGGGAAATAGAATTACATTGATCTTTAGTTCTCCCTACTAATCGACCTATGAATTTATGACCAAAAATTTTAAAAGAAGGGCTCTTCTCATCAAGAACAGCGATTACTTTTTTATTATTTAATTCTGAAGAAATTGAATCGAAATCCATAATTATATTTTTTTATATGTATTGTAACGTAAGTTTCGGTTGGTTGGTATTAACTATTCAATAAAAAGAATTTATTCAATACTTCCACTTAACTCATAAAAACCATGCCAACCTCTTTGATTTTACAACAGTAGCTAATGGTGCTTATAATATCTATATAAATATACTGGACTTTAAGTGCCGATGCTTTATAAGATTTTTGAATTTTGTTACATGATTTAACTGTTTACTGGCGAGTATATGATTTAAAAATATAACAATCAAACGCTTATTAATAAATGTAAGAAAGAATTATTGCGAGGGGCTTGAAAGAATTTATTTTACAACCTCCTTGTTCTTTACTAATTAGATTGGAGTTCTTTTTACACTCCCGTACACGTTACAAAACAAGTAGAATATCAGTCTTAAATTCTAATTTTCCCTGTCTTATAGAAATTTAATGGTCTTAATTGGCAAATCTTTGTTTGGATCGAACAACATTATTTTCATTTTTGAACGTTTTTCAATAATCAAACACGGATCGTCAAAACGTTTTCCTTCTACAATTCCGACATAAGGCTGTTTGTATTTTTTGTGAACCCATAAATAGCAAAACATTTTTCCTTTATAGCAAAAAAAAGGCATTCCGTATTTCCATTCCGCAGTAACGCCCTTATCTAGTGAAAGTATAATTTCTCTTAAAGCCAGTAAACAGCCCTTTATTGGCTCATCTTGCTGCATGTAAAAGTTATCTATTTCTCCCATTTTTCATACACTTTCTGTGGCATAACATTTATTCAAACTTCGTCCATTCTAGAAATTCATCAACAAGACCTTTCGGATTACTTCTTAGGGTCTAGCTAACAGGTTCTTCGTAGTATTCTAGTTCGTTTACCAAGATTGGAATATTCTTCCCAAATTTAGTTTCAATAATTTTTTCAGCAAATAATTGCTTAGTTAGAACAATTATCTCTTCGATAAATTCTTCACAAAACATATTCCCTTGTTCAGAGATCGTTTCAAACAATTCCTCGTCATCGAAAGCCGCTTCGTTGTCTTCTTCAGAATAATAGTGGGGCGCAGCTTTAAACCATTCCATTAACAATTCATCCTTCTCCCCTACTATCATTTCAAGTTCAATTTGCAACCAAAATGCAAAATTCCATTTTGCTACTTTATTGTAGTCTGACAGATACTTGAATATTACGTCTTAAATGGGGTTTGCGATTAACCTGAAAGTCAATTTGAAAAATATAAAAATAAACTATTGCACAATTACAGATAAGAAATAATACAATAAAAAAGTAAAAGTCGAGAAACCCACATAAATGAGCTTTTAAGTACTCTTCAGCAAAAAAATCCTTTAATTCTTATAAATCTTAGCAAAATCCTAACTATTTTTGGCTATGACAGAAGTTAAAATTATAAATAAGTCTAAACACCCTTTTCCTACCTACCAAACGGCATTGTCGGCCGGCATGGATCTCAGGGCAGAGATGACAGGAGCGGTAACATTAAAGCCGCTAGAACGAATATTAGTACCAACTGGTCTTTTCATAGAATTGCCTGCTGGATACGAAGTTCAAATAAGACCTAGAAGCGGTCTGGCTTATAAAAATGGCATCACCGTATTAAACAGCCCAGGTACTATTGATGCCGATTATCGTGGAGAGATAAAAGTATTACTGGTCAACCTTTCCGCCGAGGATTTTGTGATTCAAGATGGAGAACGAATAGCGCAAATGGTGCTAGCAAAACACGAACAAATCTCCTGGACACCCGTAGAAGAGCTGGAAGATAGCCAACGCTCTACAGGAGGATTTGGAAGCACTGGAGTTAAATAAATTAGGAGTTACGAGTATTTGATTGAATTTAAAATTAGAACTCAATAGTCAACTCAGAAATTATTTTTGCAACTATTTTCAATTAAAAATTTATAACTTAAAATTCATAATTTAATCAAGATGAGAATAATAGTTCCGATGGCTGGTATGGGCAAAAGAATGCGCCCACACACACTTACTGTACCAAAACCTCTAGTCCCAATTGCTGGCAAACCAATTGTACAAAGACTTGTAGAAGATATAGCCAAAGTATGTGGTCAGCAGGTAGATGAAGTTGCTTTTATCGTCGGAAACTTTGGAAAAGAAGTAGAAGATCAACTTATCAAAATAGCCGAATCTATAGGCGCTAAGGGCTCCATTTATTATCAGGACAAACCTCTAGGTACTGCACACGCTATTCTTTGCGCTGGTCCGTCGTTGGATGGGAATTTAGTAGTAGCTTTTGCCGATACCTTATTCAAAGCTGATTTCACATTGGATACAAGTCCTGATGGAACAATTTGGGTACAAAAAGTAGACGATCCAAAACCATTTGGAGTAATCACTCTAGACGACAAAGGAGTAATCACTAAATTTGTAGAGAAACCCGAAACATTTGTTTCAGACCTTGCCATCATTGGTATTTATTATTTCAAAGACGGTGCTTATCTAAAAAAAGAACTTCAGTACCTTCTTGACAACGACATCAAGGACAAAGGTGAATACCAGCTTACCAATGCGCTGGACAATATGAAGAACAAAGGATGCAATTTCAAACCAGGAAGAGTAACAGAATGGTTGGATTGTGGAAACAAAGATTCTACCGTACAAACCAACGAGCGTTATTTAGAATATATCAAAAATGAGAATTTAGTTTCTAAATCGGCAAAATTGGTAAACTCTGTTCTTATCCAGCCTGTATACATTGGAGACGACGTTGAAATAACAAATTCGGTAGTTGGGCCACATGTGTCGGTGGGCAATGGCACTAAAATATCAGATTCTATCGTTAAGAAGTCAATCATACAAGAAAAAACGATTATAAAGAACGCCAATATTACTAATTCTATGCTTGGTAGTTTCGCTACTGTTGAAGGAAAGGCATTAGATTTAAGTGTGGGAGATTATAACACGATAAAACAATAACTATATTTTGAGAAATCTTCATTGGATTTTAGTATTAATAGCAGCAGTTTCGCTCTCCTGTGCCAAAAAAACGCACACCGAACAGACGGTTACAGGACAAGGACGAAAAGATGAAAAGCATATCGCTTTTGAGCATTTTTACAACGATGGCGTGAAATTCTACATCCTTGAAAAAATTACTGATGCAGAAGCAAATTTTTCTAAGGCATACCAATTATCTCCTGACAATGCTGCCGTGAATTATATGCTTGGCAAGATTGCACTTTCCAAAAATGAAAGTACAAAAGCCATTGCTTATTCTGAAAAAGCGTCAAAAGTAGATCCGAAAAATAAATATTATGCGTTATTACTAGCTAAATCTTATGAACAGAAGTTAGATGCCGAAGAGGGTATAAAGGTATACAAAAAAATGATTGCCGAGATACCAAATTCTGATGAACATTATTTTGATCTGGCGAACTTATACATCTATCAAAGAAATTATACTGAGGCGCTAAAAGTTTACACGAAAATTGAAACCATCTTCGGGCAGTCTTTAGAACTTACACGTCAGAAACAGCAAATCTATCTTAGAGAAAATAAGCTAGATAAAGCCATAGAAGAAGGCGATAAACTAATAAAAGCCTTTCCTGAAGACAACGACATTAAAGTTGCGCAGGCAGAATTTTTATATACCAATAAAAAAGAAGAGGATGCTGCAAAATTATTAGGAGAAGTGATAAAAGAGGATCCTGACAATCCTCATTCGCATTTAATTTTAGCTAACATCTACCAAATGAAAGGGCAGCCAGACAAGGCAAATACTGAACTCTTGTTGGTTTTTCAAAATCCTGAAGTAGAAATTAGCACTAAGTTGAAAATTTTGGAGAACTATATTAGAAGTCCAAAAACAGATGAGAATAAAAAACGTACGATGAGTCTTGCAGAGCAAATCGTAAAAGCACATCCCTCTGATGCGCGCTCTTATGCAGCAATGGGCGAGGTATACCTGATGAATGATAATAAAGGAGACGCTTGGAATCAGTTTATAAAATCAAAAAACATTGATGAGCATAATTATAACCTTTGGGTGCAATTAATAACATTAGATTCAGAATTGAAACAGGATGACAGCTTAATTAGCCATTCAGAAAAAGCGCTGGAATCGTTCCCCAATCAAGCGATGCTTTGGCTGTATAATGGCACTGGTTATTTACAAAAAAAGAACGACAAAAAAGCGATTGAATCTTTTGAAGAAGGTAAAAAAATAGCTGGTAGCAATCAAGAATTGAGCAACTACTTCAATATGCACTTAGGAGACGTATACAACAATACCAAAGAATACGCAAAGTCAGATGCCGCTTACGAAGAAGTTTTAAAATTTGACCACAACAACGATCACGTTCTAAATAACTACAGTTATTTCCTTTCTATGAGGAAAGATAAATTACAAGAGGCGAAGGAAATGTCTGAAAAATTAGTAAAAAAATATCCGACAGAAGCTACTTACCTAGATACTCATGCGTGGGTACTTTACATGATGAAAGATTATACAGGTGCGAAGAAATACTTAGAAACTGCCATCTTAAATAGCAACAACGGCACCATTGTAGAGCACTACGGAGATGTACTCTACCAACTTGGGGAAAAAGAAAAAGCGATAGAACAGTGGAAAATTGCTAAAAAAATGGGCGAAACATCCGAATTTATAGATAAAAAATTAGCAGAAGGAAAATTGTATGAATAAAATTTTTGTGGGAGTAGGATTTCTTTTTTTGATTTTCTTCTCATCCTGTTCAAAGAAAAATATAGTTTCATCTATTCCAAAGAAAGACATTATCGATCTCGGCGAACTGAATAAGTTTAGCATAAACGAAATCGATTTCACATACTTTCATTTCAAGTCAAAAGTGGAATATATACTAGGAAGCGAGTCTCAGAACTTCACGGTAAACGGTCGTATAAAAAAAGACAGTATCATTTGGCTATCCATTACTCCTGGGCTTGGCATTGAAGCGGCAAGGTGTCTTATTTTAAGAGATTCTGTTTTTATTCTTGACAGAATACACAACACACTGTATTCGTATGGATTTTCATACATTAACAACACGTTCAATACAAACTTGAATTTTAATAATTTACAAGCCTTACTTCTTGGTAATCTTGCCTTTCAGAAGGAAGCAAAAGACCAACTTGTAAAACAAGAAACGTTAGGTTTTTACTTACTCCGTCAAAACAGGAATAACCTCAAGGTAGATAACTATATTACGACTAATAATTTAAAAATAGAAACACTTGAACTACTAAATGTGGATAACAACAGCTCCTTATCTTTAAAATATAGTGATTTCGCGCCATTGGATTCGTTTATGTTTGCCAATCATATCAAAACAGTTGTTAAATTTGTAAATAATAAAGGCATTGAGAAAAATACTCTTATCAACATAGAGCATCATAAAGCAGAAATAGTAACAAAACCATTAAATTTCCCTTTTAATGTTCCGAAGAAATTTGAAAATAAGTAAGCTTCTAGTAGTATTATTTTTACTACTATCGGGGAACTTATTTGCTCAAAAAAAATCTAGGGCTCTACTGGAGAAACAGAAAAAAGAAAATATTCAGCGCATAGAGGAAGCCAATAAAATACTTCTCGAAACCCGTTCCCGCAAAGAAGCTACTATAGGTCAGCTAAGTGCCATAAAGAATAAAATCACTTCACGAGAACGATTGATTGAATCAGTAACCGAAGAAGTAGAGCTATTGGAAGAAGAAATCAATCAACTGGAAGGTTTAATTCTGGGGCTTAACAACGATGTTGACTCTTTGAAAAAGGAATACGCTGTTATGGTTTATTCTGCCTCAAAGATGAATACAAGCTTAAGCAAATTAACGTATATTTTTTCTGCCGAGTCGGTGAGCCAGATGGCTATGAGAGTGAAATACTTTCAACATTATTCGCAAATGCGCCAAGAGCATTTGGATAAAATAGAAAAAAAGAAATCTAGGTTAGAATACGAAAAACAGAAACTACAACGAAAAATTTCAGAAAAAAATAATCTTATTGGCATAAAAACGGTTGAGACTAGAAACCTCAACGAGGAAAAAGAAGAACAAAAGAAAGTATTAGGCGAATTAAGCGAGCGCGAAAAATCGTTACGGAAGGAGCTGGAAGAAAGAAAAAAATCTATAAAGAAATTAGAAACACTCATCACAAACATGATTGCTGCGGAGCGGGAAAAGGCCATTCAAGCAGCTAGAAGAGCTGCAACCAAAAACAATAAAACAACAAAACCTGCTGATCAAAAAAACAAAAAGGACAAAGACAAAAAGGATGAATTTAAGATGGATCTCAGTCCGGAAGCCCAAGCGCTGTCCGGTTCTTTTACAGACAATGAAGGCAAACTTCCATGGCCTACCTTAAAAGGCAGCATCGTGCAGCATTTTGGAAAACAAACACACCCCGTTCTAAAAGGTGTGTTTGTAGATAATCTAGGGATAGATATTCAAACTACAAAAGACGAATCTGTAAGAGCTGTTTTTCAAGGTAAAGTAATCACTGTAGCAGAAGTCCCAGGCATGAATAAAGTGGTGATGATTCAACACGGTGAATACTTCACCGTTTATGCAAAACTGAAAACCGTATCGGTAAAAACAGGAGACGAGGTAGCTCCAAAACAAACCATTGGAGTGGTTTATACCGATAAAGACGAGGCAACACAATTGCAATTCCAAATATGGAAAAACAATTTAAAAATGAACCCTGAAAACTGGCTCTATAAAAGATAAGTTATGTGTGGAATAACTGGAATATACGCATTTAATCAGGTAGGTAGTTTTTATATGATTAATATGGCGAAAGCCATAGATACTATGGCTCAGCGTGGCCCAGATGCACGTGGCTATTTCCTAGACAATTACATTGGACTAGGACATAGAAGACTTTCTATTATTGATACAGGCTATGTTTCCAACCAGCCCATGTACGATGCATCGCGCAGGTATGTACTTGTATTTAACGGTGAGATCTTTAATTATAAAGAATTAAAAAAAGAATTGATCGACAAAGGTATCACGTTTCAAACCGAATCGGATACGGAAGTTTTGTTGCAGTATTATATTTTAGAAAAGGAAAAATGCCTGACGAGATTTATCGGATTCTTTGCTTTTGCCATTTACGATAAAGAAGAAAAATCACTCTTTGTCGCCCGCGACAGGATGGGCGTAAAACCTCTACTGTTCTACAAAGACGAAGATAAATTTGTTTTTTCTTCTGAAATGAAATCTTTGTTGGCCTACAATATTCCAAGAGAATTAGATGAAGTTTCTTTGTTTCAATATTTACAATTGAATTATGTTCCTAAAGAATATTCTATCTTCAAAAATATTTATCGTTTATTGCCTGGCGAATATATTCTTGTAAAAGGAAAAGCATTTACCAAGAAACGTTATTATGAAATTCCTTATTCCGAAAAAGACATAAACATCGCTATTACTTTTGAAGAGTCGAAAGAAAAAATGTTGGAATTATTAGAAGATTCCGTCCGACTAAGACTCATTTCAGATGTACCGTTGGGTGCTTTTCTGAGTGGGGGAACTGATTCTTCTGCAATAGTAGCGCTAGCGAGCAGACATACCAACTACCTCAACACTTTTTCAATAGGATTCAAAGACGAACCTTTCTTTGACGAAACAAAATACGCTAATTTGGTAGCGAAAAAATTCAACACAAGCCATACCGTTTTTTCACTGACCAATCAGGATTTACATGAGCATATTTTTGAGGTATTAGATTATTTGGATGAACCATTTGCCGATTCCTCTGCACTACCCTTTTATATATTGAGTAAGCGAACATCAGGAAAAGTAAAAGTAGCGTTGTCAGGAGACGGAGCAGACGAACTATTTGCAGGATACAATAAATATTACGGTGAATATGAGATTAGACAAGGCGGTTGGAAAGGTGAATTATTAAAAACACTTTATCCCATTTTAGATAAATTACCAAAAAGCAGGAATAGTTTCTTTAGCAATAAAATTCGTCAATACCATCGCTTTGCTGAAGGGGCAAACATGACTGCAAAAGAGCGCTATTGGAAATGGAGCACGATATCCTCTGAAAAAAATATTAGAACTTTATTTTCCAAAGAATTTATTCAGAAAATAGATTCGCAAGAATATACTCTTAGGAAATCTGATTGCACAAAAAATATTTCTGAGTCAGGAAGTCTTAATGAAGTCTTACTTTCTGATGTGAATATGGTATTGCCAGACAATATGTTATTCAAGGCAGATATGATGTCTATGGCCAATGGACTTGAAGTGAGAGAACCTTTTTTAGATCATCGATTGGTTGATTTTGCTTTTAGTTTGCCAGTCGAATATAAAATTGATAACCAACTAAAAAAGAAAATTGTCCGAGATGCTTTTAAAGATATTTTACCACAAGAATTATATAACCGCCCTAAAAAAGGATTTGATGTTCCTTTAATAAAATTCTATAAAAGAGAATTGAGAAGTTTAATCTTAGAATTGTTGGATGAAAACTTTATTAAGGCGCAAGGGATTTTTGATTCAAAAGAAATTGAAAAATTGAAAAATAGCGTTCTGAATGGCCAATATTATGAGCAGGAAGCTGTTTGGAATATTATTGCTTTTCAGTATTGGTGGAGAAAATTTTTGAGTAAATAATAAAAAGTCGTAATTTAACGAAATGAAAAAAGCATTAATAACGGGTATTACAGGACAAGACGGTGCTTATTTGGCTGAGTTTTTACTGAAAAAAGGCTACGAAGTACACGGCATCAAAAGGAGAAGCTCTCTATTCAATACAGATAGAATTGACCATTTATACGAAGATCAACACGAACATAATGTTCGCTTCAAATTACATTATGGAGACCTTACCGATTCTACCAATATCATAAGAATCATTCAGGAAGTTCAACCTGAAGAAATTTACAATCTTGGTGCTATGTCGCATGTAAAGGTGAGTTTTGACACTCCCGAATACACTGCTAATGTAGACGGTTTAGGAACATTGAGAATATTAGAAGCTGTTCGTTTATTAAACATGACAGATAAAATTCGAATATATCAAGCTTCTACTTCTGAACTTTATGGGTTGGTACAAGAAGTTCCACAATCAGA
>JAYTHK010000200.1:0-13711 GCA_043732665.1 Cytophagales bacterium | reverse complement strand
CATTTGATCTCGTCTCTTTACTTATCGGAGTTAATAATCAATTTCAGGGCAAGAGTCCAGAAAACTACCGATTAGAGTTTCGTGATTTATTAGCGACTGCTGTTTATTATGCCAAGGGAAGAAAAGATAAAGTATTTGTATTGTCGATTCCCGACTATGGAGCTACTCCTTTTGGCAGCAGAAATCCAACTTATATCGGCCAGCAAATAGATTTGTTTAACGCAATTAATAAAGAAGTAACAGATTCGATGGGTGTGAAGTATTTCGATATCACACCACTATCAAGAGACGCTAAGAAAGACGCCACACTTACCTGTAAAGATAACTTGCATCCCTCAGGAAAAATGTACGGTCGATGGGTAGATTTAATGCTGCCAGAAGTAGTTTCAATGGTGGCAAAGCTTTGATTTTTTTAATATCTGAAAAATTATACTTAACTTAGAAGTAGTAATTAATTGGAAATGGTCAACTCTTATATAACAGCTATGAATAGAAAGGTAGTAAAAGGTCTTGGACTTTTTATTTTATTTTTATTTATTGGATTCGTACCTTCTTTATATGCTCAAGATTCATTTAATAAAATCAAAATGCTCAAGAACGATAAAAAAGGTACGAATATAGAATATTACAAAAACGGTAAAATAAAATCCATTAGTCAGTACAAGCGAAAAATATTTTGGTATTACACCGATACCTATTGGACTATTAAGGAGTACGATATGGAAGGGAATCAAACTCGTTTGATAAAAAAAATAACCCAGATGGCTAGAAGAGAAAATGCAGAAAAGGTTATCAAAGAAGAGATTTATACTTACGAGCCGAAAAAAGAAAATTTACCAAAAGAAAATATTCGGCCAGAATAAAATAGTTGTTGGTCTTTAGTTGTTAATGATTATCAATAGAATTAGGTACTAAGCTATAATAGGAAATGATCACCTTATATAAATAAGATCTTATGAGAAATAAAATAATAGTTTTGTTGGTGCTAATCGGATTTTTAACGGCCTGTAAACGAGGTCCTCACGCTGGTTGTGGCTCCTGCCCTGATTTTGATAGAAAAGATTATAAAAAGAAAACCAGATAAATATTGGATAGGCTCTGTTCTATTCGTTGCTCATTATTTAAAATGGTAAGAAGTAAAAAGAAAATTAATATTATATCATTTTTCACTTCTTACCATTTTATTAAAGCTATTCATTTACTATTATTAGCGTATAGCTTCTCTCACTCTAATTAATTTCACCAGCAAGTCTTCTAATAAATCCAATTGAAGCATATTGGCTGCATCAGATTTAGCTTCATTTAGTCGAGGGTGAGTTTCTATAAATAAACCATCTGCACCTACCGCAATGGCTGCTTTGGCAATCGTTTCGATCATTGCTGGGCGACCACAGGTAACTCCAGATGCTTGGTTAGGCTGTTGAAGTGAATGCGTACAATCCATCACTACGGGCACATCAAAAGCTTTCATTTCTACCAAATTTCTATAATCCACCACAAGCTCTGAATAGCCGAACGAATTGCCTCGATCCGTAAGGATTACATTAGGATTGTTTAATGATTTTATTTTTTCTACAGCAAATCTCATGGATTGTCCGGAAAGGAATTGTCCTTTTTTTACGTTTACAACTTTTCCTGTTTGCGCTGCGGCTACCAATAAATCGGTCTGACGGCAAAGGAATGCAGGAATTTGCAATACATCTACATACTCTGCTGCCATAGCCGCTTCGTGACTTTCGTGAATATCAGTAACTACGGGAATATTGAACGTATCGCTTATTTCTTTGAGAATTTTCAATGCTTTTTCATCGCCAATTCCTGTGAACGAATCAAGTTTAGTGCGGTTTGCTTTTTTGTAAGAACCTTTGAAAATATACGGAATTTTATATTTGTCAGAAAGTTTTACAATTCGCTCTGCTATCTCTAACGCTATGTCTCTTCCTTCTATAGCACAAGGTCCAGCCATTAAGAAAAAATTTCCGCTATCTGTGTACTTTAATTTTGGTATTGTGATCATTACTTATCTATTTATTTAACAAATAAAATAGATAAAAATACGAATTCCTAATTGGGAAAAGTAAAACAATATAATTGTTGCAGTTGAGATTGTGTATGTTCACATAGATATGAATATAATTTCACTGTGGCATAACATTTATGTTGTGCTGCATTGATAAGCACAATATAAATGTTATGCCACAGTGTGATAAAATCCTGACTTTTTCAAATTAATAAAACTTAACTATGTATTTATGTTTTTTATTTTGCCCTGATCGGTACCCATATTTCTTCTTCTGAATTCGGATCTCCATTTTTATACTTCTCTCCCAATAATTCAAAATGAGGCCTGTTGTCTAATACATACTCGTTTGAATTTGGCAGCCATGTTCCGAAAATGTATTCGAATATTTGAGTATCCGTATTTAAGCCTTTATAAAAGAAAACTGCATAAAGTCCAGCAGGCAATACATAAGCTTCCATTTCATCAGGAATTGTATTGAAATCTACAACTTCAAGAGCAGCCCATTTTTCAAATTGAGCAGAAGGATTGAAATTTATAAAGTCGTAAGATTCATTATACACTCGCATTGAAAATAATTCTGTAGTTAAATTATTTTCAATTTCCTTTCGCCTTTGCATAAAACCTTTCCATAATTCAAAAGTCTTATTTTCCCCTAACGACATTTTAATTCTTTTGCCGATTAGTTTTTTTCTTGTAACGTTTTAATAATTGGATTCATATTTTGTTTGTAGAATGTCCTTCATCGTTTCTCTTCACCGTGTCTTGTCCACTGACAAGACAAAAGTATAAGTCTTGTGAAAAACTAAGTTAATAATTATCGCATTGCTTTAAAAATAAAATAATAAAACACGTAGTTGTCGCTTTTCTTTTGTTTAAATTGAATAAGTAAAAACAATAAAACGATTGAGCACAGAATTAATCACAGACGAAGAAATTTACCAGAAGGTACTGCTTGAAATGGTGCCAACTACAAAACGTTTTTTGTGGATTGGTACAGCAGATATAAAAGATTTGTATGTTGCCAAAGGGAAAAAAATGGTTCCTTTTCTGGAAGTGTTGTCAGATCTTTTGTCAAAGGGAGTTGAAATTCGTTTAGTGTATGCGAAAGAACCTGGGCCAGCTTTTCGTAAAGATTTTGACAAGTATCCCAATCTGATTCACGGTTTAGAACAAATGAATTGTCCGAGAGTTCATTTTAAAACTATTATTTCTGATGGTAAAAAGGCATACACAGGAAGTGCAAACCTCACAGGTGCAGGTATTGGTGCGAAAAGTGGCAACAACAGAAATTTTGAAGCGGGGATTCTTACCACAGATACTGCCTTTATTGAAAAACTTATGACGCAGTTTGATGGACTGTGGATTGGTGAAAAATGCAAGAACTGTGGCAGAAAAAAATATTGTAGCGAGTGGCAGCAATTTGAGGTAAAAGGGAAAAAGAGTCGTTAACAGCATTAAACCTCCATAAGGCTATCAAAAGTTTATAAGCTTAAAATTGATTTCTAAATAATTTATCCAACGCTACCACTTGAGGAATTACCATTTGTTGATTGTCGTTATATATAATAAAATCTGCTCTTTTTAGTTTTTCTTCCTCGGACATCTGTTTGTTCATGATTCCTAAGATCTCCACCTCGGTGCGTTGTGGGTCGCGGGAAATAATTCTTTTTATTTTGATACCTAGAGGTGCTGAAACTACAATTATTTTATCCAGAGATTTGTAGGAATCAGATTCAAACATCAAGGCCGCTTCTTTTAACAAATAGGGGAACTCTTTGTGTTGCGTTACCCATTCAGCAAAATCGTCGCCTACTCTGGGATGTATGATACTATTTAATTTTTCAGTTTTGGTCTTGTCGTTAATAATTTGGCTAAGGATATATCTTGAATTGAATTTATTGTCTTCGTAAGATTTTTCGCCAAAAAAATTAATAATTTCATTTTTCACATCAGGATGAAAATTGGAGATCCATTTCGCACGGGTATCAGCATCGTATACCGGTATTCCAAGGATACTAAAGATTTTACTCACCAGCGTTTTACCTGAACCAATTCCACCTGTAATGCCAACTTTCAATAGTTTATTCGCCATAAGATATTTTCACGGTCGAAGGTTCAAATTGATAACTGTTAATTAACTCCGGTACTTTTTTAAGTTTAATTTTTATCGTTTTATCTTTGTCGTTGATGGAGAAGAAATCTATTTGAGCTTCAAATTTCTGCAGATCAATTAAAGGTAAATCTTCTTTTCTCGCATAATAAGTAAGTGTGGCAGTCTCTTGCGAAATAGTGATTCGTTTCTTTTTTGGAAAGTTTATTTTGGAAAGATTAAGTTCTTTTTCGATTTTCTCAAGTTTAAATGTTTCAAATTTTATTTTTACTTTGTCAATATTGAATTTGAATTTTATATCCAGAGAAGGTTTAAATGGAATGCTTTCTTCGTATTTATCAGAGATGTCTTTATCTTCTATTTTTATATTGAAAACATCAGGAATGTTTTTCAGTAAGGACGAAGGCCCTGTAACTATTGCTTCTGAAGGTTCTATAAATACAGCTCCCGACAAGCGATAGCCCTCTGACAGAGAAATTTTTCTTGGGTCTGTCTGCAATTTTATTTTTTTAGATCGTATTTTATCAAAATTTACATAAATAGTATCTTCTAATATTTCATTGATACGAATACCGTCCATCTGTTTTGCAACAATAGATTTAAGACGAGCAGCGGTGATGTATTTTCTTTTTTTAAAATCATCGTCCAGATCTAATTCGATAGGAGAGGAGTTTATGAAATTGGTTTTTGTAAAAATATCCCAACCCGAAGCAGTGGTGCTAAACTTGATTTGGTTAGGGATTGGAGAAAGTGGTGTATATTGATCTTCTTCGTAATGAATGACCAAAGGATGCGATACATCGACGGAATAATCGTTGGTCATCGCATTAAAAAACCAAAAGGTGACGGCAGCAAAAACACAAAATGTCATTGCTTTCCAATCACCTCTTTGAATTCTTTTAAATTTATTCAAATTACATTACTTGAGATTAATTATTTCACTTCAGCAATTTGAATTTTCTTGGTAGCTTCTGCAGAGATAGAAGATTTTTCAAAGGTTAATTTAATGCCTTTGTCAACTTCTATAATGATAGTGTCATTGCTTTCAATGCTTGCTATTTTACCGTGCATACCACCAATAGTAACAACATTATCACCTTTTTTCATACTCTCTTTAAATAGCTTAGCATCTTTTGCTTTTTTCTGTTGAGGTCTGATCATGAAAAAATAAAAGATTGCAGCCATTGCTCCCATTAAAAGGTAGTTACCATATTGGCCCATTCCACCTGTAGCTTCTAATAATACGAATTCTAACATTTTTATATTTATTTAAATTATTGTTTGTTGTATGGTCCTGCTTTTTTTTCTAAAACAAAGGCACTGATTTTTATATCGGTAGCAGCAGGATTAGTGTTGGCAGTTACGGTGACTGTTTTATTTATCTGACCGTGTTTGTTTGCACTGTCGTATATAACTTTAATTTCCCCTTCGCTGCCTGGAGCAATTGTGTCTTTGGTATATTCAGGAATTGTACATCCACAAGAAGCTCTTGCATCTTGCAATACCAGAGGATTTGCACCCGTATTTTTAAATTTGAATATGTGATCTACTTTTATGCCTTCTTTTATTTTACCAAAATCAAATGAGTCTTCTGTAAACTCAAGTGTCGTAAGCGCCATGGAAGACGCTGTTTTCGATTCTGTTTGTATAGGGCTCACAACGATATTTGTATCGGCAACAGAAATAGATTTTTCTTTGGATTCGCAAGCATTTAAAATAAATGCACTTGTAATAAGTAGTAAAGTATAATTTATCGTTTTTATCATAGTATTAAAATAATTAGTTTGTCTTACAAAATTAGAAATATTATCAGTCCTACAAAACTACTTGTTATCAATAAGCCCACGACCACTCTTACGAATCGTTCCATCTTTGGTCAAATCAGCAGCGATGCTGTCTAAAATACCATTCACAAAAACCTTACTTTTAGGGGTGCTGTATATTTTAGAGATCTCAATGAACTCATTTATAGATACTTTAATTGGAATACTAGGAAATACGATCATTTCGGCTGTTGCCAGTTTCATGATAATTTTATCCATCATAGCCACCCGATCAGCCTCCCAGTTTTTAACCCTTTCTGTAATAATAGGCTCAAGCTTTTCGTCCATCTGAACCGTTTTGTCATAAAGCTCGATAAAATAGGCTTTATCTTCTTCCCAGTTTGGAGAAATATCAAGCAAAATATCTTCCTCAGAAATACCATCTCCTAAAGACTTGATGGTTTTAACAGCCATGCTTTTTACGATAGAACTATTTTCTGTCCAATTCAAGTCGTCAGATTCAAAATGAATAACCACGGCTTCTTTTTTCAGAAAAATGCTTTTTAAAATAAAGAGACAAATGTCTCTGTCGATTTGCACTGAGCTTTCATTAAGTTCCTGATATCTTATATACTCAGGATTTGTTTTAATATATTCTTTAAAAGTATTTCTAACGAAAGCAGGCTCTAATTGTATGTTTTTTTTTATTCTTTCCAGTTCAAAATCCTTGTTGGCTTTGAGCGCTTTAATTACTGAATTGTTCTGTAGTTTTAGCTCTTTTGAAGCAGTTGGTAAAGCCTTTATCAACTTCGTTTTCTTTTCATCTTCGTCTACCTGTACAAAATCAGCAAGAGCAATTAGAAAGCTCAGTAATTCAAGGTATTTATAATTGATATTCTCAACATCCTCCAACATCAGTTTGCGAAAATGTTTTATATCTCTCTCTACTCTCAATCTATAAGTGGATTTGGCGTTCTCCGCAGCAGCAATTACGTCTTTAGTTTCTATCGTGTATTGTACAGTTTCCAGAAATGATTTTTCATATAATGCAGAGGCTTCTTCTTTTTTCTTCTTCAGAAGTTCCATATTTTGAACTTCCATAGAATTCATGTCAGGTAAAAATGAATCTGTGATGTCTTCTAAGCCTAACTCGAAGTTGGATTCTCTGGATTGATAGAGCGCATAAACTGCCTGCATCACTTTAATTCTTAACAACCTTCTGTTTAACATGACTACTAAAGAACGATTTTTCTTATCTTTGTTTCCGAACGCAATAATAGCTGTTTTTACATAGTTTAACAAACAGATGTGAGAATTGTTTTAAATTTATGTATATTTATAGTGTGTTACTAAAGATAAAACATTAGTACAATCTGTTGGAGCATAACTCGCAAATATGAATTTTATGCAGACGATTGTTGTCTAATTAAAAAATAAAAAAGCAATCACTCCGTTGCAAAGTTTAGAGCAAAAACGATTTATTCGTATCCTCCCTGAATCAGAAATTGACTCTGTTGCTTTACCAGGAGAACCGATGAGCCTTAACTTATATAAAAATTGGATAAAAAATGCCGAAAAAGAGGAAACGGTTAATTTAAAAGAGGTGGAGCATAAATGGATAGCAAGACGCAAAAAACTCCAGCAACTTATAAAGTAAAAATTACTGAACAAGCTCTTTTAAACATTGATGAGATCACTGGTTATATTGCCTTTATTAATCATCAGCCTTTGAATGCGATCAAAGTTGGTGATGCAATTTTTAATAAGATTAATCGTATAGGAAAACGCCCTTTTGCTTTTAAAGAATGCGAAGAATTGCCTACCAAATTAAAAATGTATAGGAAAGCCGTGTGTTATAGTTGGCATATCATTTATAAAGTATCCGATATCGATGATATAATTTTAGGTTTATTTCCTACTTCGTGTAAACCATCGAGTATAAAAGCATTAAGAAAAATTAAATAATACCTTTGCATTGAGAAGAATTAATGAAAGAACTAGCTTATTTAAATAAATACTTGTTAAAATATAAATTCCAGTTGTTCGTAGGAATACTATTTATATTCATTTACAATGTTTTTGCAACCTATGTTGCGCCGCTCACACGTGATTCGATAAATGAAGTGGTAGATTTTCTTAGAGTATACAAAATCACCACAGGAGAAACAGAGAAAGCTTTACTCATAACCCAATTCAAAGGGAAAATCTTCTATTTTTTCGCTATGATGATAGGCACTTCAGTAGCGGCTAGCTTTTTCCTTTTTTATTATAGAAAGATTATTATCAGTATTTCCAGAAGGATAGAATATGATCTTAAAAATGAAATATACAGCCATTACCAGAACCTTCCGCTTTCTTTTTATAAAAGAAACAATACCGGAGATTTGATGAATAGGATTTCAGAGGATGTTAGCTTGGTTCGAAACTACTTGGGACCTTGTATTATGTACGGTATAAATCTAATTGCAATTTTCGTCGTTACGATTCCTTTTATGTTGGTTGTAAACCTCAAGCTGACACTCTTTACTTTATTGCCTTTGCCGTTTTTAGCGTTGTGTATTTACTTTGTAAATAACAGAATGACAAAACAATCTGAAGGGATACAAAAGAGTCAATCAGATCTATCTACACAAGTGCAGGAAGCTTTTTCTGGCATTAGAGTTTTGAAATCTTTTGTACGCGAAAAAGATTCCATCCATAAATTTGAAATCAAAAGTGACGATTATAAAAACAGTTCTATTCAACTTAGTAAAATACAAGCCTTTTTCTTTCCTGCTATATTAACATTGATAGGAGCTAGTAATATTTTGGTGGTATATATAGGAGGAATAGAAGTTATAAATAAACATATTGAAGTAGGAAACATTGCCGAATTTTTTATTTATTTGAATAGAATGAGTTGGCCAGTGGCTTCTCTAGGCTGGATAAGTAGTCAAATACAACGTGCGGAAGTTTCGCAAGGAAGGATTAATGAATTTCTGAAAATAAGATCAGAGATTGTTTCGGGTTCTTCTAAGCTACCTTCATTAAAAGGGAAAATAGAATTTAAAAATGTAAGTTTTACCTATCCTGATACAGGAATTGAGGCGTTAAAAAATATTTCCTTTACTATTAAGAATGGCGAAACACTTGCTATAATAGGCAATACAGGCTCAGGGAAAAGCACGCTTGCTAACCTTCTTTGTCGTATGTACGATGCTGATATGGGCGAAATACTTGTAGACAATACCGATCTAAAAACAATCAACGTTCAGCAGTACCGAAGCAAGATGGGATATGTACCACAAGATGTGTTTCTTTTTTCTGATACTATTCGTAATAATATTGCTTTCGGAATAAATGATCTTAACGAGCAAGCCATCGTACAAGCTTCAAAAGATGCAGATTTATACCATAACATTAAAGAGTTTCCAAATCAGTTTGATACCATTATTGGTGAAAGAGGTATTACGCTTTCGGGTGGACAAAAACAGCGGTTATCAATTGCTCGGGCTATTGTAAGAAACCCTCAGATACTAATCCTTGACGATTGTTTGTCGGCCGTTGATACGAGCACAGAAAATATAATTCTCCATAATCTTAACCGTATTATGAAAGACAAAACCTCGGTGATTATTTCACATCGAGTATCTTCTGTAAAATTGGCACATAAAATAATAGTCTTGAACGAAGGGCAGATTGCAGAACAAGGAAGCCACGAGGAGCTGCTGGCGTTAAATGGAATTTACCAAGACATTTATCAAAGACAGCTGCAGGAAGAAAAATAATAATAATGGTTAAAAAAAAATGGTAAAAGGGGAGAAGTTAAAAGACAGAACTGAGTTATAATTTCACCTTTTACTTCTCCCTTTTTACTATTTTTTTATAACAAACAAACTTTATGATATAATCATAATTAATATTTACTATCATCCGACTAATATTAAAAGTTACAAATGAAGCCTTGATTAAAGCAGTAACACAATTTATTCGCAGTTTTAAATATTAGTCGGATGACAGTAATATTTAAAAATATATTCGAACTTAGAAATTAAGTTAGGTATTTTTAAAATATTACCTTAATTATTTCTGTAAACAAAAAGGCATCTGGGTATAAAATAACCACAGTTATTGCCTGCGGCGTGAAGTCACAGATTTCAATTTGTCAAAAGTTCATATTCTGGAGCCTATAAACAATTGGTTAACTACTCCGAGCTCCGTAGAAAATAGTGGTAACCATTTACAGTTGTATAGATTAGCCCATCCGGAGGACTTACTAATAATGGCCACTCGGACTAAAGTCCAAACGACTGCCTTTTGCACATTTATTGATCTGTTCGAGTGCTGGAAGAAAATATTTATGTACACTCTCTTGCTTAAAACATAGAAATCAAGGGCGGAAACAACCTAGAAAATCATTCGCTTAATCCTATTTACTCCCCAGCAAATTGACTTGATCCTTAAATAGTAATATAAGGGCGCTCGATTTAGAATAGTCCAAACAGATGCTTAAACCAGCAAGAGCCTTTTGAAATATACTACGTCAGCAAAAAAGTTTATTTCTTCACCATTTCCTTCACCGCAATACTCAACTCGTCCAACTGTTTTTCTGAAATCGTAGAAGGCGAATCAATCATCACATCTCTGCCAGAATTATTTTTGGGGAAAGCGATAAAATCACGGATAGAATCTGAACCTCCAAAAAGCGAGCATAAACGATCGAAACCGAAGGCTAGTCCGCCGTGTGGAGGAGCGCCGTATTCAAAGGCTTCCATAATGAAACCAAATTGGTGTTTCGCTTCCTCGTCTGAGAAACCAAGCATGCTAAACATTTTCGCTTGAAGTGTTTTGTTAAAAATACGGATGGAACCACCACCAATTTCAACACCGTTTATAACCATGTCATACGCATTTGCTCTTACTTCTCCTGGGTTTGTTTCCAGCAATTCCATATCTTCTGGTTTTGGAGAAGTAAATGGGTGGTGCATTGCAAAATATCTTTTCTCTTCTTCGCTGTATTCAAACAATGGGAAATCAATCACCCAATGCGCAGAGAATTTGTCTTTGTCACGAAGGCCAAGCCTTGTGCCCATTTCAAGGCGAAGTTCGCTCAGTTGTTTGCGCGTAGAATTTGTATCTCCACTTAGCACTAAAATTAGATCGCCAGGTTTAGCGTTAAATTTTGCTGCCCATGTTTTTAAATCTTCTTGCGAATAAAATTTATCTACCGAAGATTTCAAGGTACCGTCTGCTTCGTAACGCATGTAGATAAGACCTTTCGCCCCTATTTGGGGACGTTTAATCCATTCAGTCAATTCATCCAATTGTTTTCTTGTATAGGTAGCACAACCTTCCGCACAGATTCCCAATACCAGTTCGGCATTGTCGAACATTGTAAAACCTTTACCTTTTGCGATGTCGTTCATTTCCACAAACTTCATTTCGAAACGAATGTCTGGTTTGTCGTTACCATAGTATTGCATAGCATCTGCGTAAGTCATGCGGGTAAGCGTGGGCAGGTCTATTTTCTTAACGACTTTAAATAAATGACGGATCAATCCTTCAAACATATTTAAAATATCTTCTTGCGTAATGAAAGACATTTCACAATCGATCTGTGTGAACTCTGGCTGGCGGTCTGCACGCAAATCTTCGTCACGGAAACATTTTACGATCTGATAATAACGGTCAAAACCTGCCACCATCAATAGTTGTTTGAAGGTTTGAGGGGATTGCGGTAAAGCATAAAATTCACCAGGATTCATGCGGGAAGGAACCACGAAATCACGCGCTCCTTCTGGCGTAGATTTAATCAATACCGGTGTTTCTACTTCTATAAAACTTTGTCCGTCAAGATAGTTTCTGGTCTCTTTTGCTACTTGATGGCGAAGCTCAAGGTTTTTTCTTACAATGTTACGACGGAGATCGAGGTAACGGTATTTCATACGAAGTTCGTCGCCACCGTCTGTTTCGTCTTCGATAATAAAAGGAGGAAGTTTTGCAGGATTTAAAATTTCTACTTCGGCAATTCTTATTTCTATATAGCCTGTTGGGATTTTGTCATTTTTGGAAAGACGCTCTATTACTAGTCCGGTAGCTTTTATTACAAACTCTCTACCTAGTTTTCGGGCGGCGGCTAATGTAGCGGGATCAGTTTTACCTTCTTCCAAAAGAAGTTGCGTGATGCCATAACGATCGCGTAAGTCGATGTAAACCATACCGCCAATGTCACGTATTTTAGCTACCCAACCGCAAAGCACTACTTGAGTATTAATATCTGAAATTCTTAATTGTCCGCAATGGTGTGTTCTGATCATAATCTTAACTTTTTGTAAAAGATTTCAAATATAGTGAATAGAAGAATATTTCTTAAATTTGTAGATTAATATACTTTACGAAAGTTAAATTAGTACCCATGGGAAGAATATTTGAAACCAGAAAACACACCATGATGGCTCGCTTTGACAAAATGGCCAAAGCCTTTACAAGAATAGGACGGGAAATCGTCATGGCCGTGAAAGCAAATGGCCCTTTAGTTGAAAATAACCCCCGTCTTCGCACGCTTATCCAAAATGCAAAGGGCGTAAACATGCCCAAAGACCGAATAGATGCGGCTATAAAAAGAGCTATAAGCAAGGAAGACAAAGATTATGAAGAAGTTATCTATGAGGGTTATGGGCCTCATGGCATAGCCCTCCTTATTGAGACGGCAACGGACAATATATACCGCACAGTGGCTGATATTCGTACCATTATATCCAGAGGAGGAGGTGCTTTAGGCAAAACGGGTTCTTTGGATTTTATTTTTTCCCGAAAAGGGGTTTTTAAATTTCTAAAAGGAGACTTAAATATTGATGAACTAGAATTAGAATTAATAGATTTCGGGGCAGACGATATAGCGATTTCGGCAGAAGGAGAGGTTTATGTGTATACGTCCTTTCAGGATTTCGGAATGATGCAAAAAGCATTGGAAGATAAAAATATAAATGTGCTTAGTACAGAATTACAGCGCATTCCTAACTCATTTGTAGAAGTAACAAAAGAACAGGAAGAGGAAATTCTCTTACTGATTGAAAAATTCGAGCAAAACGATGATATACAAGTGGTGTATCACAATATGAAGTAGGGAGGAAAGAGATAATTACAACTCCGAATTAAAGCTTGGATAGGATTACCAAGTATTGTAAATTCGGTTAAAAGATTGATATGCAACCTTTAGTTTTAAAAAATATGGACAATATCAAAGCATTATGTTTGGCTCATAATGTTAAGACCTTATTTGCTTTTGGTTCTGTTTGTACAGATAAGTTTGATGATAACAGCGATGTAGATTTATTAATCTCTTTTAACCCTATGGATTTTGGAGATTATGCAGATACTTATTTTGATTTAGCAGACAAATTTGAAATCTTATTTCAGAGAATTGTTGATTTGGTTACAGAAAAATCTTTATCTAACCCTTATTTTATTGACTCCGTAAATAAAATAAAAACATTATTGTATGGATCTTGAGATTAAGAAGTATTTGTTTGACATACGAGAGTCCATTGGTTCAATAGATAACTATCTTGGTGAGGGTGCGTGATTTTAACGTATATATCCAATAAAATGTTGCGCAGAGCAATAGAGCGTGAATGAATCGGATTGAGAAATTGGATTCTGAAATTGACATTTCAAGTAAAAAACAAATTATAAATTTACGCAATCGTGTGATTCATGGTTATGATAAGATTGACAATGAAATTATCTGAGGTACAATTGTACGACATTTGCCAACGCTAAAAATAGAGATTAACAAATTATTACAAATAAAGAATATTAATGAATAAAATTGAA
>JAYTHK010000199.1:0-4419 GCA_043732665.1 Cytophagales bacterium | reverse complement strand
GTGCATCAGAAAAGTGCCTTGGGTTTTCACGTACCAGGCGTTTTTGATAAAGTAATTGATATTCAACATTGTTATTTGCAACCTGCGCCTTCCAATGAAATTCGTTTGGCTATAAAAGACTTTGTACAAGAAAGGGACTGGGCATTTTTCAATTTACGCAATCAACACGGTTTTCTTAGAAGTCTTATGATTCGTACTAGTACTACCGGAGATTTGATGGTAATGGTACAATTTTTTGAAGACGATAAGGAGAAAATAGAATTGTTGATGGAACATTTGAAGGAAAGATTTTCGCAAATCAGTTCTTTAAATTACGTGATCAATAAAAAAGGCAACGATACTATTTTTGATCAGGACGTAATTACCTTTCATGGAAAGCCCTATATAGAAGAGGAGATGGAAGGATTGAGGTTTAGGATTGGTGCAAAATCTTTTTACCAAACAAATTCTGAGCAAGCGTATGAATTATATAAAATAACTCGAAATTTAGCAGGATTAACAGGGAATGAAGTTGTTTATGATTTATATACAGGCACAGGAACAATCGCAAATTTCGTAGCAGGAAAAGCTAAAAAGGTAGTAGGAGTGGAGCATGTAGCGATGGCGATAGAAGATGCGAAAATAAATGCGGAAGTAAATAATATTAAAAATACCGTTTTTTATGCTGGAGATATGAAAGATGTGTTCACTGGAAAATTCATAGAAGAAAACGGTAAACCAGATGTCATCATCACCGATCCGCCACGTGTAGGAATGCATGAAGATGTGATAAAAACACTTCTTTCAATTGGAGCGCCTAAAATTGTTTACGTAAGCTGCAATCCCGCGACACAAGCCAGAGATCTAAGTTTGCTGGATAGCATGTATGAAGTAAAAGCGGTGCAGCCTGTAGATATGTTTCCGCATACGCATCATGTGGAGAATGTTGTTCTGCTGGAAAAAAGGTAATCGAATAGTTCAAATTTACTACATTTTATACTGAATATCAATAAATTAAGTATATATTTATTGAACTGATTTGAATCACTGTAAATGGCTTCTATTCAACCGATTTTTCATTTTTTACCGTTAAGTACAACCGATATGCGACCTAAAGATAGTTGGAAATGTCAAAAATGACAACTATCTTTAGGTTGTATTAATGATTTAATTATGCCAGCAGCTAATCCAGAATCAGTCGTAAAAGTTAAAGATGGTTATAGAGTGATTATCTATTATCGTAACGTTGCTTACTCTACAAATTATACACTCGATACGGAAAAAGATTTAAAAGACCAATTCAAGAAAGGGCGTTTAACTAAATTTTGGGGAAAAGATTGGGAGGAAGCTAATACAAGAATTTATGAGAAAAAAAATCTTATTGATACGCTTATTCAAGAAGCAAACAGACAGGGAGTAAAAGCAAACCCTTATGTTCATGCTTGTCTTGATAAGAAAACAAATCAGGTTCAACAAGATTTTGAATTAAGCTCTTTTTCAGTTGGTGAATTATTCTCGAAATTTATTGAATTCAAAAAAGAAAAAGACAAACACAAAAAAAAGAAAACAGGAATTAATAAGTATGAAGATTTACATAAAAGGTTGTGTGAATTTGAACAAGATGGAGGAACAAAAGGAAAGAAGAAAAATATCTTTCAGATTAATTTAAAGTGGAGAAATGATTTGTGCGAATTTCTGGTAAAGAAGAGAACTAAGACGATTGAAGTAAAAGATGGCACAAGAGTTTTTAATCAAGTAAAAAACAGAGGCGTTTCAAATTCCACTCTTAATGGTTATATGTGGATTTTAGTGAATTTCTTTGATTGGGTTGAATACAATTTTAAGGCTGAACTTGACAGAGATTTAAAGGAATTTACGCCTTATCCATGTCCAACCCCAGAGGATAATATTATTACTCCAAGCCTAGAACAATGGAATGAATTCAAGGAATACCTGCCAACTAATAAAGCAAAGGAAAGGACATACGACCTTTCAATCCTTTCTGCCTATTCAGGAATGAGATATTCTGATTGCGTTACACTCTCCTATGAACACGTTTTAGGCGAAAAGAATAAGCCATTCGATTCTCAAGAACCAATAACTATTAGGAAACAAGATGCTGAATCATTAGAACCAGTAGAGGTTTCTATTAAGAAAAAGGCAATTAAAACAGATGGATATTTTGAAGTAACGTTAAATCCTGTAGCCTTAGCCATTTTTGAAAAATACAATAGGGATATGAGACAGAAGTTTCCAAAAGACCAACAGGTTAATAAAAACCTTAGGTCAATATGGGAAACGTTACCTTCTTGGAAAGCTAAAATAAAATACAAAATTTTCATTCTGGATAAAGAGATAGAGGAAGAAGATTATTTTTACAATGTTGCTTCTTTTCATATTTTCAGAAAGGTCTTTACTACGTTTCTTGTTGCACAGAATGATTTTTCAACTGATGAAATTATGAGAATGACTGGCTGGAAAGATGAAAGAATGTTAAGGCATTACAGGAATGTATTTAATGACTATAATAGAAGGAAGAAACAGATTATGTTTTAAGTTGTTTATTCCCCAATATCTTATTCAATCTACTTTGCTTCCTTATTATGTCTAAAAATACTTTATTCCGTGCTTCAGCGTCTTTAATTAAAGTGGATGCACTGATTACGTATATTGATATTGCAAGCTCTTTATAGAATCTATGGAACTTGTTCCTGAAACTGTTTTAGTAATACAAACTTCATCTAAAGTAAACGAACAAATTATAAAAGACAAGAATATTAGACTTCCTTTTGGTTTTCAATTAATAGGCGAAAGTGATAATGATGGCTCTGAAAAAGAAGAATCAGAATTTTCTTTTGATAAAATATTTAAAATAGACCCTAATATTCTTGGTGAGATTCCAGAAATGTTCAGTGAACAAGGATATACGCAAACCGATTCATCATGCAAAGTTAAAGATGGTG
Source organism: Cytophagales bacterium (assembly GCA_043732665.1). Taxonomy (GTDB): domain Bacteria; phylum Bacteroidota; class Bacteroidia; order Cytophagales; family Cytophagaceae; genus JANYCO01. Next base: position 1,477 of record JAYTHK010000199.1, on the reverse strand, counting down.
ATACAATAAAAGTTATTAAATTAACTAAACCATTTGCAGGAGATGGAGGTTATACTGAAAAGATTAGTAAAGAAGAAAAAGAAAAAGCTGCCAAAGATGGTAAAATTAAAACGGAATAAATCTACCATGAGTTATAAGTATTGTTATATATTTATAACAATACTTATATTCTTTTCATGTGAACATAAAAGGTTCAAAGAGGGGCAAACATGGACTTTTAAAACAAAAAGAGAGGAATATAAATCTACATTGACAATTTTGAAAATTATTCCAGATAAGGAATATGAAGAAATAATTATCATACGTTTAGATAGTATAAATTACTACGAAAAAGGTGAGAGTTTAGCAAGAACGTCAATTTGTTTTTTTCCATGTTCGAAAAAGGCCATCTCTGTTAGTGTAATTGATATAGTCAACGTTAATAATAACTTTACAAATTCAGATGATTTTCATCAAATGTATGATATATGGATTAGGGAATACGAGAATGGAAAGGCTGATGCTTATGATCATTTTGTGGATGGAATTATAGATTTTTTTGAAGATAAATAGTCGTTCCTTAAAAAGCCTACTCCGTGCTCCGTTTGCCGTAGCATTTTGCTACGCGCTTAACTATACTATCATGCGTTCCGCCGCGCTACCACAACAGCTTAATTTTATAACAACCATTCAAACTACCACAACTAAAGCCTTGAAACAACAGGACTAAAGATAATCAATTTCAAGAATGCATTTTTCTTACCTTATGAAATCTTTTCCCTACCATAAGTTTCCACGGAACCCTTATGAACAAAGGTGTGAATATTGGTTTTAAGTAAAAGGCAAGCGTATCGGGTGGTATGTTTTTAGCTTTTGCTGATGGTGCGGACATCCTGTTCGTGTCTCTTATGAAGAAAACTTCTGAGTTTTTTTTATACTTCTAATCTCCAGCATTAGTGCAGAAGGTACTCAGTTTTGTTTTCAATAAATTTAACCTATGATGAATTACTGCATCAGAATATCCAGCTTCGTCATGAATTAGATCAGTTAAAGCGAATCGTGTTCGGTCAGAAGAACGAGGGTTTTGTTCCAACGGTTCCAGAGCAGCAGTTAAATACAGGATTAGAGGTTGCCAGCATTGCTGCGGTATCTCCTGTTCTTGAAACCATCTCCTATACCCGCAGGAAAGAACTCTCCACTCCAGCTAAACCACATCAGGGACGTATGGCATTGCCAGCTTCTCTTCCAAGAGAGATTGTTATTATCGAACCTACAGAAGATGTAAGCGGCCTAAAGAAAATAGGCGAAGAGATTACCGAACAACTGGAAGCTACTCCGATGAAGCTTTATGTTCGCCGTACGATTCGTCCCAAATATGTAAAAGCTACAGGAGAAGGTATTCTGATAGGAAGTCTTCCTTCGATGTCTATTGATAAATGTATTGCAGGGCCGGGCTTGCTGGCTTCCATCGTTATTGGTAAGTTCATTGATCACCTTC
>JAYTHK010000198.1:0-4422 GCA_043732665.1 Cytophagales bacterium | reverse complement strand
TCGCACCTCTTGGAGAACTGTATTGTAATCCTGTATTAGTAGCGCCAGTAGCTTGTGGCGAGTATAACCACTGATGACGATAAAGAGCTTGCAAGGTTCCATTATTTGTGGCATTATAAACATTATTCGTGGTAATATTAAAGTTTGTAGTCAACAATGCATTTGCTTCGTCAAACGAATAAGTATGTGTAGTTTGGGTTATAAAATTAAAAGCCTTTTGTGCAAATAAATTTAAAGTCGCCTGGCTGGCATCGGGCATTACTGCAATAGTTATATACTTTGCTGCGTCTGGAATATCGGCATTGAAATTTGCTCCGAAAGGAGAACCTCCTCCTACAAATCCAGACAAGCCAGCTACTGTATATCCGCCAAGTGTAGTACCAGGAGGAAAAAACAAACCTATAACTCCAGAAGAAGGACCTGGATTGGCTGTGATGGAAATGGCGTTCACATTGGCATCTGTATAGATTGCATTTAAAGTGGAAGTTCCCTGATTATAAAAGTTCATGTCCGTGATACCAGTTCTCGCTACAAACAAGTAAGGGCAACCACTTGCTGTCGTAGCGGTTAAAACATCACCAGTAATTGTTTGGCGGAAAACTGCGTGCCAATCTCCATAACTATCAACAGAAGTAGCTGTTGAATTTTCTCCTATAAAGCCAACACGCATGTGTGTGAGTGCAGGACCATTATTCACCTGAGTCGAACTACTTACGTTGTTAGCATCTGAATTAGCCTGAATGGAAAAGCCTGCACTGTTCGCTGTCAATATTAAAGGATAAGGATACATTGTTCCTGAATGACTATCTCCTCTATAACTAACTAAACCAGTTGTACCATCGCCTAGATTAACATCCCATAAGGCAGAGGTCCACCATTGGTGCGTTTGAAAAGGGCCTATATAATTAGGACCTTTATTTATAAAAGCAGCACCAGCAGCACCTCCTCCTAATATATTGTAAGTATTGCCGGCAACATATTGATCAGGAGGGATAGCTAAGTTATAACTACCTGTTTTAGCACTTGGAAAAACCTGTTGTGCTTCTAAATAAATAATTTGGAATAAATATATCATCAGAAGCGCTGTAATAGATAATTTCTTCGATTTTATACATATTGATTTCATACAAACTATAATAGTCTATCCGTAAAAAGAAATCAACCTAATATAACTATAAAATGAAAAAACAATACTTTTGCATTAATAAATAGAATTCTGATTTAACACAATAGCCTCAATAAAAATCTTCTTTTTAAAGTATTTTAAGAGGTTTTTCCTGAAATTTTAATTTTAAAAAAGACATAAAAAACAAGCCACGAAAAAGAACTAAAAAAATTAAATAAAGCTCCTTTTCTAGTTAAATTCATTTTCAAAGATGAGTCTTATTTGTTGCTCTAGCGCTTCTAAATCCTTTGCAGCATAGTAAATTCTTTCAAATTTTACGTCATGGTACACGTGGATAATGAAATTTCGAAATGCTCTGGGAATATGCCAAGGATAAGTGTATTTTTCAAGAATGCTGTTATCGATATACCTAACGGCTTCACCAATAACTAAAAACTGATATTGAACAGCGCTCTGAATTTTAATATCCTTTATAAAACTTTCTTCCTCAATATGCTCCACAAACTGCCTAATCAATTTTATAGCTTCCAAAATATGTTCAGCCCTTTCTTTAGGTATTGGCTTATCCATATATTTTAATCAAATCAGAGGAAGCGGTTTCTAAGGCAAAATCTTTCAAATATCCTTTTTCTACCAAATCTACTTTTTTCTTGATGGTAGCTTCAAGAAAAAAGGAAATATCCAACAAATCAAACAATGAGTATTTTTTGTTATTTTTAAGTTCTATCATTATATCCACATCACTGTTTATTTTTTCTTCTCCTCTTGCAAAAGAACCAAACAGCCAAGCGGCAGCTACTCGCCCATCGTTTTTTAAAACCGTCTTGATTAAATTTATAATGCTTATTTTATTTGTCTTAGCATTCATATTATAACCGACTATTTCTTCAGCCAATCGTAATGCCTGTATCGCCATGTCTTCGTCTGTTACTTCATAGACAAGCTTATCAGAAAGCCAAGCCACCAATAAATCGTTTTCCGCTATTTCAAAATAAGAGACAAGTTTTAACACCTGAGCACGAGTAAACCTTCGTTTTCCTCTCTCCATCTTGCTTAATATAGCTTGATTAATATCAAGAAATGCAGCCACAATGCTCAACGGAAGTTTTTTATCCTCCCGAAATTTTTTTATCACATCTCCTAAATTATTCGTTTTGAATAAAATCGTTTTGACTAATTATGTAAAATACACTAAGTAAACCAATTTAATCTTGCTAATTTTGATTCTTATTTACTTTCGACTATTCGATTTTTCTTTATTTCTCAATTGCTTCTATAATTTTCTTCCCCATAGGACTTACAGTAGAGCCGTAAAAATCTACTAATTCCCCTTTTTCATTAATCAAATATTTACAAAAATTCCACCCTGGAGCTTTTTCATTCCATCCGTTTAAACTTTTAGTAGTAAGCCATTTGTATAAAGGATGTTGTTGGTCTCCCTTTACATCTACTTTTTCAAACATCTGAAAGCTAACTCCATAATTTTTTTTACAAAATTCTCCAATTTGAGTACTATTTCCAGGCTCTTGCCCGCCAAATTGGTTGCAAGGGAAACCTAAAACAGCCACTTTGTCACCATGTTGAACATATAACTTTTGAAGTTCTTCGTATTGAGGCGTAAAACCACATTTAGAGGCAGTATTAACGATTAACACTTTCTTTCCTTTGTACTTAGAAAAATCGATCTCCTCTCCTTCTAAGGATTTTACCTTAAAGGAATAAAACGACGACTCTCCTGTGGAAGAAGAATTGTCTTCTGGTCTAGAGGTATGGTCGATGTCTGTGATGCATGAAAATAAGATGGATAGACCTGCAATAGCAAGTAAAAATTTAAGTTTTATCATAATATAATTTTGTTATTTTTATTTATATACAATTACAAACAAAATGTCAGATTGGTTCACAAAAATTAATTTGGTAACATTTTTGAATCTTCTTTGCAAAATATAGTTTTTTATTAGATTTGTAAAGATTAAAACATCCTTTTAATATGCTAAACAAAGAAGAATTCAGAAAGTTTGCCATCAAAGGCCAAGGCCTAGGCAGTAATATTGTTGACCAATACATCACCAAAATTGAGAGTATGACCATTCCTCATATTCAAGATATGTCTATTCCTAAAATTCAGGATTCGTCTGTTCCTGCTATTCAAGACATGACTACGTATGTAATTGAAGAAAGACCTGGTAACTTCAGAGCTATCGACGTTTTTACAAGACTTATTTCAGACAGAATTATCTTTATGGGTATGCCTGTGGGCGATGAAGTAGCCAACATCATTATCGCACAATTGTTATTTCTGGAATCTGTGGATGCAAAGAAAGATATTTTAATGTACATCAATAGCCCCGGTGGAGGCGTTTATGCAGGTTTAGGTATTTATGATACTATGCAATACGTGAATCCTGATGTAGCAACTATTTGTACAGGTTTAGCCGCTTCTATGGGAGCTGTTTTATTGGCAGGTGGTGCGGCAAACAAACGTTCTGCATTGCCACACTCTCGTATCATGATTCACCAACCACTCGGTGGTGCTCAAGGACAGGCATCAGATATTGAAATTACTGCCCGTGAAATCATGAAATTGAAAGTAGAATTATATGAAATCCTTGCCAAGCATACTGGTAAAGACATCAAAACCATCGAAAATAACTCTGACCGTGACTACTGGATGCGTGCTGTAGAAGCCAAAGAATATGGCTTGATCGATGAAGTATTGACAAAAAAATAAAAACAGAATTATGAGTTATGAATTAAATATAGTATATTAAATATTTGGTAGTTAATTACTTATAATATATTCAAACACAAATTTGCAACAAAAAATCACAGGTAGCGAGTATAGTTACCCACACTCTGCTCGCTACTAATTTTCAGTACGTTACAATTCTATAGTAGAATAATCTCTAATTATCTATATATCCAAAGCCCAACTTGGGCATTTTAATGATGGATTGGACTACCAAACTGGTACGTTTTTAGCTTTTACAAGTTATGTGTATTTTACATACTGCAACAGGTAAACCAGGTTATCACAACGCAATCTACTTGTTGAACACTAATGCGGTAGACGCCAAAGCAAAAAGCGTAATCGTAAAACAACCCGGCACAAATAAGAATTATTTCTTGTTTACCCGCGATACTTTGGGTAATTTAAAGTATCATAAAGTAGAGATGAGTAAAATTGGTTACGGAATAGCAAGTACTCCTTCGGGAGAAATTACAAGCCATACTGCTTTAAGTGGCAGTAGTTATGGCAGGCACATGGCTGTGGTGGAAGACTACATCAATAACTA
>JAYTHK010000197.1:0-4422 GCA_043732665.1 Cytophagales bacterium | reverse complement strand
GCCTTTGAATATGGGACAAATACTCAGCATTCCAATGGTCGTGATTGGATTGGTGGTTTTGGTGAGGAGTTTAAAAAATAAAAAATAAATTTTCAATCTAGTAGTTCGTATTTTTTTTAGAATAGATACGAACTACTATGAAATATTTTTAAGGCAATTTTTATAGTAAGAAATAATGCTATTAGCTACTTTATAAATATATTTTAAAATGACAATAGATAAATTCAAAGAAATTTTAAACAAAGGAGAGGGTATTGAAGTAGAATTTAAAACATCACAATTTGAATTGAATAGAGACGCCTTTGAATCCATTTGAGCTTTTCTAAATAGGAGAGGAGGTTATTTGTTTTTAGGAATTAAAGATTAGGGTGCGGTAGAAGGTGTGATTGAAAGTTGTGTACAAGATATTATCAATAATATTATTACCAGTGCCAACAACCCGCAAAAACTTAGTCCTCCTTTTTATCTGTCCACACAGACATTAGACTATGAAGGCAAGAAAGTAATTTATTTATATGTGCCGGAAAGTTCGCAGGTGCACAGTGTAAATGGAAAAATATTCGACAGAAATGATGATGGAGATTTTGATATCACAAGGCAGCCAGCGCAGGTGACACAACTTTATCTTAGAAAATAAACTACCTATTCCGAAAATCGAGTATATCCATATATTATATTTTCAGATTTCAAACAAGAATTGTTTAGCCGTATCCGCACATTGGCGATAAATGAACGTGCAGATCATCCCTGGCAAGAAATGAATGACGAAGAACTTTTGCGATCTGCGGGATTATATAAACACGATTATCAAACAGGAAAAGAAGGATATACATTGGCGGCTATCTTGTTGCTGGGCAAGGATGAAACCATTCAAAGTATTTTGCCTCATCATAAAACGGATGCGATACTGCGCATAGAAAATACAGATCGCTATGACGATCGGGACGATATTCGTACCAATCTGATCGAAAGTTATGATCGGTTGATGGCTTTTGTAAGAAAACATTTGCCCGATAAATTTTATCAGGAAGGAGAACAAAAAGTTAGTCTTCGCGATCGAATATTCAGAGAAGTCGTCGGTAATCTTTTAATCCACCAGGAATATACAAACGCTTTCCCTTCAAAATTTATTATTGAAAAGAGTATCGTTTTAACCGAAAATTGGAATCGCCCGCACAATGGAGGATTGATCGATCCATCTAATTTTTCACCTTTCCCTAAAAATCCTGTAATTGCCAAGTTTTTCAAAGAAATAGGTAGAGTAGATGAATTAGGGTCAGGAGTGCGAAATACCTTCAAATATTGTGGTATATATGCGTTAGGGGCTATTCCTGAATTTATTGAAGAAGACGTATTTAAAGCGATTATCCCTTTGAACGCACAAGGAAGTACTACCCAGAAGACTACCCAGAATTTAACTCAAGAAAAGATTCTTGCTTTACTTAAAGAATCTTCCTCACTAAGCCGAAAAGAATTAGCAGAAAAAATTGGAGACATAACCGAAGACGGCGTGAAGTATCACCTTGATAAATTAAAGCAAGATGGAAAAATAGAAAGGGTAGGAGGAGATAGAGGTGGGCATTGGAAGATATTCAAATTGAAAAGCCGAATTGTCGACTAAGCTCTTGGCATTCAGACCTAAAAATGCACTTTTAACCATAGCGTAGTAATCATAAATCGATTATCTTTGTTTATTAACCAACTTAATACTATGTCTTATAGATATATAAAATCATCTCCATTTTTGAAATGCGTAATTGTCGGTAAGCTTATGCTAATAAGTATTTTTGTTTCCTGTTCTTCGGGTAAAAACGAACAAAAAGAGGAGCAAATTAGAATCATCACTTCAGAGATTTCACTGGGAAATGATTCTTCGTTAAATTCCGTTCAAGGCAATGTTTCATTAAATCAGATTGCTAGCACACCTCAGACGGTATTGCTTACAGGACTTGCCGAGCATAGATTGGTTACCATTTATAAGTACAAAGAAGAAAGAAGTACTTCGAGTGGAAATTCTAAATATTCGAGTTATTCCAATGAGGGGAATGAGAATGATAAAATTACACATTTTATGCCTGGCATTGACATTCTTTATGGTTACAACCTTTTGAACATCGCACATTATGATTTGAAAACGGAGAAACTTAATTTTCTTTTCGATCATCCTGCCTTAATTAAAACACTTTATTACCCTTCTTTTGAACAGGATTCTGTAGATAAAAAACCGATCAATCGTAACTATTATTTGATATCCGTGTACGATGAAGATACTAATAAAGACACTCTTATCAACAAGAATGATTTACGAAGGTTTTATCATTTTAATGCAAGTAGTAATGAGAAAATGCAACTAATTCCTTCTGATTACTCTGTAGTCCGTTCACAGTATGATTCTCAAAATGATGTGATGTATATTTTTGCATCTCATGACGCAAACAAAAATGGTATAGGCGAAAAGAAAGAACCGATTCATATATTTTGGATCAGCCTTAAAGCACCAGGTCCGGCAAAGCGGTTGTATTAATAAAAAGCATAATTTCAAGAAAAATTGAATGAAAGAAATGGCGAACATACTTCTTATTTTGAAAAAAAATTTGTTAATTTTTGTAACAGTGCTATTTTTATTTTCCTGCACAGAAGAAAATGAAGAACAAAAAAATACAGTCATAGTAAAGAAAGTTGTTAAGAAAGACGAATACGTAAAACCTGAAAATACCAATTACGACAGTATATCAGGAGTCTATAAATTAACGGAATCTATTGATTCCATCAATTTTTTTATGGGTTATCTACAACCAGGAAGTCTTACTTATATTTGTGTTGAAAGAACAAAGCTGATGAAAGATTCTTTGCTGCAGAATCCCTCAGATCTTTTTTTTGGTTTTGGAGATACTGTAAAGGTCGAACATTACATTAATACAGAATATGCGCACGAAAATTGGTCAGAGCCCATTTATAAAGTTAAGGTGATGCACATGGGGAAAGAGTATACTGGTTACTTACCACAAAATGTTGTTGCTATAGTTGTAAAAAAGTTGTCAGATAAAAATATTCTTATGGTACGCCTTTCAGACTTGGGCAAAGACGAAAATAATAATACAGCATTTTATGCAGAAGCTTTAGTTACGGATACTTCTTTTGATCTTAATTTTTGTAAGAATAAATACAAGCTCGTAGGTGGTGAATCTGGGGAAGATGGTCAATGGCACTATTATTATACCATCACTGCAAAACAACTTCCTGCCGCAGGTTTTGATGGAGCAATCGATCTTATCAATATAAATATGGATTACCCAGCATGCGGGTATATGGGAGGTGATATGGTATTGGTTTGGGATGGTACACAACTTTATTATGCTTATCAGGATTATAATGGCAGTGATGCAGGAGCTTATAGCATGATTTCTTATCCTATTCTTCCAGGGGATAAAAATGGAAAGAAAAATAGTATTTTATCTGTTACGAATACGATCTCTTATGAGATATCAGAAAATGATGTTTATAAGGAACAGGATCATGATAGTCTTGTGATGCAGTATTTCTGGCAACAAAATAAAGGAATCATAAAATCAGATACTTTGTATTCAGGTAAGAAATAAAATAAGTACAGGTTTCTTTTAAAAGTCTCCGTACAACAAATACTTCTTCCTCATAGATTTGTACTTCGTAAGATCTGCTTGCCATGATTTACGTATTTCATCTTCTTTCAACCCCTTTTTTAGTTGCTCTTGCAGCGTTTTGTTTCCCGCCAGTTTAGTAAAAAAACTGTTGAAGAATTTATCTTTTTCTGGAGATTGTTGATACAATTCAATCAGGAAGTTAAGGTGTAATCCTTTTTTAGAAGAATGCTTGCGAACATCTATACCATAACAAAGCTGATTTTCGTACAAGGGTTTTTTAGCCCCAGCAGTGCTTTTTGGAGTGAACTCAAACTGTCCATATTCTTTTTTAGGAGCTCCTATAATTTGAAAAGGACTATCGGTGCCACGTCCTACACTTATTATTGTACCTTCAAAAAGACAAAGAGACGGATAAAATTGAATGGCAAGATCGTTAAGTAAATTTGGAGAAGGTTTGACTGGTAAAGTATAGTTCATTTTATGGTCGTAATTTTTTAAAGGAATTACCGTAAGGTCACAAACCTTATTACTGTCAAGCCATTTTTCGCCGTTGATCATTTGTGCCAGTTCTCCCACAGTAAGCGCATGTACAATAGGTATGGGATGCATGCCTACGAAAGATTTATAACTCATTTCCAAGACAGGGCCATCTACATAATACCCATTTGGATTCGGACGGTCCAGCACGATAATTTTTTTGCCATAATCTGCACAAGCTTGCATGAGATAATGCATAGAACTTATGTACGTAAAGAATCGCACACCAACATCTTGTATATCAAAAACGATTACATCTATATCT
>JAYTHK010000196.1:0-34038 GCA_043732665.1 Cytophagales bacterium | reverse complement strand
ATACAATTCCGTTACCTTCTCTAGGTGATGGGGCAATTAAACTTTTCAGATTGCTTATAGAAATAATTTTAAATAAAGAGGGTAGGCTAATGATTGATGAAATCGACACTGGCATCCACCATAAGAAACTATTACCTGTTTGGAGAACTATTATAAAGGCAGCTTCAAATAACAAAGTTCAATTATATGCTACCTCCCATAGTTCTGAATGTCTAAAATTTTTCAGAGATGTATTCTTAGAAGATGACATGAAAGACTTGCAGGAAAAGGCTAGAGTCTTCAGGCTTGTTGAACACAAAGATAAGCAGGTGTCAGCGTATTGCTACGATTTTGAAGCTTTTGATCACGCTATTGAGAATGGAAATGAATTAAGATAGATTTTTATGTATCCAAATATCCAATTTTTTATTGAAGACAAAACGCATAGAATATTTCTTCGGGATTTTATAAAAATAAAATTCGATATACCTCTTGATATTTCTTTTTTTACAACTTTTGGAAGTTGGTCCGAAATAGGGGATGAATCAGAAAAGATAAGAGAATTTAATGATAGAGGAACTACAATAGTTGTTTTTACAGATGCCGATATTGAATTAATAATAAGACAAAAAGAATTCGAAGAAAAGCTTTCAGAAATAGACTTAAAATTAAATAATACAATCTCTTATAATACTTTCTATTTCCCTAATAATAATGAAAAGGGTAATATTGAATTATTATTATTGAAAATAGCAGCAAACAAAAGCCTAATAGATTGCTTTGATCGTTATGTCAATTGTATAAGTCCAATCATTATTAGAAATAAAGAAAAAGCACAAGTCTATGCTTATTTACATGCTTTAGATACAGCTAATAAAAAAATATATCTAAATGATAAAAGGGATTATACTATTACTGAGCATTGGGATTTAACTCACTTCAGCCTCGAACCTCTAAAAATATTTCTATCTCCATTTTTCTCAAAAAATTAAGATATTTACTTTATGAAAACAAACGTCATAATCACCCATGATATTCAACAGGAACTTAGAAAATTCCTTGATGCCAATGCTTATACAAAAATCTGTGTCATTACAGATCAGAATACAGTAAAGCATTGTTATCCGCTTATTCGCGAAGTATTAAAGGGTAAAGGTATTCTTATTCAAATCCCGGCAGGAGAGGAAGCCAAGACGATTGAAACTTGTCAGAAGATCTGGGCTTATATGACGACTGCACAGTTGGACAGAAAAGCATTGGTTATAAATCTTGGTGGTGGTGTAATTGGTGATATGGGAGGGTTTTGTGCCTCTACGTATAAACGTGGAATAGATTTTATTCAAATCCCTACCACGTTACTTTCGCAAGTAGATGCCAGCGTAGGCGGAAAGTTGGGCGTTGACTTTACAGAAGAAAATGGTAATGTTTTTAAAAATCATATTGGTTTATTCAACAACCCTAAAGCAGTTTTAATTGATACTAAATTTCTCGTAACGCTCGATCAACGTGAGTTACGCTCTGGATTTGGCGAAATCATTAAGCATTCGTTGATCGCAGATAAATCGGTATGGGAAACAATTACTTCGCGTTCTTTTGACGAACAAAACTGGGATGAGTTAGCGGCGCATTCCGTTGCTTTTAAATCTCATATCACAGAATCTGATCCACAGGAAAAAGGCATAAGAAAAATTTTAAATTTCGGACATACACTTGGTCATGCGATCGAAGGATTTTATCTAAATTCTAAAAAGAAATTGTTGCACGGAGAAGCTATTGCTATTGGAATGATCTGTGAAACATTCATCTCTGCGAAAAGAGGTTTTGTAACGATAGAAGATTTGCAACGAATCTCTTCTTACATCGTTTCCGTCTACGGCAAACCAGACATTTCTGCTAAAGATATTAATTCGATTATTGGACTTACACTTCAAGATAAAAAAAATGAAAATTCAGAAGTGCTTTTTTCTTTATTGGAGGAGGTAGGGAAAGGCAATTACAATATAGCGGTGGGTATAGAAGAAATGAAAGAGAGTATAGAATATTACAATTCGTTTACAGATTATTTTTATAATTCTATACGAAACTAAATAAAAAAGTTACTTACTTAATTCCCTTCGCATATCTCTGTCTACATCACGAGATTTAATATCTTCACGCTTATCGTAGAGTTTTTTACCTTTTGCCAAAGCAATTTCAAGCTTGGCAAAACCACGATCGTTGATAAAAAGTTTTGATACTGTAATCGTCAACCCTTTCTCCTCAGATTTTGCCATGAGTTTTCGAAGTTCTGCTTTTTTTAGAAGAAGTATACGGTCTCTTTTCGACTCATGGTTGAAATGAGTACCTTCTTTATAATGAGAAATATTAATTGCCTTGGCTACTAATTTATCTCCAACAAAAACACAAAAAGCATCTTGCAAATTAACAGTTCCTTCGCGTATAGATTTTATTTCGGTGCCATACAAAACGATTCCAGCAATATAAGTATCTATAAAGCTGTATTCGAATCGGGCACGTTTATTACTGATGCTGATGTTTTTTGAAAATCGTTCTTTGGACATTTATAATTGTAAATTACTTTTTTTGGTTGTTGTTTATGTTTTTACCAAACGACAAATTAATAAGTTAAACTAAATTTATTTTTAAGTATTTTGACAATAACAAAAGTGAAATTCGCTAATGCACCGCTTCATAATAAAGTTTGTCTGTGTGAAAACAAACAAAGTCGAAACGCATTATTAAATTATTAAATTATCAAATTGATAATTTAATACCGTATCAATAAAGCACTTCACGCTGTCTACTTTTGTATCAGGGTATACACCATGGCCAAGATTGGCAATGTGTTTTTCTGGACCAAATTGTTTCAGCATATATTCGGTATGTTTTTTTATTTCTGCTGTTGAAGCATATAAAATACAAGGGTCTAAATTTCCTTGTAAGGTTTTAGTTGGTCCTATCAAAATTCTTGATTCTGCAATGCCCATATTCCAGTCAAGTCCAACAGTACGGCAGTTAAGTTGTCCCATTTCTTTTCTGGCAAAGAAAGCACCTTTCGCAAATACAGTCATCGGCACTTCGTTGATTGCATTGCAAATCTGAGTGATGTATTTTAATGAAAACTCGTTGTATGTTTCGGGAGCAAGTATTCCCGCCCAAGAATCAAATAATTGCACCATGTCAACCCCATTGCGAATCTGCTCTTTCAGATAAAGAATAGTAGTGTCGGTGATTTTCTGTAAAAGTAAATGTGCTAAAGCTGGTTCAGAATATAGAAACTTCTTTGCCTTTGCAAATGTTTTTGAGCCGCCTCCTTCTACCATATATGCCAGTATCGTCCACGGAGCACCTGCAAATCCTATAAGAGGAACTCTGTCGTTGAGTTCTCTTTTTGTGATACGAATTGCTTCGTAAACATATTCTAAATCTTCAGCAGCCTCTTTTACTTTTAGTGCTGCAATATCTTTTTCTGTTTCAATAACTTTAGGGAATACAGGGCCTTTGGCTTCATACATTTCGTATATAAGCCCCATCGCTTCTGGTACTACTAAGATATCGGAAAATATAATAGCAGCGTCCACTCCTAATAGGTCAACAGGCTGAATAGTCACTTCAGCTGCCAATGAAGGTGTGGTTGCTAATTCTTTGAACCCGCTTAATTTTTCCCTTACTGCTCTGTACTCAGGGAGTATTCTCCCCGCTTGTCTCATAAGCCACACAGGAGTTCGTTCGGTCTTTTCTCCTCTTGCGGCACGGAGAATAAGGTCATTTTTGTAATTCATGGTGTAAAGATACTAAAGATTTTTGCAGTTTTTTTTAGTTCTCAGGCAACCCTTTGGGAAGGGATCATGTCTACTTAGTAGTAGCAAAAAGTAGTTGCCAATAAAATTTTAACTAATATATTAAAAATGAGTAACTTCGGACTTTATTATTATCAAGCCAGTTAAGCATAAGGGTTATTTCATTAAATTCATGATCTCAGAGAAAGACCTCATAGAAGGTTGTAAAAAAGGCAATCACAGCGCTTTTGAGTCTTTGTATACGAAGTATGCAAAGAAGATGATGGCTATTGCCCTGAGGTATTGCAACACTACATTTGAGGCGGAGGATCTTGTACAAGAAACATTCGTAAAAGTATTTGAAAAGATCGGAACATTCGACAATAAGGGGTCTTTTGAAGGTTGGTTGAAAAGGGTCTTGGTAAATTATTCTATTAATCATTTTCATAAGATAAGTAAAGAAAGAGGATTTGAAGATGTATCGGAAATAGAATTGCCAGACGATAGTGTTGAAAATATTTATTCTAAAATTTCAAACGAAGAATTGTTAAATGTATTGAAAACATTGCCTTATGGATATCGTACAGTGTTCAACATGTACGTGATAGAAGGGTATAACCATAAAGAAATAGGGGAGATTTGTAAGATTAGTGAAGGTACATCGAAATCTCAGTTTTCAAAAGCAAAAGTGATGTTGAAGGAATTAGTATTAAAAAAATTCTGTATTGCAGATGGAAGATAATAAGGACGATATAGAGAATATCTTTAGGGATAGGTTTTCCCAAGAGGAAGCTCCGGTTTCTCCTAGGGTGTGGGCTAATATTCAAAAGACCCTGCCTAAAGATAATAATGGCGGCGCGGGTGTTGCTAAAAGATATTTCTTATTTAGTTTAATAGGAGTTATTTTCTTAGCTGTGGCAGTTTTGCTCGCAACTAAATCTTATGTAAAAAAAGAAGAGGGTAAGATTGAAGTAGAAAGCGAGAAAAAAATTACTGCAAATGAAGAAGCAAAAAGCAATACGAATGAATTTATAAACAAAAATAATATTGAACATAATGATAGTATAAATAACAGCGAGTTTAAAAATAATAGCGTTTTTAATAATTTACTTGCGAAAGACAATAAAAGCCATTCTAACGACGGCGGTTCTACTAAACTCACTTTAACTAATACGTCATCTACGAGTAAAGAAGGCGCCAAAATGAATAAAAATAATAGCATCCAAAATACTGTTTCAAATACTACAAAGATCTCAAACAACAACGTTAATAAAGCCAAAGGCAATAGTAATCTGCAAAATATTACTTCAACCAATACTAATAAAACGAATAAGAACAAGCAGAATTCCGATGCTACATTAACCTCAAATGGCAATTTAAATAAGTCAATCAAAAAAGAGTTTTCGCAAAATACTAGTCAAAAAAAATCGACTGTAACGAATAATATTGTGAATAAAACGGATAGTGATAACCCAGATTCTATTACTCCTCAAATTTCTAATTTCAGCAACACATCCTATCCGAATAAAAATAATAGTCAGCTAGATAGCAGCCATGTTGCAAATAGCAAAAACAAAAAGACAGAGCCTATCTCTTTTATAAGTAGTGATAAAAATAAAATAAAAGACAGTAGTAGTACTTCTAAAAGTACTAAAATCGAGAATAACTCAATCGTGAATGATAAAATATTAACAACAGACAATAATCCTACTGTTGAAACTAATCCACTAAATACAACGCAGAAGCATGGTGATTCGATGAACATTATAGCGTTGTCAAATGGAAATAAGAAAGAAGGGGAAACTGATAAATTATCGACAACAATAAAAGACGGGCAAAAAAATACGACGGTTGAAAACAGATTATTATCCTCTGAAAATAAAATAAATAAAGATACGGTCATTGTTCCCAATGATGATCAATTATTTTTAGTGACCAATACGCCACCAACGCTATCCGCAGATTCATTAAAAGAAATTACGAAAGACTCTATAGTGAGTATAGTTTCGGATTCTACAAATGTCGATGAAGAGAAGAAGAAAAAAGAGAAAAATAAAATTAAAGACCGTTGGTCGTTCGACTTGTTTTTATCTCCAATGCTTACGGGTGCTACAACTAAAACAACAGATGCCAGTTATCAGTCTATAGTAGATTCAAAAAAAAACCAAGAGGCAAATCGTTTTAATTTTTCAGCAGGAGGAGTGATTAATTATCCCATACTTCCTCGTATTACAATATCAACGGGTATTATTTATTCAGGATACTCTGTAAGCAACAAATTTAAAAGTTCGAATACTTATGACAGTACATTTTACCAACCACACATTCCGAAAGACTCAACTGATACTCTTAAAGTAGATAAGATTACACAATCAATTACAAAAAAATATGCTTCAACAAAAGTTGATCATTATAATATTTTATCTCTTCCTGTTGCGATTTCCTATTGTATATGGAGGGAAGAAAGATTTACTTTATCTGCTACCGCTGGCATAAAGGTAAATGTGTTACTCAATGGACTGACCTATATTAGAAATGACAGCAATACCGATTTGATAGCAGTATCAAGTAGCGTTAATAAAATCACCCTTTCGTATATGGTTTCCTTAGGTATAGAATACAAGTTAAATATGAAATTATCGCTGCTGGTTCAGCCGGCTGTTAATTTCAATATGTCTTCTGTTTATCCCCAGTCTTTTTATTTGAGTCAAAAACCTTATTCGGTTGGAGTTAATGTTGGTCTGAGGTTCAGGTTTTAGAAAGCATTAAATTAGTTGAGTTTAGTAATATTAGTTTGAAACTAAATTCAGATTGTTGATTTTTTTCCGTACTTTGGAGAACATAAATCTAAAGCAATGTTAGAGTGTAAATACTTATTGTTATTATTAATTTTTGCATTAATTAGTTCTTGTGTATTTTTCGGACCTTCGGAAAAGAAATTATTTTTGCGAGCTGTATCAAAAAAACCTTACGATGTTATCATTGTTCCTGGCTCTCCTTATGATAGTAATATGGGAACGTGGAGTTTTGCAATGAAAGGCAGATTGTACTGGTCAAAATATTTATATGAAAATGGGATAGCCAAGAATGTTATTTATTCTGGTTCGGCAGTATATTCTCCCTACAAAGAAGGAGAGATTATGGCAATGTATGGCGAAAAAATAGGAATCCCTGCCGCAAATATTTATGCCGAAACAAAAGCAGAGCACAGTACGGAAAATATTTATTACTCCTATTATATGGCAAAGAAATTGGGATTTGAGAAAATTGCAGTTGCTACAGACCCTTCCCAGGCAAAGCTTTTACGAAGTTATCCGAGGAAAATAAGAGTAAAAATTGATTTTATTCCTTTTGTAATTGATACAATGAAAATGATTAAAAAAGAGGATTTTATAAAAATTGATGCTGAAAAGGCAAGAATAAAAAACTTCGTTTCTATAGTAGATCGAGAAAGCCGGTATAAAAGATTTTGGGGTACGATGGGTAGGAATCTAGAACGAGTGAAGGAAGATGTTCGGAATAAATAAAATACCGACTTCCTTTCTTCTCTCTTTGCTCCGATATTTTTTATTTGCATTTTCCGATATAGTGCTGCTACCTTTTCCTAATTGCCCAAAAAACCGCAATACTACTGAATGCTTTTTACTAATCATTAACAATAACCTCAATACGTTTGTCTGGAATAAGCCAGATAAATGCTATTGTGATATAAAGAATAGCTGCGACCCAGCCGCTCCATAGGAAGGAGAAAATAGCAATGATATAAATTGCGGGAGAAATTTTCCTCTTTACTTCTTTTCCTATTGCTTTCGCAAAAATGGAATTCTTCTCATGGTTTTTTATGATTCTGGCTTGTAAAATAAAATATGTAAAAGCGGCCATTAACAACACAAATCCATATAAGGCCATAGGAGCGGAGCTAAAATAATTTTCATCCATCCAGCCCGTTGCAAAGGGCACAAGGGAAAGCTAGAACAGTAAATGAAGGTTTGTCAAAGGATGTCTCCAGTTGCTTTTTTAACCGTGTGCATCATGTTGTTGTTGTTTTAATAAATTCTAATATAGATAAAACTCAAAACGTAACTAAAAAAATGGAATTAGTGGTTTTAGATCTTCGAATTCACGGCCATGCTGAACCTTTACTTCAAGAACCATAATTGTTATAATAATAGAAGCACTCCGTCGCTGAATGCTTTTATTCTTTCTTTATTCATAATTGGCGTAGTTTGATTAAATGTTTAAGAATATAGAAAATACTTTATTGGTTGATAGTAAATATAAAAAAATCGACTAGATCAACCAATAGGGTTAGACAAAATCAAGGTCGGTCTTAGTGTAAATAAGAGACGGACAAAGAACTCAAACAAACTGTTCGACGACCTTGCAGAATGAAAATGGAAGTGATGAATCCTAGTATTGAGGATATGAAGAATTGGCAAGCGCAATCAGAGAAGGATTTAGAGGATAATACTAACAGAGGAATAACATTTTTTCAATAAAAGAAAATTCCTAAAACAGGATCACCACTCAATTTCTTTTTTATCTAAACTTCTCAAGTACTCATTCGTTTTGCTAAAATGCTTACATCCAAAGAACCCATTGTAGGCAGAAAAAGGAGAGGGATGTGCAGATTTTAAAACCAAATGTTTATCGATATTTATTATACTGCCTTTTTTTTGAGCATAAGCGCCCCAAAGTATAAAAACTATCGATAATCTTTCTTCGGAAACTACTCGTATCACTTCATCTGTAAATTCTTCCCAGCCTTTTTGTTGGTGAGATCCTGCCGCATTCGCACGTACTGTAAGGGTAGCATTTAGTAATAATACTCCTTGGTTTGCCCATCGTTCTAAATTACCACTTTCAGGAATAGGCTTGCCTAGATCGTCTACTATTTCTTTAAAAATATTTTTTAAAGAAGGAGGATGTCTTACGCCGTCGTTAACAGAAAAACAAAGACCATTTGCTTGCCCTTGACCATGATAAGGATCTTGACCTATGATGACGACTTTTACATTTTCAAAACTACATTTATCGAAAGCATTAAAGATTAATTTGCCTGGAGGATAAACCACTTGTTGTTTTATTTCTTGTTTTACAAATTCTGTTAATTCTGAAAAATAAGATTTTTCAAATTCAGAATTTAATTTTATTTCCCACGATTTTTCTATTTTTACGTCCATTTTATATTTAAGATAGTAGCACTTTAGCCTTTTTGCATGTTTTTAATTAAATAATCTCAAATTCTGTACTTTTGAAAATTAATTATCTAAATTAGTAAAAATTAGATACAATATCTTATAGCGAATATGTCTGATATGGTTACGGAAATAACGAATGGCATAAAGGTAAGTGTAATTACTGCTTACCAACCGGAGTATTCCAGTCCAGGGCAGTCACATTATGTGTTTAATTATAGGATTTACATTGAAAACCATAGCGAATATACAATCCAATTATTAAGACGTCATTGGTTTATATACGATTCTAATGGATCGGAAAGACAGGTAGAAGGGGAAGGCGTTGTGGGTCAAAAGCCAATAATAGAACCTGGAGAGTCTTATGAATATATATCTGGTTGCAATTTGAATACTGAGATTGGAAAAATGTCAGGTACCTATGTGATGCAACGTACAGTAGATGAAAATAAATTCAGTGTAAAAATTCCTGCCTTTAACATGATAGTGCCTTATAGGCTCAATTAATAATTTTTCAGATTGAATAAGTTCTTCTTAGTTTTCCAATATTTTAACTATCTACTCAAAGCTCGTGACGAGCATTCGCTTCATTCTCCTTTTGCATTTGATTTTTATACGAAAATAATAAAAGAAAGAACTGAGTATACTGACTTCTCAGAAATCGAGTTGCTTAGGGAGAAATTAAAGAAAAGTTATAAGTTGATTGAGGTTTTGGATTTTGGTGCTGGTTCTGGAATAGACAACTCTAAATCAAAAACGATTTCATCAATTTGTAAAAATTCTGAGAAAAAACCTGCTTTAGCTCAACTTCTTTATCGAATCATAAAAGAGAAACAACCTAAAACAATAGTAGACTTGGGAACTTCATTGGGAGTAACAACTCTTTATGAAGCAAAGGCAAATCCTTTAGGGACAGTATATAGCTTTGAAGGCTGCCCAAATACAGCCGCTGTAGCAAAAGAGAATTTTGAAAGTCTATCGGTTCAAAATATTGAAATTATTGTTGGAAATATTGATAATACACTTAGGGAAGTTATAGATCGATTGCCTTTCGTAGACTTTGTTTTCTTTGACGCTAATCATCGTTACGAACCTACTATGAATTATTTTTTACAGTGCCTTGAAAAAGCAAACGAAGATTCTATTTTTATTTTTGACGATATTTATTGGTCAGATGGAATGAAAAAGGCTTGGGAAGAAATAAAAGTCCACCCTTCTGTAGGAATGTCTATGGATTTATTTTTTATCGGGATTATTTTTTTTAGAAAAAAACAGCCAACACAGCATTTTACATTGAAGTAAAATCGAACATTTTGTCTTCTAAATTAGGTAATGTAATTGTAAAAGTAGTTCCTAAACCTAATTTAGAATCTACTTTGATTTTTCCACCAAGTCTTTCTACTGCTTGTCTTGCGATATAAAGTCCAAGACCAGAACCGAAAGAGTTTTCAGAAGCGCGAAAGAACATATTGAAGATTTTCGGCTGATATTCTTTTTTTATACCTACCCCATTGTCTTGTATGGCAATAACAGCATGCGTTTTTGTTATAAGTACCTGAATATTGACAAAAGACTTTTTCTTATTACTAGAATCTTGGTATTTAATAGT
Source organism: Cytophagales bacterium (assembly GCA_043732665.1). GTDB lineage: Bacteria > Bacteroidota > Bacteroidia > Cytophagales > Cytophagaceae > JANYCO01. The sequence continues at coordinate 23,473 of JAYTHK010000196.1, read as the reverse complement.
ATTAGATAAAAAATTATTCATAAAAATGGAAATACGTTTTGGGTCGGAATAAAACGTAGTACTTCCTTTTATTTTTGATACAAAGTTTACTTTATCCGCACCTTCCATAAAGCGGAGTGTTTCTTTACATTCCAATATAATGGTAGAGAAATCCACTTCTTCTATATCTACCGAGGCGCGACTGTTACGTGAAAAATTAATTAGATCAGAAATGAAGTTATCAAGTTTGATGGCACTTTTTTCAATCAGTCGTATGTAATTTACCTTATCAGCCTCGATGGCTTGATTATTTATAATATTTACCAAGCCAAGAATAGACCGCAATGGTGCCCTTAGGTCATGCGATGCTCGGTAAACGAAACTGTCCAATTCAAAGTTTGTTTGTACAATCGTGGCTTCATTTGTTTTGCGTTGTGTAATGTCTCTGGCAAAAACACTTACACCTGATACGTTATTATTGGTGTCGTAAATAGGATTGTAAGAAATTTCGTAGAAAATATTTTCTTTCCTTTTAGACAGCCAAGAAAATTCGGCCATGACTTTTTTTCCTTTTAGTGCGGTAATGTGCAACGCCAACCAACCGTCTTTAGTGAGATTTGGGAGTACCGCATATAAATTATCTCCTACTTTTATTTTCTTTTTATAGTTATTTTTTATCAGTTCGTTGAACGAACTATTTGCAGCGGTAAGTGTAAGTTCATTGTCTACAGACCAAACTAAGTCGGAAGTATTTTCAATCAAAGCCTTTAACCTTGCCTCACTTTCCTTTAAAGCTTCCTGTGCTCTAATTTGCTCTGTCATGATTGTTATATTCAACAATGCTTTAGAAGGAAGACCTTTCTTAGTTCGTTCTATGATTATGTGTCTATTGGATACCCAATCGTATTCGCCTTCTATGCCACGAATTCTGTAGTCTATTGATCCTGCTTTGTTGCTACGTGATTTTAAAAATTTACTCCAATGTTCCACTACTCTCTCGTAATCGCCTGGATGTACAATTTCAATCCAAGCTTCAGAAGTGGTAAGCAAATTACTTTGGTAACCTAAAATATTATCTCTGTTGAAATAACTAACCTTCCTGTTTATCAAATCCAGTATGTATATAATGTCAGGCGAATTTTCAGCTAGGTTTCTAAATTTCTTTTCACTTTCACCCAGTATTAAAGATTCTCTCTTTCGATTATTAATATTTAAACAAGTGTAACAAATGCTAACTACATTCCCTTTAGTGTCTTTTATAGGAATATAAACAAACTCAATCCAGTCTTCTTCACCATTTGCTCCAACGACATTCCTTTCTACAATAATTTTGTTGCCTTTTTTTGCTTTGTCAAATTCGCTAATAAACAATTCTTTATTTTGAATGTGTTTTAGAACGCTCTCCCCTATGTGAAGTGGTTTTCCTAAGACGTTTCTTGTACTCTGAGCAGCATTAATATTGGAAGCTAGGACAGAATACGAAAGGTCTAAGAGTACAATATTTTGCTCACTACTGTCAAAAATAGCTTTTAAATTTGCTTCCGAATTTAATAAGGCTTTTTCTGTCAGTCTCCTTTCTGTAACGTTTGAAAAAACGGCAAGATGAAGATTTGGCAAATAGTTTGACTTTGCTTTAAAGTCGATATAACTTACGTTTCCATTAGGTAGGATATATTTATAATACCCAGCTATTTTCCCTTTTTCCATGAACTCGTTCCAGAATTTACGACTATCGGAAACAGAGTTTTGAGGAAATAATTTAAAAACACTCAGACCCAAAAAATCATCTTTCCCATATATACTGCTTGCACTAGGATTGGCATCTACTATAGCTCCTTTACTATCTAAGATAAAAATGCCCTCTTGAGCATGTTTAAAAAGTCCCTTGTATTTCTTTTCACTTTCAAGCAAATGGTCATGTAAATCTTTTTTAGTGGAAGATTCAGAAAACTTAAAAATATAATCAGACGGCTCTTCTTTTTGTTTGTTTACAAACTTGATTTGCAAACAAACACGTAATTTCTTATTATTAGAATTTTCAATAATAACTTCATTATTGAAAATTCTAATTCCTTTAAAAAAAGAGTGAAGTAATGAAGAACTTATTTTCTTTTTTTTTGCAACGTCTTTGATCTTTATTTCTGTACATATATTTTTCCCCTTAAGTAAATGCAATGTTCTACCTAAAAGGTTTTCGGCAGCAGGATTCAGATAGGTAATGAGGAGATTTTGATCCGCAACTATAATAGCTTCGATCAATTCACCGTAAGCGATTTTTAGAAAAGGTTCGTTATGTGAAAATGATTTTGGCATTTATTTCCAAACTACTTTTTTTTAATCAACAACTTCTCTCCAAGCTTTAAAGATAAATCTGTTTTATTATTCCATTGCTGTATATCGGAAACGGAAACATTATAGAGTCGAGCTATTTTATAGAAAGTATCGCCAGTAATAACAGAATAAAAAACTGGTTCTTCTGTTTTCTCCTTTATTCCTGCGATAAGCGTTTCTCCTAGAGTTACAGTATAGTTTTCCAAATTATTCCATTTCATTAAACTATCAGTAGTTACTTCATGTTTTTTTGAAATTCCAAAAAGTGTTTCTCCTACCAGAACGGTATGGTAAGAATAATCAAACTTGCTGGAATCTTCTATATACACTTCGCCAGATGAAATGTTTTTTATCGTGACAATTTCCATTTTTTCGATGGCTTTATATTCAATAGGCTTTGACTTAGGTCTTTTTATTCTAATCCATAAAACCCGTCCATGTTCCAATGCTTCATTATCGTCCATTCTGTTTTTATCAAGGATTGTTTCTATTTTTATACCATAATTTTGAGCAATACTCCAAAAGGTTTCACCCTCTTGTACCGTATGAAACAGTACCATTGCTTTCTTTTTTTTGCGTTCTAAATAATAGATTCGATTTGGAATAACGTCCTCAAAAGATTGCATTTCATTGTAGGCTAAAAAATTTTCTTTTGAAACATCGCCTTTAGTAGAAAGGGTAACACTATTATCTCCTTCAAGCGCGAGTATCGCATCAATGCCATTGATCGTAAAAGTATAAGAAGTAGTAGTGCTTATTTTTTTTAGGTCTATCGCCGATGCTTCTATATACTTTTCTTTTGAATGTTTTCCTTCTTTTATTTCTGTTTTGGTCGACTCGGAAGTTTTAGCAAAAACAGATGCCTGAGACATAGGCACCGTCAATATTACAGAATAAATCTTATCTTCTGGAACCAAGTCCGTCTTCAACCATTTGTTATAATGTTCTATTTTAGTTTTATCTAAATGATGTTCTGAAGCGATATCTCCCAAAGATTTATTTGCGCCGTCTATGTATTCTACCAATACCGAATCTACGGAAGAAGAATTTTCAATAGCATGCTGATATATTATTTTGTGCGCTAAAAATCGGAGCACATACCAATGCATGTTTTCATCGACTGTCATTGTAGTAGCACCGATGTTGGACTGGTCTATCTGAGATTTAGCACCTGTTAGCCCAAGATTGTAGGACAAAAGAGCATAAGTCCAATTGTTAAATGTTTGATTATTTCTTTTTAAATACCGAGCAGCACCTCGAGAAGATGCTATGACATTCATTCGTTCATCTATTTTAGTGTCAACTCTCAGGCCTACTTCTACCGCACTTTCTTTTTTAAATTGCCAATAGCCAACGGCATTTGATTTTGAAATGGCATCGCCGATAAGACTGCTTTCTTGCAAGGCAAGGTATTTGAAATCTGCAGGAAAGGATTCTTCTTCAAATACTTTTTCTATAAGTGGGAAATAAATATTGGCTAAGTCTACTTTTGAATAAAAATATTTTGGATTTTTTGTCATACCAGCGATATCTTTTCGCAGTATTTCTTTCGCCCCATCAGTAAGCTTTAATTTCATTCCAGCAAATTCGATCTCGTCAGGAACTTCTATGATCGGTATATTTTGAGCACTGAGTGAAATGCGTATAAAATAAATAAATAAAAGAAGTGCTAGTTTAGCTTTCATTAATGAGGGTAAGATTATTTCTGGTTACTAATTTACTACTTTTTTCTCAAAATCATTAGTCCATCACGGAGAGGAAGTAAAACATTTTCTACAGTTTTATCCTCATGCACATATTTATTGAAATCAAGGAGTGCCTGCGTATCCTTATCTGCTTTTTTGCCATCTTTGAGCAGGATTTTACCGCTCCATAATACATTGTCGGCTATAATGAAACCACCTTGTCTGACTTTGTCAATTATGAGCTTGTAGTAATTGAGGTAATTTATTTTGTCCGCATCTATAAAAATAAGATCAAATTGTTCGTTCAAATCAGGGAGGAGTTTCATAGCATTTCCAATTCGATAATCAATTTTAGCTTCCATTTCAGACTCCTTGATATAGCGCCTTACCATTGCTTCTAGTTCTTCGTTAATGTCAATTGTAATGAGTTTTCCGCCTTCTTCCAATCCTTCTGCCAAACAGAGTGCAGAATATCCAGTAAAGGTTCCTATTTCTAAAATCCTCTTTGGGCGCATCATTTGGCTAATGGCTGCAAGCATTCTACCTTGAAGATTCCCCGAAAGCATACGAGGCATAAGCACATGAGCGTGTGTATCTCGATCTAATTTTTTAAGCAAGGCAGACTCTCCGGTAGTGTGCCGCTCCGCATAATTTTCGATCTCGAAGGGTAGAAATTCCATACTTTATTCGGGCAAATAAGTGAGACTTGTGAAGTTACTTTCTTTTAGAAATTCGTTCGCCAATTCCTGTAATTCTATAGCGGACACATCTTCGATAGATTTTATTACGGTAGACAAACTTTCTATTTTTCCGAAATCCAATTGGCTGCGTCCCATCATTTGCATGAAACTAATATTGTTTTCTTCTGCTATAGCAAGCTGGCCTTTCATTTGTTCTTTGAGGCTATGAAGTTGTACTCCGCCAAGTTTCGTTTCTCGTAGCAGCTTTAACTCTTTTAAAACCAATTCAACGCTACGGTCAAGTTGTTTTTTTTCTGTACCAAAATAAATGCTAAATAAACCAATATCGGTAAGTGGCGTATAACTGGCATCTATGCTGTAAACCAACCCTTTTCGCTCTCTCAGCGACATGTTTAGGCGAGAGGTCATACCAGGTCCGCCGAGAAGATTGGTGAGCATAAAAATTGGTACTTTCTTTTTGTCTTTTGCAGAATAACATGCATTGCCCATCATCTGATGTGCTTGCGTGATCGGCTTTTTTACGATTTCCGAAATTGGTTTTATTTTAGAAAATTTTACCCTCTTTTTCTTACTACTATTTTTTGGAATATCGGAAAGGTGTTTTTCACAGTAGGCTTTTATTTTTGCAAAAGGCATATTTCCTATGGAAACAAATAGGAGTTTAGAATTGTCTAGATTCTCTTTTAAAAATCGCTTAAAGTCTTTTTGATGAAAAGAACTTACGGATTTCTGTGTTCCAAGAATATTGTGTGCTAAAGGATGATTGCGAAAAATAAGGCTTTCAAAATCGTCTTGTATAGAATCTTCTGGCGAATCGACGTACATTGACATTTCTTCCAATATTACATTTTTCTCTTTTTCTATTTCCTTTTCAGGAAAAACAGAGTGAAAAGTAATGTCTTTCAAGAGTTCTAATGCGCGCTCAAAATGTTGGTCTAATACAGATGCGTGGAACCATATTTTCTCTTTGGTGGTATAAGCATTTAAGTCTCCCCCTACCATTTCCAATCGGTTGATTATATGGAAAGACTTTCGATTTTCGGTACCTTTAAATGCCATGTGCTCCCAAAAATGAGCTAAGCCTTCTTGGGAGAAATCTTCGTCACGACTTCCAATGTCAAGTATAAAACCACAATGCAGAACTCTTGTGTGCGTTACTTCCCGGTGTATAATGGTAATGCCATTAGGAAGAGTATGAGTATGAATATTATCCATTTGCTTTTAGAGGCGCACATCATGCGTTTCTGTTTATCATTTGATTGTTTTTTTGTAGAGACGTATCATGATGCATCTCTACAAAAAATCAATCAAATGTGTATTCGAAAATTATTTTCTTTCTTCTATAGGCAACGCTCCTGAAACGCCACCTGAAACAATAAGTTTCATGACCTCAGAACTTGGAGCGTTTACTTCTTTAATGTTTTCTTTGGCTACCACGTAGAGATTTCCTGTAAACCCATAAGAGTCGGGAAAGTAAACCGCAACCATGTCTTCAATATTTATGCTTGTTAAACTTTCTCTGGTAATAAAACCGATTCGGTATATGGAAGAGTCGGTTTGCATTTTCACTAAAACAGGATGGTTGAATTTTTTTTTGTCGCCCACGAAAGCTCCTATCACGTCTTTAGTAGAAGAATAGATAAGATTGATCAAGGGTATTTTATACATATAATACTCTATAAAATGAAAAGCTGGACGCGCTATAATCGTCGAACCAACCACTCCCATTACCGTAATGAAGGTAAGAATGATTAGGATTCCTGAACCAGGAAACAACTCAACATTCAAAACTCGTGGCAAAATCTTGTCTACCCAAACGACCAAAGAATATATAATGTAAATAGTAAAACAAGCGGGAATAACTAACAATAGCCCCTGTAGAAAATATCTTAAAATGTATTTCATTAAATTTTTAAATTAATTTTATTTATAATTGGAGCGCATTGATTTTCTCCGCCACATTTTCCATCAACCACATGGGAGTGGAAGTTGCTCCGCAAATTCCTACTGAGTCGAGACTTGTAAACCAGGAAGAAAGAACTTCCGTTTCGTTTTCTACAAAATAACTTCTTTCATTTTCATTTTTACAAACACTGTATAAGGCTTTTCCATTGGAACTTTTTTTGCCGCTTACGAAAATAATGACGTTATGCTCTTTCGCAAATTTTTGCAATTGTGGTTCACGGTTTGATACCTGTCTGCAAATGCTATCGTTCGCATCAAACTCTGTTAAATAGTCTTTTCCTGCTGCTTGAATTTTTTCTTCGATTAAGGTTTTGATATGATAAAACCCTTGAGTACTTTTTGTAGTTTGACTAAACAAAGTAACAGGTTTTTCGAAGTCTATTTTTTCCAAATCGTTTTCATTTGTAATAATGATGGCTTTGTCTAATGTTTGACCCGTGAGTCCAATAACTTCTGCGTGCCCCACCTGACCATAGATTACAATCTGTCCGTTTTTCACTTCCATTGTATCGAAAGCATGCTTCACCCTGTTTTGAAGTTTTAGCACTACAGGACAAGACGCGTCAATTAATTCAATATTGTTCTTAAGAGCCAATTGATAAGTCTCAGGAGGCTCCCCGTGTGCTCGTATAAGCACTTTGCAATCATGGAGATTTTTAAGATCTTCCTTGTCTATTATCTTCAGCCCTTTTTTTGTGAGTCGTTCTACTTCCATACTATTGTGAACGATGTCGCCAAGGCAGTATAGTTGTTCTCCATTAGAAATCTCGTCTTCGGCCATTTGAATCGCAAACTCTACTCCAAAGCAATAACCTGAGTTCTTATCTATCGCTACATTCATATATTTGAAACAGTATGTAAATTTTCAATAATTTTTGAGGTGGCAAGATTAAGAATATAATCTACCTGTTCTTCTACTGTAATATAAGTAGTGTCCACTTCGTAAGCTTCGTCTGCTTTTTTTAACGGGCCTTCTTCTCTTGTGGTATCTATTAAGTCTCGCTTTTTTAAATTTTCAAGTACGTCGTTTAAGTCTACTACTTGTTTTTTAAATAAATATTCTTGTTGCCGGCGCGCTGCACGAACTTCCATATCTGCCGTCATAAATATTTTCAATTCCGCATCAGTAAATACTTGGGTTCCGATGTCTCTTCCATCCATCACCACTCCTTTTTTCTTGCCCATTTTGCGTTGAAGATGCACCATGTGCTTCCTTACTTCTGGTATAGCACTTACTTCACTCACCAAGTTGGAGACGAACATTTTTCTAATTTCATCTTCTACATTCAATCCATTCAGATAGGTTTCGCTTCTTTGGAGTTTTTCATTAAAATGGAAACTAACATGCGTTTCTTCTAACGCTTTTAGTATCGCAGTAGGGTCAGTTATATTGATATAATGTTGGTTGAAATACAAGGCAGTAGCTCTGTACATGGCGCCAGAGTCAATGTAACTGTATCCAAGTCTAGCCGCCACTTGTTTGGCAGTGGTGCTTTTTCCGCATGCCGAGTATCCGTCTATAGCAATTATAATCCTCTTCATAATATTTTTTATCTACGTTTTGCTTTGTCTTGTTTGGGAGAAGGTGAAGCGCACGATTGATTTTATGTCTATTCTAACAACCAATTTCTAACACAAAGGCAAGAAGAATACTAAATAATATACTTTATCTATCGCTATGGTCTGCATTATTAGATGATCGTTAGATTTTAATCACCTAAAGATAGAAATAAATGTTGACAACGTAGGTAAGAGAATTCAACTATATTTCAGCAGTTTGATGGACCAATTTAGCCTGTGCTAGTATAGGCTGAAACCCAAGCTTATCAACTAAATACAGCTCTAAAGAAAGAAAACTGAAAGGATTTTATTAATTTTACCTTTACTTAAATTTTAATTTGAATAGGATGATACAAAATACTGTTAGTGCGACGCTGAAAGCAATAGAGATGGAAGACCAATATGGTGCACACAATTACCATCCACTGCCTGTAGTATTGGCTAAAGGGGAAGGCGTGTATGTATGGGATGTAGAAGGTAAAAAATATTTTGATTTTCTATCTGCTTATAGTGCCGTAAACCAAGGACATTGTCATCCGAAAATTATAAATGCGCTCGTCGAACAGTCTAAAACACTTACACTTACTTCAAGAGCTTTTTACAACAATCGTTTAGGAGAAGCTGAGAAATTTATCTGTGAGTATTTTGGATACGAAAAAGTATTGATGATGAATTCTGGCGCTGAAGCCAATGAAACGGCTATCAAGTTGGCAAGAAAATGGGGGTATACTAAAAAAGGAATTCCTACGAATCAAGCTGTAATTGTGGCGGTAGAACGAAATTTCCACGGACGCACGATCGGTATTATTTCTGCTTCTACAGATCCTGATTCTAGGACTAATTTCGGTCCATTTATGCCTGGCTTCCAAGTGATTCCTTATGATGATGTGGAAGCATTAGATACAGCACTTAAAAATCCAAATGTTTGTGGCTTTTGGGTTGAGCCTATCCAAGGAGAAGCGGGGGTGTTTGTGCCAGGCAGCGGGTATTTGAAAAAAGCAGAACAGCTTTGTAAAAAACACAATGTCCTTCTGATGATGGATGAAATACAAACTGGCATTGGTCGTACAGGAAAGCTATTGGCTTCTGATCATGAAAATGTGAAACCAGATATGCTTATTTTAGGCAAAGCATTATCTGGGGGTACCTATCCCGTATCTGCTGTGCTTTGCAGAGACGAAATTATGTTGACTATAAAACCAGGAGAGCACGGCTCTACTTATGGCGGAAATCCTATAGCAGCAGCGGTAGCAGTAGCTTCACTAGAAGTAATAAAAGAGGAAGGGCTTATCGAAAATGCAGCTCAAATGGGGGAGATTTTTCGTAGTCGAATGAATGGAATGAAAGCAAAATCAGCTTATGTTACATTGGTGCGTGGCAAAGGATTACTCAATGCCATTGTTATAAAACCAACCAACGATGGACGAACTGCTTGGGATTTGTGTGTAAATTTGATGCACAACGGATTGCTTGCTAAGCCTACTCACGGTGATATTATTCGCTTTGCGCCTCCATTGGTTATTAACGAGGAACAAATGGAGGAGTGTTGTACGATTATTGAGAAAACAATTCTGGAGTTTTAAGGAAGTTTAGAAAAAGAGTTTGAAGTGTAAAGTTTATGCTATTTTTTATACTTTAAACTCTTTTTTCTAAACTAAAAAACATATACCTACAAGAAGAAGTCTCAACTTACATCTTCGGTTTCGGATTAGCCCAGTATAGAATCAACGAAACAAAACCAACTAAGAATACAAGACTAAAGGCAAATATGAACAAGCCTGTAGGAGCCACGCTGTAGAGTGCAATTCCTAATATTACAGCTAATCCTCCTGGAATAGTCATCCATAAAGCCCTTGAAAGCGTAGGGTTCATTTCTTTTTTTTCGCGCTTTATTTTTTTGATTCTCTTAATATCTTTTTTTAGCGCTAAAAAAGATATGGCAGTAGCTTTTTGGTTTTCGATTTCACTTTCCTCTTTTGAGGTTATTTCTTTTGTGCTGAAATTGTCTTCGTTTCTTTTTGAAGTTATTCCTGAAACTCCTCTTGCTCCACCTACTATGGTTTCTACAAGGTTTTCAGAGTTCTCTTTTTGATTTCCAGCTACTTCTTCCCTTGGTGAAGATGAATGATTTAACAATACATATTCTTTTCTACACGAAGAAAAAACCACCACTAGAACCAATAAAACAGAAACTTTTATATTCATAAACGAAAAAGACAATTAATGATAACTTCATTAAGTTATACTTTTTATTTTTATAAAACCAATAAATTAATTCCAACCTGTACACAAGAAACCGCCATTTAGCAACGATTTTTTGTTGTATACAAATTCGCCTCCCAATTGGTTGTACATTTTACCTCCAGCAGCTTCCAGTATAGCTTGGCCTGCAGCGGTATCCCATTCCATTGTTGGGCCGCTTCGGAAATAAAGATCGGCTTTGCCTTCGGCCAGCATACAAAATTTCAGAGAACTGCCAATCGAAGTTTTGTTGACAATGTCATAATTTTGCAAGACAGATTCATCTTCAGACGAAGCATGTGAACGACTTCCAATAGCGATTAATTTCGTTTTTTTTTGGTTCGTTTTAATGTCGGATTTGATTCCCGATTCAATTTTATAGGCACCTTTTCCTACAATGCCCACATACAAAATATCCAACACTGGCGCATAGATAATGCCGATCACAGGTTTGTTATTTTTTAGAAAAGCAATATTTACGGTGAATTCTCCATTGCGTTTAATAAACTCTTTCGTACCGTCTAAAGGATCGACGAGCCAGAATTCCTTCCAACCGCTTCTGAGTTCGTAAGGAACACTTTTACCTTCTTCGGAAATGATTGGGAAGGTATGTGATGCTCTCAGCCCTGCTTCGATAATTTTATTCGCCTCTTTGTCGGCAAGCGTAAGAGGCGAATTGTCTGCTTTAAAATCTACGATGCCAGAAAAGTCATTGAAGGCATATATTTCCATAATTTTTGCACCAGCGTCTTTTGCTATCTTGGATAACTTCTCAATATCTACTGAATCAGTAGAGTTTTTCAATTCTTGCATTTTGAATGGTTTAGCTTTCAAATATATATAAAAGTAAACAAATGATTATTTTTTGTGTGATTTTTAGTAACTTTACTCTTCTTTATTCAAAGAATACTAAGTAGGTAATCTTTATTAGGTTAGTAGAGATTAAAAAAAGTAGCGTTTAACTGAATTAATTATAAAGTTGAGTAACAATATTCATCCCATATTTGAGACCATTCTTAACAGAAGTGATAAAGCGATTTTATTAAAGCAAAAATCGCTTGTCGTTTGGATGGTGGGCTTGTCAGGCTCTGGTAAAAGCACTTTAGCTCGAGCGTTGGAAAATGAATTGCATCTAAAAGGACGTCTAACTCAATTGCTAGACGGCGATAATCTTAGGACTGGTATTAATAATAATCTAGGATTTTCTGAGATTGATCGATTTGAAAATATTCGCCGTGCGGCAGAAGTTTCAAAACTATTTATGAATGCAGGACTTATTACGATTTGTTCCTTTATCAGTCCAACGAAAGAGATTCGTACAATTGCTAAAAATATTATAGGAGAAAGTGATTTCTTCGAAGTGTATATCAACGCTCCGTTTGAGGTATGTGAACAGCGCGATGTGAAAGGCTTATATAAAAAAGCACGCAACGGAGAAATAAAAAATTTTACAGGTTTAGATGCGCCTTTTGAAGCGCCTCAAAATCCGGGAATAGAAGTACACACCGACCAAAAAAGTTTGGAAGAATGTAAGAATGAAATTTTGGAAGCGATTTACAAAAGAATAAAGATTCAATTATGAGTTTTGAATTTTAAATTATGAATTCTAATACTAACTCATAATTAATAACAAATAATTAATTAATAATTAATAAAAATATGAGTCACCATCTGACACACTTGAAACAGCTAGAAGCGGAAGCCATTTACGTTATGAGAGAAGTAGCTGCACAGTTTGAAAAACCTGCATTACTTTTTTCCGGAGGTAAAGATTCTATATGTTTAGTGAAGCTTGCTCAAAAAGCATTTGGTCCAGCTAAAATACCTTTTCCTTTGGTCCATATTGATACTGGTCATAATTTTCAGGAAGCATTAGATTTCCGTGATGAATTGGCAGAGATAGTAGGAGCAAAATTAATTGTTCGTTACGTACAAGACTCGATAAATAAAGGTACTGCGGTAGAAGAAAAAGGACTTAACCCTAGTCGTAACTCTTTACAAACTGTTACTCTTTTGGAAACGATTGAAGAGTTTAAGTTTGATGCTTGTTTTGGAGGAGCCAGAAGAGACGAAGAAAAAGCAAGAGCAAAGGAAAGATTTTTCTCGCACAGAGATGAGTTCGGTCAGTGGGATCCAAAAAACCAACGTCCTGAACTTTGGAACATCTTTAATGGAAAAAAACACTTAGGCGAACACTTTCGCGTATTTCCTATTTCTAACTGGACGGAGATGGATGTATGGCAATATATTGCCTATGAAAACATTCCAATTCCTAATCTTTACTATACACATAATAGAGTAATAGTGGATAGAAAAGGAATGCTGCTTGCAAAATCTGATTTTATCACCTTATTGCCAGGCGAAAAATACGAAGAAAAAATTGTTCGTTTTCGTACAGTGGGTGATATGACTTGTACAGGAGCAGTAGAGTCTACCGCGGATAACTTAGACGACATTATCAAAGAAGTAGCGGCTGCAAGACAAACAGAACGTGGTACTAGAGCAGACGACAAGCGCTCGGAAGCTGCCATGGAAGATAGAAAAAAACAAGGATACTTTTAATATAGTTGCTAGTTATTGGTTGTTAGTTGTTAATGAAGAACGATTTAAACTTTCAACCTTCAACTTTAAACATTCAAACATTACTAAAAATGACAGAATTAATAGATACTGACAATTACCTTAACATGGATTTACTTCGCTTTACTACTGCGGGTAGTGTGGACGATGGAAAAAGTACGCTTATAGGAAGATTGCTGTTTGACTCTAAATCAATTTTTGAAGATCAGATGGAAGCTATTGAAGAAGCAAGCAATAGAAAAGGTAAAGGTTACATAGACCTTTCTCTGCTTACCGATGGACTTCGTTCTGAAAGAGAACAAGGGATAACTATTGATGTTGCGTATCGTTATTTTGCTACACCAAAAAGAAAATTTATCATTGCTGATACGCCTGGACATATTCAGTATACTAGAAATATGGTAACAGGTGCCTCTACCGCAAACTTGGCCATTATTCTTATTGACGGACGTAAAGGTGTGATCGAACAAACTCGACGTCATTCTATCATCGCGTCTCTTTTACAGATCAAACATCTTGTGGTTTGTGTGAATAAAATGGATCTTGTAGACTTTAGTCAAGAAGCGTTTGAATCTATCAAAGCGGATTACTCAAAATTTGCAAAAGGTTTAGCAGTACCTGATATTAAATTTATTCCGATATCTGCTTTGCTTGGAGACAACGTGGTAGATCCTTCTGAAAATATGAAGTGGTATAAAGGAGAGACACTGTTGCGTACACTCGAAACCGTAAATATTGACGAGGACCATAATTTTACGGACGGGCGTTTTCCCGTACAGTACGTGATTCGCCCACATACTACAGAGTTTCACGATTATCGTGGATATGCAGGACGAATTGAAGGAGGCGTTTTAAAACCAGGCGACGAAGTGGTGGTTTTGCCTTCCATTATAAAAACAAAAATAAAATCAATAGACACGCTGAATGGTTCTTTGGAGGAAGCTTTGCCGTCTATGTCGGTTACTCTTTTGTTGGAAGACAATATTGACGTTAGTCGTGGAGATATGATTGTGAAAGCGGACAGCATGCCTAAAGTGTCTCAAGATATAGAAGTAATGGTTTGTTGGCTGACCGATAAAAAACTTCAACCAGGAGGAAAATACCTTGTAAAACATACGACAAAAGATACGAAGTGTATTGTGAAGGAAGTTCAATACAAATTGAATATCAGTACGTTTGAAAAGATTACCGACAACAATGAGGTTGCATTGAATGATATAGCCCGTATTACTATAAAAACCGCTAGTCCATTGTTTTATGACAGTTATAATACAAACCGTTCTACAGGCTCGCTGATTCTTATAGATGAGTTTTCAAATGAAACAGTTGGCGCAGGAATGATTATATAAATTCGTACTCGGATTTATGAATTTATATAATTATTTTGTATCAAGTATAGGTAAGCTAAATTTTTTGTAATGGATCCAAAGGCGGAAGGTAGATTAAATAGAATAATTATACGAATTTCTTCCATCGCTTTATTGTTGGTCGGAATCGGAGTGATGGTTGTAGAATATATTTTTTGGGTAGAACATTGGGTGAGCAATGGTACTGCTTTGGTAGTATTTGTAACCTCTTTTATACTTTATATTGTTGTTACAATTTTGGTTATAAAAAATAAAGGCAAGCTGTTTAATTTTGGGGACGACGATTAGGTTCGCTGATTAGTTTGATTGAAAGATTAGGATGATTTTTTGAATACTGTGTTTCGCTTACTTTCAATCATCGTATGAAAGGCAGTCTCTTGGCAACGCCTATTGGCATTTATTTGTGAGGCCTCAAGCCGATTAATTCACGACAAAAATAACTAGTCTCGATCAGTACTTATGTAAAGAAGCATAAGGTAGGATACGGTATTTTTTTTAGTATATTCAAATTCAGTTTTCCTTACTCGGCCAGAGGACTCGCCAATAGTTGTCACTCGGCTTTGCCAAGCGACTGCAGGTAAAACTCATTTGCTGGCAGATACCGCTACAAAATGATTAACCGTAATTACCATGGTTTCCGGCATAGCTACATTTTTATATTGGTATCTAACAGGACAATCTTTGGCGTTTGCTATGGAAAGAATGGTTACTGTAATATTATTTGTTGCCCACATGCATTCGGCTTAGCAGTGCCTTTAGTAGTTTCAAAATCAACCGCTTTATCAGCGAAAAACGGATTATTAATTAAGAACAGAACTGCATTTGAAAATGCGAGAAAAATTACCACAATTGTATTTGATAAAACAGGAACACTTACCGTAGGGAAATTTGAAGTATCAAAAACTATTTCATTACAAAAAGACCTAAATGAAAATGAAATCATTCGCTTGGCATCTGCACTAGAGCAAAAATCCGAACATCCCATTGCAATGGGTATTCTTCAAAAATTAAAAGATTTATCTATCACTATTCCAGCAACAGAAAATTTTAACGCTATTACAGGTAAAGGTGTTGAAGCTACAGTAGAAGGCAAAAAGATAGTAGTGGTTAGTCCGGGATATTTAAAAGAAAACAACATTATACTTCCAGATGGTTTCACCGTCAGTGATGCGGAAACGGTTGTGTTTGTAATTATCAATTGGCAGGATACATTGCTTTGTCGGATGAGATAAGACCTAAATCAGTGAAAGCTATTAAAATTTTAAAAGAAAATAATATCAAATCAATATTACTTACAGGCGATAATAATAAAGTAGCAGCAAGCGTGAGCAAAACATTGGAAATGGATAGTTTTATGGCCGAAGTATTGCCTCATCAAAAATTAGAAAAAATTAAAGAACTACAAAGCAAAGAAGAATTTGTAGTTATGACGGGCGATGGCGTAAACAACTTACCTGCTTTGGCACAGGCAGACATGGGCATTGCGGTTGGCAGTGATATTGCAGCAGAAACAGCGGGCATTGTTTTGGTAAAGAGTAATCCCAAAGACATCGTGAGTCTTATTTTATTTGGCAAAGCCACTTACCTAAAAATGATTCAAAATCTAATTTGGTCAACTGGATATAATATTGTGGCATTGCCATTAGCAGCTGGCATTTTGTATAAACAAGGTATCTTGCTTAGCCCAGCCACGGATGCAGTTTTGATGACCGTTAGTACCATTGTTATTGTTATCAATGCCAGTATGTTGAAAGTGAAAAAATATGCAACTATTTCTTACTTATGTATTTTTTCGAGAATAAACATAACATATTAACAACCCGAGTATGAATGATGTAACTTATTAAAATGATTCTGCAATACATACCGGTTTATAGAACGTCACCTTTATTACTCAATAATTCAGTTACAAATCAAAATCAAACAAAATGAGTCACGAAAAATTTCAATCTTGCATTGATACATGTTTAGAATGTGCTACCCAATGCGATCATTGTGCTTCTGAATGTTTAAAAGAAGCCGATGTAAAGATGTTAACAAAATGTATCCAGTTAGAAAGAGAATGCGCCCAAATGTGTTTCAGTGCTGCCAGAATGATGACGCTAGGCAGTGAACATTCTGGAGATGTATGCGGTATTTGTGCTGAATACTGCAACAGATGTGCAGAAGAATGCGATAAGCATTCTCACATGGAGCATTGTAAAATTTGTGCTGAGGCATGCAGAAAATGTGCTCAGGAATGTCAGAAAATGGCAATATTGCATCAGCAACAACATGTGCATTAATTTTCCTTTACCCTATAAAATGATTTATCTCATTTTATAGGGTAATAGTTGTCATTCTTAAAGATAATAGTGAGAATATATTTGTAAGACATTTAGTATTAAAAATTTAAAATAAAATTTATGAAAACAATAAAAAAAATAGTATTAGCAATGCTGGGAGTAGTATTAGCAATGTCAGTATCGAATGCTCAGGATTATAAACATCCTTATGGTCTTGTAGGAGAGGATGGTAAAGTTTTGTCCCCTAATGGAAAACATCTTGGTTGGGTAACCAAAGAGGGAGTTATCAAAGATGCCGCAGGTATAAAAATTGCCCATGTTGATAGCGAGGGAAATTTGGTGGATGCTAAGACAGGTAAAAAACTTGGAAAGGCAGAGAAGAATGGGAGTTTTGTTTCACACTATGCAAAAACTCCAGACGAAAAATGGACTGTATCTCCTCCTTTGAGTGGAACCTGTGAAGTAAAAAACTCGAAAGGGGAAACCGTTGTAGTCGTACATGAAAACTATAAACAATACGGTGCTTGTGCTTATCATTGTCTTTCTATGAAAAAGGAAGGAAAAGATATGAAAATGAAATAAGTAATTACAGATAATGAAACCTATAGATGAATACTATAGGTTTCGTTAATAATATAAAATAACACTTTTATTCACCCCTTAAATAATTTGAAAAATACAAATAAATAAGGCTATATTTTTTTATCCTATTATGATTTTTTTGTATACTCTTGTATATATTCCTAACGTAATTGCTCAGCATGGGGGTCATCAGATTGGTAATATGAGTAAATCAGAAAAAGATAGTTCTATGAACTTAATTAAAATGGATAGTAGCATGAAAATGTGGAATTCATTCTCCAGGAATTTACCTATGAGTCGTAATGGCTCAGGTACTTCGTGGATGGCTGATGCTATATCCATTTATGCGTATATGAAGATGACCCCAAAATGAAATTTCATGTTTCATGGAAATATATTTCTAAGGTATACTAATCAGGATATATCTAATAAACGTTCTTCTTCACTCGTCTAAACCCGAAAGGCAGTCGTTTGGCAACGCCGAGTGACTAATATTTGTAAGGCCTCTGGCCGAACAAAAACAACTGCAACTGAGGATATGCAAAATATTTATTATTTGAATTCAAGAAACAAATCATCCGATTGAAGTTTATTCTCCTGAAGTATTTTACCAAAAAATGGATTATATACACAACAATCCAGTGGCAGCAAATATTGTGACGAATCCAACCTAATTAGTATTAGCCATAACAGTATAAAGGAAGCACTAAAAATTTTAATTAGTCGATAAAGCATAGATCAATCGTTTGTACTAATAGTTCTATGCTAGTTCTTTTCTTTCTCCCTTACATTTCTTAAATTTACAGCAACATAGAAAATAAAATGCCGTTGTTTCCCGCTTTTACTATATCACTGGATTTTGAACTCTTTTGGGGGGTACGTGATCACAGAACAATAGAAAATTATGGTGCGAGTATTCTTGGTGCACGAAAAGCTATTCCTCTATTATTAAACCTTTTCAAAGAATATGAGATCCATGCGACATGGGCTACTGTGGGGTTTTTGTTCTATGATAACAAAACAACCTTACAGTCTGATTTGCCAAATAAGTTTCCTACCTATAAAAATGAACGTTACGCTCCCTATCCTACGATACAAACATTAGGAGAAAATGAGTTGTCCGACCCTTATCATTTTGGACTTGATCTGATAAAAAAAATACAGTCTACACCTTTTCAAGAAATAAGCACGCATACCTATTCTCACTACTACTGCCTCGAAGAAGGGCAGACTATAGAAGAGTTTAACACAGACATTGCTAAGGCAGTGGAAGTAGCTCAGAAAAATGGAGTGGAAATAAAAAGTATTGTATTTCCTAGAAATCAGTTTAACGAGGACTATCTGAATGTTTTAAAAAATCATAACATAAAGATATACCGAGGCAATGAAAATTCATGGCTGTATGAACCCCGAAACCGTGAGGAGGAAAATATCTACAGAAGGTCGCTAAGACTTCTCGATTCCTACCTTAATATTTCTGGTCATCATGTGCATGATATTTTCAAAATTAACGAAGGCAGCCAATTTATCAATCTCCCTTCGAGCAGATTTTTAAGACCTTATTCTCCAAAGTTAAAAGCCTTTGAAGGACTGAAATTAAATAGAATAAAAAAAGACATGTTGGCGGCAGCTCAAGAAAATAAGACCTTTCATTTGTGGTGGCACCCTCATAATTTCGGATCTTATACAACAGAAAACTGTGCCTTTCTAAAATCAATTTTAGAATATTATTTAGTATTGAAAAAAAAATACGACATGGCGAGTTTGAATATGGAAGAATTGGCAAATACTATTTATGAACAAAAATAGCCAAACCAAAAATATCGTAATGATGGCAACAGCCTGCGATCTCACCAATATCGTGTACGCTAGAATTTCAAAAGAATTTACAATTACTACTGTGATTATTGAAGAACCTGTTTCTAAAATGCTCATTTTAAAAAGACGTATTAAAAAAACAGGGATTTTCAATGTGACAGGGCAACTCCTTTTCATGCTGTTTGTAGCAAAAGCATTACGCCTTTTGTCTTTTGGCAGAAAAAAGCAAATTTTAATTAAATACGCTTTAACGGATAGTGATATTCCATCTGAGAAAATCAAATACGTTTCTTCTGTGAATAACAAAGAAACGATTCAGTTTTTACAAGACCTAAACCCAGACTTAGTGATCGTCAACGGCACTAGAATTATTTCCAAAGAAGTCATCAACTCTATAAATGCACGGTTCATAAATATCCACGCAGGAATCACGCCACTCTATCGTGGAGTGCATGGCGCCTACTGGGCTATGGCCATGAACGATAAAGCGCACTGCGGAGTAACCATTCATTATATAGACACTGGAATAGATACAGGGGGGATATTAGCACAGGGTATTATCGCACCAGAACGAGTGGACAATTTTACCACCTATCCCTATCTGCAATTTGCTGTAGGTGTGGAATTATTTGCCGAAGTACTAAGAAATTTTACGAATGGGACACTTGAAGAAAAAGTTACTCCAAACAGATCTTCAAATCTCTGGTACCATCCAACTTTATGGCAATATGTTTTTTTTAGAATTTTGAAAGGAGCGAAATGAGTCTTTTTTGTGTAATAAACCGTGTTTATTACTTTTTTAGAAGCTAATGATAGGTATTTATGATCGTAATTATATGAATTTTACAATAATTAATTATATTTGTTATATACCATACGTAACCCTTTTTCATTGAAAAAGTTATCGATTATTATTGTAAACTACAACGTCTACCATTTTTTGGAACAGGCGCTTATTTCCGTCAAAAAAGCAATTGAGGGGATAGATGCAGAAGTGTTTGTAGTAGACAACAACTCGGTAGACGGTTCTGTCGAGATGGTGAAGAAAAATTTTGAATTTGTAACCCTCATAGACAACAAAGAAAACGTAGGTTTTTCAAAAGCAAATAACCAAGCCATACGTGTGGCAAAGGGAGAATATATTCTTTTACTAAATCCCGATACTATAGTAGAAGAAAACACATTCAGCAAATGTATTGAGTTCATGGATCGTCATCCGGACGCTGGAGGACTAGGAGTAAAAATGCTGGACGGTGCTGGGGAATTTCTACCTGAATCAAAACGAGGCTTACCTACTCCTTGGGTAGCTTTTTATAAGGTGTTTGGGCTCGCCGCATTGTTTCCGAAGTCCAAAAAACTTGGCAATTACCATCTTGGATACCTAGACGAAGACGAAACGAATCCAGTTACAATACTTTCGGGTGCGTATATGTTCATGCGAAAATCTGCCTTAGATAAAGTGGGATTACTTGACGAAACTTTTTTCATGTATGGCGAAGATATAGATCTTTCTTATCGCCTTATAAAAGGTGGTTATCAGAATTATTACTTCCCAGAAACTAGAATAATTCATTACAAAGGAGAAAGTACTAAAAAAACAAGTATCAATTACGTTTTTGTTTTTTACAAAGCCATGATTATTTTTGCGCAAAAACATTTTTCGCAAAAACATGCTGGCGTGTTTTCGTTCCTCATCAACATCGCTATTTATCTAAGAGCAACGATAGCCTTAGGAGCGCAGTTTATTGAGAAATCCGCATTGCCTTTTACAGATGCGGCAACCATATATCTAGGAATTTATTTTATAAAAACCTTTTGGGAGAATACGTACAAAAGAGAGCCTGGAAAATTTCCACTAGAATTCATGACATGGGTAGTACCTTCCTATATTCTTTTTTGGTTGCTGTCCGTTTATTTTAATTCGGGATATAGCAAAAATCTAAAACCGCATCGCATATTGCGAGGAATACTCATAGGAACTATCGTAATCTCTTTTCTATCTAACTTTATCGATGAGTATCGTTTTTCAAGAGCCATGATTTTACTTGGAGCTGCTTATGGCATTGCCTCTATGCTGGGCATTCGTTCCATTTTAAATTTCTTTCGTTACAAAACAATAAGTCTGGGAGAAAGTAAAAAGAAGATTTTGGTAATTGGGAAAGCAGAGGAGAGTAATCGAATCATAAAACTGCTTCATGAAAATAACTATTTGTTAGAGATAGCAGGATACGTAAACCCCAGCCAAGAAGCTATTCATTCACAATTTTATCTTGGTGATACACCGCAGCTAAATGAAATTATTTTGATTCACAAAATCGACGAAATAGTTTTTTGCTCGAAAGACATCCCCGCACATTATATCATTGAATGCATGACCCGGACATTCGATAGGAATGTAGAATATAAGATAGTGGCTGAAGGAAGTGAGTACATTATAGGAAGTAGTTCTAAAAATAAAAAAGGAGATTTTTATACCTTAAATATTCAGTTGAATATTATCAAAGAAGAAAACATACGTAGTAAGAGAATTCTAGATGTTTTAGTAGGACTAACCTTATTGCCTCTCTCCCCTATTATCATGTGGTTTACATCAAAACCCATTGGCTTTTTGAGAAATATTATAGATGTACTCATTGGAAAATATTCATGGGTAGGATTTACTCAAAACCTTCAAATAAAACTACCATCAATAAAAAAAGGCATTATTACGCCTATTTTAGAAAAAGAAATAAAAGATAGTATTCGTATAACCCAAAAGAATTTTTTATACGCCAGAGACTACAATCCTTATATTGATTTAAAATTAATTTTTCTTTCCTTTCGAAGATTAGGAAGTTAATCATTGCTTTATATTAATAGTTTAAATTTATCACTATGAAAGAAGTATACATTCTCTCTGCAGTCCGCACTCCTATTGGAAGTTTTGGTGGCAGTCTATCTACACTCTCGGCTCCGCAACTTGGCGCTGTGGCTATCAAAGGTGCTATAGCAAAAGCGGGTATAGACATAAAAGAAGTTCAAGAAGTAATTATGGGAAATGTGCTTACTGCCAATATCGGGCAAGCTCCCGCAAGACAGGCCGCTATTTATGCAGGATTAGGCTACGAAGTAGAATGTACTACTATTAATAAAGTTTGTGCTTCTGGTTCCAAAGCTATTATGTATGCGGCGCAAAGTATATTACTTGGACATTCTGACGTGGTGATAGCAGGTGGCATGGAAAGTATGTCAAACGTGCCCTATTATATGGATAAAGCACGAAATGGCTATAAGCTTGGCAATGGCACTATCGTAGACGGAATTATTAAGGATGGCTTGTGGGATGTATACAACGATTACCACATGGGTAATGCCGCAGAAAATACAGCACAAGAGCTAAAAATATCTCGTGAAATGCAGGATGCTTACGCTATAGAATCCTACAAACGTGCCGCCGCCGCTTGGGACCAAAATACTTTTGCAGATGAACTTATTCCTGTAGAAATTACACAAAAAGGCAAAGAAAGTAGTTGGGTAACGAAAGACGAAGAATACACAAAAGTAAATTTTGATAAAATCCCAACGCTAAAACCTGTGTTCGAAAAAGACGGAACTGTAACCGCTGCCAATGCTTCTTCTTTGAATGATGGCGCTGCTGCACTTGTTCTGATAAGTAAAGAAAAAGCAGAGGCTCTAGGTTTAAAGCCAATTGCTAAAATTATTGGTTTTGCAGATGCAGCACAAGAGCCGAAATGGTTTACCACCTCTCCTTCTATCGCAATCCCAAAAGCTTTAAAAAATGCAGGTATTTCCGCAGACAAAGTAGATTTTTACGAAATAAATGAAGCCTTTGCAGTGGTATCTTTAGTTAATAATCAAAAATTAAATCTAGACCCGAAAAAAGTAAATATTTGGGGCGGTGCGGTTTCTCTGGGACATCCAATTGGTTGCTCTGGAGCTCGAATAATTACTACATTAATTAATGTACTTAAAAAAAACAATGCTAAAATTGGAGTAACTGCAATTTGCAACGGTGGTGGTGGAGCGTCTTCCATCGTAATTGAAAGGATGTAAAAATTGTCTATGAAAATTATTACTATAATGTATTACAATAATTTTCATAGACAATTTATAAATTATACTAAAAAAAACCTACACGTACGTTTGTATCTTGCAAACTATTTCTTGCTCAAATTTAATACAGAATTACTCCCTAACTTCGGCCTTAGCTTTAGGCAAAGATAGGTTGCACAACTAAAAACCTACTTTTCTCCAACTCATTCATTGTACTATGAAAAAAGTGTTCATTTTATTACTTGTATTGGTAACTAATATTGTAAATGCCCAATATAAAGATACCATCACTCTTAGTTTGCAGGAGGCTGAAAAGATGTTTTTGG